>JANYBS010000129.1 GCA_025360715.1 Candidatus Eiseniibacteriota bacterium | reverse complement strand
GGCTGAATTTCATCCGTTGTGCGCGCTCACGCCTGCTACTAGCCTGACATCCCCAGAGCATCGGCGCCCCAGGCTGATGTTCATGTGCGTCCGTCAGGCCCAGAAGGAGACCTCTGTATGCGCCGCATCCTTCCTTTGGTCGCAGCACTGTTCGTCGCATGTCTTCTCACGTCGCTCAGCTTCGCTTCGGCGCCGCATGCGGCCGCCGGCAAGAAGCATCGCATCCTCATGCAGTGGACCGAGGCCGACACGGTCGGGCAGTGGGCGATGACCAAGCACGTCGGCAACCTGCTCGATGACCTGGGCCCCGAGAATGTCCAACTCGAGGTGATCACGTACGGCAAGGCCACGTTCGCGGTCAGCGCGTCGCGCCCGCAGACGTTGCAGGCGCAGGCGATCGAGGACCTCACCAAGCGCGGCGTGGTCTTCCATGTCTGCCATCACGCCATGGACCTGCTCGGCGTCAAGGATGCCGAGCTGCTGCCCACGGTGACGCCGGTCAAGGGCGCCATGTGGTACATCACGACCAAGTACGGCGAAGGCTGGCAGATCCTCAGGCCATGATGCCGCCCTGGACTCGGGACGGCGCTCGCAGTGCGGGCGCCGTCTTCTTGATCGTCGCCGCCGCGGCCTGCGCCATCGGTGCGCTGGGAGTGCCCGGCTTGCGCGCCCAAGTCGCATTCCCGGTTCCCGCTGGCTACAGCGTGCCCGCCGACTCGACCATGCCGGTGGGCGCGATGGGTGTCTCGATCCGGCGCGGGCGCGAGATCGTCTTGCACGCGGCCGACTCGCTGCCGGGACACGTGGGCAACAAACTCACTTGCACGAACTGCCACCGCGAAGCGGGCACGCTGGCTTCGTCGGGCCCTTGGGTCGGCTCGTTCGCAAGCTTTCCGCAGTACAACGCACGCGCCGGGCGCGTGATCCGTCTCGAGGACCGAGTCAACGAATGCCTGCGGCGAAGCCTCAACGGTACGCCGCTCGCCGCAGACGGGCGCGACATGGCCGACATCATCTCGTACATGGCGTTCCTGTCCACGGGCGTGTCTCACGGGCCGAGGCCTGCTTGGCTCGGTTACCGAAAACTCACACCCCGCGCAGCCGACGCCAAGTCTGGAGCGGGCATCTTTTCGGAGAACTGTGTGCGTTGCCACGGGCCACAAGGGGCAGGCACGCAGTTGGCGCCGCCGCTCTGGGGCTCGCGTTCGTTCGCGATCGGCGCGGGGATGTCACGGCTCAACACGGCCGCGGCGTTCATCCGCTGGAACATGCCTTTCGATCGCCCGGGCCTGCTCACCGACCAGCAGGCGTACGACGTGGCGGCCTTCGTGCTTTCGCACCGCCGGCCGGACACGCCTCACAAGGAACTCGACTGGCCGAATGGCGACCCGCCCGACGACGCGGCCTATCCGACGCTCGCCGCGCAACACAAGCCGAAGTGATCGAGAGGAGGGAGCAATCATGCGACGCCTGTTCTGTGTCATCGCGCTTGCGCTCTTGGGCGTTGGATGCCTGCCCGGGGCGGCGCTCGCCAAGGACCACTCCTATCGCGTGGTCTTCGACCTGACCAGTCGCGACAGCCTCGACCAGAAAGCGGTCATGCGCTGGGTTCGTGAGATCTCCACCTCCAGCCCCGATGCCGAGATCGAAGTCGTCATGTATGGCAAGGGGTTCGAGCTGGTCATGCCGGAGCGCTCGACACGCATCGCCGACGTGCAGGAGGCCGCCAAGAATCCGCGCGTCGTCTTCAAGGTCTGCCAAGTGGCGCTCAAGAACAACGGCATCGCGCGTGAGCAACTCATCGGCGCCGTGCAGACCGTGCCCGACGGTATCCGCGAGATCGTCACGAAGGAGCAGCAGGGCTGGGGGTATATCAAAGCCGTGCACTGAAGCATGCACGGGGAGCAGCGTCTGATGCCCGCCTATTCCACGCAGGCGACCCGTCGCACGCAAAGCTCACGGGCGGTCAGCTTGCGGGCGGCAGCCACTCCTCGCGCCAGCGCGTGGGCCACACCAGCGTCAGGAACAAACAGGCGTCGCCGAAGAGGAACCCCGTCACCGCCTGCGGGTCATGGAGTTCCGCGAAGTCGCCAAGCTGCGGACGGAGGAACGTCTGCCCGTTGCACCGTGAGAAGAGCCCGAGCGCTGCGCTGACCACTGAGAGCTGCGAGCGCAGCCGCCAGCTTCGCCAGCGATCACCCATGGCTTCGGCGGCGCCGATGCCGAAAGCGGTCGCGGCCATGCCGATTCCTTCGACGATCGGCCCGGAGTCCGCGTCCGTGCCGCCAACGTGACCGCGCGGATACTCGCGGAATCCGGCCATCACCCCGAGCTCGCGCCAGTAAGCACGCACGTACGAGCGGTAGAGTGTGCGCGCGGCGGCGGGGTCGAGCATGCGCATGAGCCCCATGCGCAGCGACAGGTCACAGCCGCGAGGAGGTTGCGGCGCGTCGCTGCCGTTGATCGAGATCTTGCTCCACGGCAGTCTCAGGGACGGGTCCGTGCCCTGCTCGGCGATCCAGTCGAGGTGGCGCTTGATGGCGGGCGCTGCCACCGCAGAGCGGTCGAGCCGGTCGGACACCTGCAGCGCCACGAGCGGAGGTATCGTGTCGAACGGCCAGCACGCGTTGGGGAATGAGTCGAGCGGTGCGCCGCGGCGCGTTTCGAGCTCCGCCAATAGAATATTGCAGAGGTGGCGACGCTCGTCATCGTGGCGTTCGTCACCGAACACCGCGCGCTGGATGCCGAATCCCAGTGCCAGCCACCCCAGATAGACGCTCTGGCGGATGCCGGGTTGCATGGCCGGGATATCGCCCAGGAGGCCGATCACTTCGCCCCTTGCCCGATCCATCAGCGAAGCGCTGGCCGCCTGTGCCTGCGACATCTCCACCTGGCCTTCGCGCACGAGTGTGGCCAGGCTGAGCGCAGGAAAGACGAAGGGGAAGAGATCGCCTTCGGGAAAGGTGCCCATGCACTCGGCGCGGACGCGGTCGGCGTAGTGATCGATCGAGTGGCCGTGCGCAAGGAACGTCGCCGCGAGGCGGTGGGTCATGCCCATCGCTTCCGCTCCCGTCGAGATCCCCCGCAGAATATCGAGACGAACTTCATTCCACGCGCGCGATCCTGCGAACGGCCTGACCGCCCTCGTACCGTAAGCGCACCAGATATAAGCCGGGCGGCAATACTCGGCCCGCGTCGTCGCTTCCGTTCCAATGAACCGTGAATTGCCCGGCCGCATGCGTTCCCGAGAGGAGCGTACGCACACGACGCCCGGCGATGTCCTGCACAGTCAGCTCCGCGTTGCCGGCGTGTGCCAAGCCAAAGTTGACGGTGGTCGAGTGTGTGAATGGGTCGGGTGCGGGGCGGGCGAGGAAGTCCACGTTCGCGGCAGGGCTGGGCGCGCCGACGATCTGCGCTGATCCCAGAACAGCCACCGGTGACTCGTTGCCGTGACGATCGCGCGCGGTCACCTTGTACCACGAGCCGGCGATGAAGCTGTCGTCGCGGAATGCGCTCAGCGCCGGTGTGCCGATGCGATTGCCCGGCTGCGGCGTGAACGCCGCAGTGCTGCCGCGATACACCGAGTAGCCCGCAAGATCGCGTTCGGTGTTTGCGCTCCACGCCAGGTCAAGGCCGCCCGTCGCCGCACGCATAGCGGCCAGATTGAGCGGCGCCGCCGGCGGCAGGTTGTCGGCCGAGTGACCACTGAGCGGCGCCGTCACCGTGTACTGCGCAGGCGATGGCGTGTGGATGGTCACCACATAGGTCTCGGATGCCAGGCCCGCCGAGGTGGAGTCGTTACGTGTGGGCTCAAGCAAGCCATACGTCTTGCTCTGCGTCGCGGCGTTGAAGCCGAGCGACTGCCAGTTGCCGGGCGGGAAACCCGCACTCGCGGCCTGCTCGGCCCGGAGCAGCACTGGAGTGGTCGCCGAGCGCTCGACGGCGGCGGGCCCGTCGGCGGCGGGTGCGAGCGCACCAGGCGCGCTCTGCGCAGCGCCCACCAACCTCCAGACGTTGTAGCCCGTGACGCCGGGCAGGATCGCCTGCCAGTCGGCCGTTGCGGCCTGAAGGCCGAGCGTCACCCAGCCCCCCTGGTCGGCGGCCACATCGGCCACTGAGGTCAGTGCGCCCAGGTACATGGCGGGCAACCCCATCGGTAGCACGCGTTGTGCGTAGATGTCGTCGGTCGGTACTCCGTTCTGCAACGGGCCGGGGCGGCTATCCTGCCAGGCCACGATCGCGCCGCCTGCAGCGTCGCTCACGAGCGCGGGAGCGGTCGCCGAGAACGTGGGCACGGCGCACACGATCTGCCCCGTGGCCGGCCAGGCGGTGACGATCGCGCCGGCGCCCGAGACCCTCTGCATCATCACGTTCTGGTTCTCGATACACGCCACGTAGGTGCCGCCGGCGCCGTCTTCGAGCAGCGCGTAGACCGTCGGGCTACTCGCTGCCGCGAACCGGAACCCGGTCGTGGGCCAGCCGGGCACGATGGCCCCCGCACCGTTCAGGTGCTGGATGTAGACATAGGGATTACTGGTCGAAGCCACAAAGACCCCGCCCGAGCCATCTCGGGCGATCGGGAACGCTTGGGTGCCTACGCCTCCGCCGGCGATGACGCCTTCGGGCGCCCAGGAGATCTTGCCCTGCCGGGTAAGGCGCTGCGCCATGACCGCCTGCAGGTCGCTCGAAGTCCACGAGACGATGGCGCCGCCCGCGTCATCACTGACCACGCGCGGGCGGATGTCGTTGCCGAGTGCGGAATTGCTCACGAGGATGCCGTTGACGGTCCATGTGGGGTCGGCCAGTCCGTTCTCGAGCACACGCATCCCGTAGATATCGGAAGTCGCCACACGCGTGTCCTGCCAGACCACGATGGCATTGCCCGCATCGTCTGCGATCGCGACAGGTGCGCCCTGGTCGCCCGCCGCGCCGCAGATCAGGTTGCCTTGCGGCGGTGCCTGCACCTGCGTGGCTTGCGCCTGCGCGGGAGGTGCGTAGATACCGCCGTCGCCATTCAGGTGCAGCGCGCGGATATCGTATGTGCCGTCGCGCGAGTCGGCCCACGCGAGGTACGCGCCGGAGCGCAGGTCGGCTGCCAGGCAGGGCGTCACCTGCTCACCGGCTGCGGTACAGATCGCATTGCCGTTCTTGATCCAGCCGCCCGCGAGAGTCCCGTCGCTGTTGAAGTGGCTCGCGTAGATGTCGGTATCGGTGCCGCGATGATCCTGCCAAGCGACGATGAACCCGCCTTGGCCGTCGTTCGTGAGCGCCGGGAGTTGCTGGTCGCCCACGGCGTCGCAGATGGCGATGCCATCCACCGGCCAAGGCGTCACCACCGCGCCGCTCGCGTCCAGGTGCTGCGCATAGATGTCGCGGAATCCCGCGCTACCCGTGCCAGCGCTCGTGCGGACATCCGTCCACACGATGAACACGCCGCCATTGCCGTCGGCAAGTGTCCGGGGAAGGGATTGCGTGTAACGGGCTGCGCAGACATTGACCCCGTTGTCCGCCCACTGGGAGCGCGCGGGCGAGGCGAGGAGCAAGGCGGCGACCGGCAGCGCCGAGAGCAGGCTAAGGCGTGAGCGACGCATGGGTTCTCCGGCGCGCCAAGGGGCGGAGCCCTGCCCGGGCGTGGCGCCGCCAGAGCTCAGGGGGGTGACGCAATGATGATACGCGCTGCCCGCGCATGCGGGAGCATCAATTCTGCGAACCGCCCAAGCCTTTGTTGCCTTCATCCCACGCCTCGCCATGCAGTGCCCACACTGGAGCCGATATCTCATGCCCGCTCGGCCGTACGCCGGGCTGGACTTGATGGCGTTCGCGTGGGCGCCGCCGCGGCGTTCGTGCCGGATCATTTGCCTCGCCGCTGCGCATGCCCCCTCGCCGCCGGTGAGTCCTTTCGCGAATGTCCTCCACCAGAGGATGTGGGATCCACGACATCGTCATGAAGGAGCAGCAGGGCTGGGGGTACATCAAGGCCGTGCACTGAGGACGTGCGAACGGCGTCGCTGCCTTCGTGACGCTGGCGGGCCAGAAATGCGCCCAGTGGCCGGGCTCCTCAGGGGGGGGCATTTGCACGGGAGTCCGTGCCATGCGGCATCTGACCCAATGCTCAGTGACGCGCGCAGATCGTTGTTCCGTAGCGCTTTTCCCGGGTGCGTAGGATGCTTGTCAACATTCTCCGCGTCATGTCCTGCCCGCCGCTGCCGCCAAAGCCGTACGCGCGGGCGCGCGCTGGGCCGCGAGCGGTGCGGAGTTCGATGCGCGCACGGCGGCGCCTGGCCGGCTCTTCGCGCCGTCGGCGGCGCAGGGTTTCGCGTGGGAATATCTCGCGACCCAGAATGCGAACGCGAGCGCGCAATACAGTTATATCGCAGCGACCACGCTCGATTCGACGGGATCGAGCAACCCGCGCACCGTCTTCATGGTCGAAGCGCATTCGGCCTGGTCGGCCGCCTTCTGGGGCTCGAATCCCGACAGTGGCTACTCGGTCGACAACATCCCGCCGGTCACGCCCGCGCCATTCACGGCGCAATAGGCGGCGGGGAGCACGCGTCTGCACTGGGACCGGAATCTCGAAGCCGACCTTGCCGGCTACTGGCGCTATCGCGGAACGTCGCTGGCATTCGTGCCGAGCGGCGCGAGCCTCCTCGCGGCACTACCGGACACGGGCTACATCGATATCGTCGGCTCGCTCTATATCTACAAGCTCACCGCGATCGACATCCACGGCAATGAATCGCCGGCCAGCGTGGTCGTACCAGTGGGCACGCTGGGGATCGAGCCGCGGGCCAGTCCTCGCGAACCGGCATTCTCGGCGCCGGTTCCGAACCCGGCGAGTACCGGGGCGACGCTGCGATTCGCGCTGCCTCACACGGCGTTGGTCCAGCTGAGCGTCTACGACGCCTCGGGCCGGCTGATGCGTGAACTGGTGCGTGACGCACGCGATGCGGGCGAATACACCGCGACCTAGGACCTTCACGATGCTGCGGCCAGCAGGGTGGAGCCGGGGCTGTACTTTGCCAGGCTCGACGTCGCGGGCCGCGTGCTGGTGCGACGGCTGGCCGTGCTTCGCTGATCTCCGGCCTTGTCGCCGCTGCCTTCGTGATCCCCTGCGCGGCGCACGCAGCCCGCGCCGATTCAAGGGCTTGATCGATGGGGTGTGGCCATTGGACGACGCACGCACGCCTGCGTAAGTGTCGGCGAGGCTGACGCCCGCCAGCGCGCCCAGCCCGGCTCGCACGCTGGCCACACCGGCCTTTGCGCCGCCCCGATGCAAACGTCACTCCTTCAGTAGGACCACTCGCCGGCTGCGCACCTGGCCGTCCATCTCCAACCGCACGAAGTAGACGCCGCTGTGCAACCCGCCAGCATCGAGCATTCGCATGCTGCGCCCCGCCGTCAGGTCATCCTCCGGGACGTTTCGTACGCGCCGACCGCTCACATCATAGAGCGCGAGCTTCACACGCCCCGGCCGAGGCAGCTCGAACTCGACGCTGAGCAAGCGCGCGAACGGATTGGGGGACACGTTCACGAGCTCGAACCGAGCCGGGGACGGCGCGGTCGGTACCGCAGTCAGATGCACCGGCCGGTCGCTGTACAAGAGTCCCGCGGTCGCTTGCCCATCGGTTACGCCATCGCCGTCCGAATCCGTGCTGAGCACGACGTCATACAGATGGAAGGGCATCGGCTGCATGAACGACGCGTAGACCGGGATCGAGGTCGTCTCGCCGGCAGACAGCAGGTACGTGGCTGTGAATGGCACGCCGGGGGGCAGGCCGTTCAGACTCACTACCGGCGCCGGACCGCCGGGACCACCCGGACCGCTCAGGGTGGCATCGATCGCGCGGACGTCGATGGTCACGTCAATGGGTCGGGGCACGCTCGAGGTGTTCGTAAGGCCGAAGGACAGTGCGCCCGGCAACGCGACGCCGACCGGTGTGAGCCCGCCGCTCGTGGCGTGCGGGCAGGCGTTCTCGTTGTCCCAGATGGAACCGTGCGAGACACGGGTGCTGTTATTCGAGGTGTTCATCGAGGTCACGCTGAAGCAGGCCACGTCGGTGGGGCCCATGCCCGAGGGACGGTCGACCTTGAGCGTGAAGTTCTGGCAGCCCGTGCCCACGGTGACCTGGTTGTTGTTCTGGCCATACACCGAGATGCCCGCGCTGGCGATCGTGCACCCCGCGCCCGGAGCGTTGGCGAAGCTCAGGGTGTAGGTCTGGCTCGCGCTGGTGAAGTTGCAGATCTGGATAGGAACCAACACGTAGTTCATGCCGTTGCAGATCGTCGTGCCGGTGGGCACATGCGAGAGTTCCTTGCACTTGCCCGCAGCGCCCGAACCCCAGATCGACGAGACCTCGCTGGCGCTCAGCGCGCGTGTGAAGACCTCGACTTCGTCGATCATGCCACTGAAGAACCACGAGGGCGACGCCGACGGCTCCATCGCGCCGATGAGCAACTTCTCCGCGTTATCCACATTCCCACCCGTATAGCCAGGCAGCACCATCACCGGCACACCGTCGGCATAGAGCGTCGTGCCCGCTGCGGAGTTCCCGCGGTCTTCCGTCGCAGCAACGTGGTGCCACTTGCCGTCGGCGAGGTTGGCGGTGTTCGAGGCCACGTATTCGGTGCTCGTCGAGGCGTCGCCGAGCAGCAGCGCAAGCTTGCCCTGCTTGAGGTAGAGCGCATAGCCCAAGTCGGGCGACAGCGAGCGCTTCTCGACAATGCCCTGATACGACGCATTGCTCGCCGAAGTCTGGATCCATGCGTCGAGCGTGAGGTTGCCCGTGCCCAGATCGATCTTGGGGTCGTCGTTCACGCGCACGTAGGAGTTCGAGCCGTTGAACTGCCGCGCGTTGCCGACCGCGCCGGCGAGCTTGAGCGGGCCGTTCACATCCTGGCCGTCGTTCGCGGCGACGATCTCCTGCGCCACGGCGCCGGTCGATTCATCGAGCGGCCACCAAGCGACGATATTGTCGGGCGGCGGAGTGCACTGCGAGCAGGCCTCGAGTCCGAGGCCGGCGGTCGACGTGCAGCCCGTGGCGGGATCGGTGCCGGTCACGGAGATGATGCCGGAGGAAAGCCCCCAGCTCACGAACACGTTGTTGCCCGTGGCAGTCGCAGGGGAGCCACCCGTGATGGTCCACGTGTACGTGAAGTTGGAGGGCCCCACGACGCTGTAGTTCGAAGGCCCACCGCACGTGCTGGACGGCCCGGTGATCGAGATCGCCGTAGCACTCGCCAGCGTCACGGGCAGCGTGAGCGTGGGCGGCACGGCGCCCGAGGTCGTCAGCTTCACTTGGTACGTGCCGCTGGTCGCGTACGTGTGTACGACGCTCTGGCCGCTGCCCAGCGCGCTGTTGTCGCCAAAGTCCCAGCTCCACGTGGGTCCGCAGTTCGGCGAGGTGAATGTGACCGTCTTGCAGTTCGTGACCTTGTAGGTGAAGGCCGCCGGCGGAGGGCTGGAACTGCAGATACTCAACACATTCGGCAGCGCGCCGCCCGCGTTGGTGGTCGAGCCCAGCGGGATCGCGCCCAAGTTGAAGCCGCACTCATTCTGGTCGTTGAGATTGAAGTTGTCGGGGAAGTTGATGCAGTCGAGCGTCGTGGAGCCCGCGCGCGAGGCATACACCTTGTCGTCGGGACCCAGCGCCACGTCGCCCGTTCCTGTGATCTGCACGGGGGCGCGCAGGATGCGCACCTGCTGCGTGGTCAGGTCCAGCTGCCGCAATCCCCACAGACCGTTTGCAAAACTGTCGTAGGCGCCCGTAAGGAACGTGTAGTAGACGATATTGCCGTTCGGGCTGAACGCCACGTCCTGGTTCGCGCCGATGTCGCCGGTGTCGATCGCGAGTGTGGGCACCCCGGACGCGCGATCGAATTTGTAGATGTGGATCGACTTCGCCCCGCCCTGGCAGACGGCGAACTTCGTGCCGTCCTTGGAGGCGGTGATCGTGCCCCAGGCGGAGGCGCCGCCGCCTGCTCCAGTGAAGCCGATCGGGTAGGCGGTGCTCGTGGCAGCAGCGCCGCTCTGGGTGATAAGCGTCACGTACAGGAACCGTTCCCAGTCGCGGGACGTGTTCGTGGAGTCTGCACCGCACGTGATGAGCCACCAGTCCGTGCCGTTGCAATGCGGGATCAACGTCACGCCCTCGAGCAGCCCGCGCGGCGCCGTGGTCACACCCACGGGCAGGTTGATCGGAACGCACGTGGAAGTCACGCCGCCGAGACCGCTGTTGAGCGTCGCGTCGATCGTCGTGATGCTGAGCGGGTTCAGGTTCGCCGACGTGTTGCGCTTCTCCCACTCGTTGACCGAGAACAGGAAGTACTGACCTGGCGTGGAAGGCCTTGGCACGATGAGCGCTCCGGTATGCGCACTGTTGCCGCCCGCCAGCGTCGTGAACGTGGCGCTGTTCGCCATCACCGCGTTGTTTGCATTCCAGATGGTCTTGTTGTCGGTGTAGAAGAGCAGGCTGCCCGAACTGCTCGAGATCTGGCTGGATGGCTCGGGGCCGGCATTCATGGTGCCGCCGGCCGCGACGGGCATGCCGCTCGCGAAGTTGAGGCGGATCTGGTTGCCGAACACCCAGTTCGCGCACGCGCCGGTGACCGGAGTGCATGCGGACACATAGACGGTGGTCGAAGCGATACTCGTATTCGTGCCGTTGCTCATCGTGAGCGTCACGACGTGAGCTCCGGGGGAGGCATACGTCACGCTCGTGAACTGGCCCGTGGATGTGGGTGGAGTGCCGCCGGGCATGGACCAGGCGTACGAACAGCTGCCGCCGCACGCGGGCGCCGACAGGCTTACCAGGCTGTTCACGCATGTCTGGCTTGGTGAGGCGGTGGCGACGGCGAAGAGCGAGGGTGGGCACGCGCCCACGGTCACAAGATTCGTCGGGCTGACCAGTTGCGCGCGATAGACGGAGATCGCGGCGAACATGCGCGATTGCTGCCCCGGCGTGAACTCCCAGCGGCACGGGTCGTTCGTGTAGTCCATGAAGTTGTGGATCGGATCGCCGCTGTTGCTACAGCTCGTGGGGGTGGTAGTGGGGCAGTTCCAGTTGTTCAGCGCCTCGGGCGGTGTGTCAGCCACAAGGTCGCCCGGCGTACAGCCGTCGTGGAACGTGTGGAGGATGTCGAGGTAGTGACCCACTTCGTGCGCGAACACTTTGCCCTGGTCGTAGGTGGGCAATAGCACCGGGAAAGTGCCGTAGCCGGTGTTGTTCGCGCCCATGACGCGGTAGTCCATGACGATGCCGTCCAGGGGCGCTGCAACGGTACCGGGGAACTGTGCGAATCCCACGATGCCACCACTGCCGCCGGCGATCTGCTTCACGACCCAGACGTTGAGGTACTTGTTGGACGGGTAGTAGTCGATGGCCTTGGTCGCAGTCTCGCTCGCCAGGTTGCCGAACTGGATCACGCAGTTCACCGGGTCGAGCTTGCGGGTGATGCCGGTGACGGTATTGCCAGAGGGATCCTTGGACGCGAGGCAGAACTGCAGCTGGCAGTTCGTGGCAGGTGGCGGATAGAGCAAAGTGTTCTGCAGGTCACGGTTGACTGCGGCGATCTGGCT
The DNA here is from genome assembly GCA_025360715.1 of Candidatus Eiseniibacteriota bacterium. Lineage (GTDB taxonomy): Bacteria > Eisenbacteria > RBG-16-71-46 > RBG-16-71-46 > RBG-16-71-46 > CAIXRL01. The sequence continues at coordinate 46,303 of JANYBS010000129.1, read as the reverse complement.
GAGCACCTGCGCATCGGAGATGTTCTCGGGGTCGCCGCCGACCCCGCTATGGATGATGTGCACGACCACGGGAATCGTGTAGATCGTCGCATTCGTGCTCTTCGCGCTCAGTCTCGGCGCGGGCACCAAGCCATTCTGCTGCGCAACGCGAAGCATGTTCTCGAAGACTTCACGGCGCGCTGCCAGGCCCGGATCGCGCGCGAGGGCGGCTTGCAGCAGGATCTCCGAGCCACAGGCCTCACCCGCGGCCTCGGTGCCGAGCAAGGAGTCGGGAAGGGCTGCCGGTGCGGCATTCGAGGCCCGGGCGGCATGCAGCGGGAAGATGAGCAGCATGACGATGGCGATGAGCGTCGCGCGGCACTGCGGGCTGCGGCCTGGCATGAGCATTCTCCCCGGGCAGATTGGGTGTCGGCTGGGGAGTCCGGGGCGAGATGCCGCCGGACTTCTCAAACCGTTACAAGCCGTACCGCCTGCGGGCACGGTTGCTCCCTCTATGAAGGGTTGTCGCGCCAGATGTCCCAACCTAACGACGTTTCTACTACGGTCGGCGCACCGGAACCGCATTGCGCTCGCCCGGACCAGTCTTGAGCCCGCGGCCCGCGGCCGGATACCGTTTGCAGCCTCATCTTGCAGCATCAACTGACCTCATCGGCTCGCTGTTCATGAGTAGTGCAGGCTGAATGACTTTCAGTGATTCGGAATTGAAAACGTGAGGCCTCACCTGTTTCTCTGGGGGTGTCGGAAGTGAACCCAGAGACAAGGAGGCCTCACGATGTTGCCGAAGTTGAAGTTGCGACGCCCCGCCCGTCGGCGGATCCAGAAGCTCGATCGTCGGAGCCAGTGCCCGGATCAGCGTATCCGCTGCCGGGTTATCCTGAAGGTGGCCGCAGGCCTGAGCTGTAACGCGGCTGCCGGTTAGCTGGGCTGTGTTCCCTCGACCGCCGTGCGCAGCGTAGCGCGGTTCGGCCGGGAAGGAGAAGCGGCACTGTTGGCCGCTCGCGTTGAAAACGAGTGAGCCAAGATCGACGCCGATGTCCGAGGCTGCGTGCGCGAGATCCTGGCCGGCACGTCCGAGGATCACGGCTTCAAGCGCCCGACCTGGACGCTCGAGATCCTGCGCGCGGTGGTCGAGATGGTGCTCGGGGTCGCGCTCTCGCTGGGCTCGCTCTGGACGCTGCTGCGAGATCTGCGTGTCCGCTGGGGACGGCCGCGGCCGGTCGTCTCGTGCCCGTGGTGAGCAGCGCGCCGCCAGTTGCGAATCGCGGCGTTGAAGCGGCTCGTCGCTTCGGCCAGCGACGCGAACGTGGTGGTCTACAGCGACGAGGTCGACATCCACCTGAACCCGAAGATCGGACCCGACTGGATGCTGCCGGGCACGCAGCGGCTGGTGATGACGCCGGGCCAGAACGAGAAGCGCTATCTCGCCGGCGCCTATGAGCCGCTGCACGACCGGCTCGTCTACGTGGAGGGCGATCGCAAGGCGAGCTGGATCTTCCCGAACATGCTGCGGGCCCTGCTCGAGACCTACGAGGACGCCGAGACGATCCACGTGATCCTGGACAACTACATCTTCCATACGAGCCGGCTGACCCAGGCGTGGCTGGCCGAGTTCGGGCGCCGGCTGCGGCTGCACTTCCTTTCGCCCTACTGCCCGAGCGAGAACCGGATCGAGCGCATCTGGCTCGATTTGCACGCCAATGTCACCCGCAATCACCGTCAGCGGACGATCGACGCACTGCTGGACCGCGTACACGGTTACCTCGCCGACCACTTCGACACCCGACGCCGGGTGCTGCTCGTCGCCTGATGCTGAATCACTGAAAGTCATTTGGGGATGCAAGCGGCGACGCGAATCGCGCCCGCCGCGGGCGCAGGGCGGGTCTCACGATTCCGGCCATGCGACGTCAGCCGGTCGTGCGGAAAGGCCGTGCGAGTTGGCTGGTTTGTCGTTTTCTCATCGGCATCCACCCGGACTCGCAGCTTGGCCGAAATGGAGACAAGATGAACCGCGCACACCTTCCAGCCCTGATCCTTGCCGCGTTCGCCTTGCTCGTGACCGCGACTTCGGCCTTTGCAGCAGCCGATTTCATGGTGCTGCGAGTCGGGACCGGCACCTCGGTATTGAACAGCGCCGCGACGGCCGTGTTCGTCGAGCAACACTCGAGCAATGGCACGATCATGCGAACGATCTCGCTTCCGACCACCGCGAGTCTTTCGCAGGAACCCCTCACGCTCTCGGGAACGGCGACCTCGGACGGCCGTCTGTCGCGTTCGGCGGACAAGCGCTTCCTGTTGCTCGCCGGCTACGCGGCGGTGCCCGGCGTAGCTTCCGTCGTCACCTCGGCGAGCTCGGCCATCCCTCGAGTCGCGGCTCGGATCGACGTCGATGGGCACATCGACAGCTCCACCCAGTTCACCGGCGCCTTCAACGGCGGCAATGTCCGCGCGTGCGCGAGTGTCGATGGCACGCGGGTGTGGCTCGCGGGGACGTCATCGGGCTCGACGGGAGGCCTCTACACCGCGGCGTTCGGGGCCAACGGTCCCGGCACCCAGGTGATGGCGGTGCCGGGGAACTGCCGGAACGTGGCGATTGCCAATGGCCAGCTCTATGGATCCTCCGGCTCAGCGGGATTCACCAACGTGTTCACGATCGGTGCCGGTGTTCCCGAGACCGCAGGGCAATCCGCCACTTCGCTGACCGGGTTTCCCGTGACCGGCGCGAGCCCGTACGAGTTCGTTTTCGATCCCTCGGGCACGGTCTGCTACGTCGCCGACGACCGTTCGCTCGCGAGCGGTGGTGGTCTGCAGGTGTGGTACTTCAATGGCACGCAGTGGTCGTTGGCGACGACCTTCACCCTGGGCCTGACGACTGGCGTCCGCGGGCTCACGGGTGACTTCACGGGCCCGTTCCCTCGGCTCTACGTGACCACGACCGAGTCGTCGAGCAACGCGGTCTATGCCTTCACGGATGACGGCACACCGAATCCCAGCGCGACGTTCATCTGCGCGGCGCCCACGAACACGGTCTATCGCGGTCTCGTCCGAGTCCCGGTGACGACGCTTGGTGTGCCCCAGGACACCGGCCAGGGAGTGCGGCTCTCGAGCGCGCCGAATCCCTGCCGGATCGCTGCCACGCTGTCGTACACGCTCGCGCAAGCGGGCGAGGTCTCGCTGCGGCTCTTCGATGCGCAGGGCCGTCAGGCTGCCGTCGTGACGGACGAATGGCAGCCGGCCGGCGCGCACGCCGCGCGTGTCGACACGCGCTTACTGCCGCGCGGCCTCTACTTCGCCCGGCTGCTCGCGGGCGGACGGACCTCGGTGACCAAGCTCCTCCTCACCGACTGACGCCGTGCGCGTCAGCGCGCGCGTGTGCGCTGGGCGATCGCCAGGCCGATGCCGCCCAGGATGAGCGCGCCCGCGACAAGCATGCGGGCCGAGAGGTGCTCGCCCAGGAACAGCACGCCGCCCGTGGCGGCGAGGGCGGGCACGGCCAGTTGCACCGTGGCGGCGCGCAGCGCCGTTAGCCCGCGCAGCGCGGCGAACCAGACCACGTAGCCCAGCCCCGACGTGAGCGCGCCGGAGGCCGCGGCGAGCAGCGCGCCGTGCGCGGTGATGTGCAGCGAGCGAATCGCGACCGCTGCCACCACGACGGCGAGCGGCGCTGCGAGCAGGAAGTTGCGCGTGGTGTCGCCGCCGGGGTCCTTGGAGCCGCGCCCGAGCAGTGAGTAAATGCCCCACGCCGCGCCGGCTGCAGCCATGAGTGCGGCGCCCACGGGCGAGGGCGAATGGACCCCGGGCAGCACCAGGTAGACAAGTCCAGCGATGGCGAGCAGAAGCCCCACGCCCTCGAGCGGCCGGAAACGCTCGCCGCTGCGCAAGGCCAGCAGCACCATGGTCACCTGCACGCCGCCGAAGAGGATCAGCGCTCCGGTGCCTGCGCTCAGGCTGGTGTAAGCGAACGAGAACGCGACCGCGTAAGTGAAGAGCAGAACGGGCTGCCACACCTGGCTCGTGAGCCGCAGCGACGGGAAGCGCCGGACATGCAACATCGCCAGCAGCACGGCACCACTGGCCAAGCGGATCAGCGTGAACGCCGCTGGATCGATGCTATGCGTCCCCAGCGCGAGCCGGCAGAGCACCGAGTTCGCCGCGAAGGCCAGCAGGGCCGTGGCCGTGAGCAGGAGGGTCTTCCAGGGTCCTGCAGAGGGCATCGGGGCTCCATGGGCGGCAAGGCGCACGGCTCACGAACGATGGCGCATGATGCCCGGCTCGGCCCCTGTGCGCCATAGCGTAATCACCCAGCGCCTCCCGTGGACAGACCACGGCTTGTATCCCTAAAATGAAGCTTCGCGACCCCTTTGGTCGACACCCCCGATTCCCCGAGGCCATTCCTTGTCCAAGAAGCCCGAGCCGCCCAAGAAGCCGGTGCCGCCGCCACCTCCTGCCTCGTCCACGGGCATGAGCATGGAAGACGCGAACACCATCGCGGTGAGCAGCTCGAGCGGTAGCCGCACATTCCCGCCCGCGAGTGTGCCAGTCGACGAGGATTCGGCGACCATCCAGGCGAGCAGCTCGGGCGGCAGCATGCGAGTGCAGGAGCCGGCTCCGAAGAAGTCGGGCGCAGACTCCGCACCGTTGCCCGATCACATGGGCAACTACAAGATCCTCGGCAAGCTCGGCGAAGGCGGCATGGGCATCGTCTACGACGCGGAGCAGCAGTTCCCGCGCCGCCGCGTGGCGCTCAAGGTCATGCGCGGCGGCCGCTCGCTCGACGAGGCCACCGTGCGCATGTTCCGCCGCGAGGTCGAGACGCTCGCGCGCCTGCGCCATCCGAATATCGGCGCCATCTATGAATCCGGCCGCAGCGACGATGGCCAGTACTTCTTCGCCATGGAACTGGTACTGGGAGACAATCTCGACGTCTTCCTGTCCAAGCGTCCGCCCGTGCACAGCTCCGACGAGATGCGCTTTCGGCTGGGGCTCTTTCGCAAGATCGCCGACGCCGTGCACTACGCGCACCAGCGCGGCGTGATCCACCGCGACCTCAAGCCCTCGAACATCATCATCTCGCGCGAGGCCGACAGCGACGCCAGCATCACGACCCTGGCGGGCGTGCGCCTGCCTGATGTGAAGATCCTCGACTTCGGCCTGGCGCGTATCACCGAGAGTGAAGTCGCCGCCACGCAGGTCACCGAAGTAGGCGTGATCAAGGGCACGCTGCCGTACATGGCGCCCGAACAGGCCCGCGGCGACGCCGAAGGCATCGACGTGCGCACCGATGTGTATTCGCTCGGCGTGATCCTGTACGAGATGCTGTCGAACACCAAGCCCTACGACGTGAGCCGCAACTCGCTCCTCGAAGCGGTGCGCGTGATCTGCGAGGAGCCGCCGCGCTCGCTGCGCACGAGCATGACGCTGAGCGGGGTGCGCCGCTTGGACGCCGACATCGAGACCGTCGTCAATAAAGCGCTCGAAAAGGATCCTTCGCACCGGTATTCCAGCGCGGCAGCGATGGCCGAGGATGTGGAACGCTATCTGTCGTCGCAGCCGATCCTGGCGAGGCCGCCCAGCACGGCGTACCAGATCCGCAAATTCGCAGCGCGTAACCGGGCGCTCGTCATTGGCGTCGCCGCCACGTTCATCGTGCTCGTGGCCGGCGTGGTCGTGAGCTCGCTGCAGGCGCTGCGTGCCACCAAGGCCGAGGAGTTGGCGAACTCGCGCATGGCGCGCGCCGTTTCTGCGGAATCACTGGCGACCAAGCGCAGCCTCGAGGCGGACTCCGCGCGCACGCTGGCCGAGATGCGCCGCATGGATGCCGAGACGCAGCAGTCGATCGCGATCATGGAACGCACCGGCGCCGTTGCTGCGCGCGGCGTGGCCGACAAAGAACGCGCCGAGGCCGAAGTGAGCCGCGAGAGCGCCCGGCTCGAAGCGTCGAAGGCCCGCGCGATCAACCGGTTCCTGCAGGACATGCTGGCGACCGCCGACCCGTGGGCCGGTGGCGGCGGCAAGGTCACGCTCGATGCTGCGCTCACGCAGGCGCAGGCGCGTATCGGCACCTGGGCCGGCAGTGACCCCGAGGTCGACTACGCGATCCGTGGCGTCGTGGCCAACGCCTTCACGGGCGTGGGCAAGTACGCGGAAGCCGAATCGCTGCTGCGGTCGGGCATCGACCAGCTCTCCGCGCAGCCGCTGCCGCGCACCGATCTGGTGGCGGGCCTGCGGCGCAGTCTGGGCCGCGTGCTCAGCCAGACGGCGAACTATGGCGGCGCCGAGCGGCAGTTTCGCCTGGCGCTCACCAGCCAGTCGCTCGGCAGCCCGGTGGCGAACGACACGACCGCGCTCATCTTGAGCGATGTGGCATCCGCGCTCGCGCGCCAAGGCCGCTACGTGGAGGCCGACACGGTCTCGCGCAGCGCACTCGACATCGTGCGCACCACTGGCGCCATGAACGGTCAAGCGACGCCTTCGATCCTACGCACACGCGCATACATCGAGGCGAATTGGAAAGAGAACTACGCCAGCGCCGACTCGCTGCTGCGCGCCAGCGTGTGGCTCCTCTCGGCGCAGCCGGGCGACCGCGGCGTGGAGAAGAGCGAGACGCTCGAAGAGCTCGCCAACAACCGCGTGCGCATGGGCGATCTCTCGGGCGCCGATTCGCTCTTCACCGAAGCCGTGGCGGTGCGCCGCAAGAACCTGGGTGAGAACCACCCGCTGGTCGCGCGCGCACTCGAGAACCAAGGCCAGTTGCTCTCGCGCACGGGCCGCCCCGATCAAGGTGTGGTCGTGATCAAGCAAGTGCTCGCGATCCGCACGCGCGGCTTGGGGCCGCAGGCCGAGCAGGTGGGCCGCACATGGCTCACGCTCGCGCCCATGCAGGCGCGCGCGAACCAGTTCGCCGACGCGCAGAACTCGTTCGACACGGGCATCAGCATCCTCAAGGCCAAGCTGGGCGAGCGTCACCCCGACCTGGCGTCGGCCTATAAGGACTACGCCGAGCTCAAGCTCAAACAGAAGAAGCTCGGGGACGCCGAGAAGCTGGCGCGGCTGGGACTGGGCATCCGGCTCGAGCGCTTGGGCGGGGCGAATCCCGGCACCGTCGACGCGCAGCTGGGCCTGGCCGAGATCATCCGCGCCAAGCAGCTCACGATCACGTATCCCGAGGCCGAAAAGCTCATGCTCGATGCGCGCGCCACCGCCGTGAAGGCGCGCGGCGTCAATGATGCAGGCGCCATCAAGGCGGCGCAGGCGCTCGCGCGGCTGTGCGACGAACTGCACCGCCCTGCCGAGGCTGCCAAGTGGCGCGCCCAGGTGCCGGCCGGCCGCGGCACAGCGGCAGCGGGCGCACGCTGAGCATGGCAGAAGCCCAACCCTTGCTGCAGACAGCGCGCCTGGTGTTGCGGCCGTTCGCCCTGAGCGACGCGGCACACGTCCAGCGGCTCGCCGGCGTGCATGAAGTCGCTCGGATGACAGCCAACATCCCGCATCCGTATCCCGACGGTGCCGCGCAGTCCTGGATCCGCGGTCTGGAGCACTCGCGCTCGCAGGGCATCATGAACGCGAGCGAACTGGTGTTCGCGGTCACCGATGCCGCGAGCGGCGCGCTGCTGGGCGCCGTGGGGCTGGTGCAGATTCCTGCGCATGCGCGCGCCGAGCTGGGCTACTGGATCGCGCATCCGCAATGGGGGCGCGGCTATGCCACCGAAGCGGCGCGCGCGGTGCTCGAGTTCGGGTTCGGTACGCTTGGCTTGGAGCGCATCGACGCCACATACATGACGGGCAATCCCGCTTCGGCGCGCGTCATGCAGAAGCTCGGCATGGTCTTCGAGGGCTTGCACCCGCGGTTGTATCGGCGCGATGGCGTGTTCCGCGATTCGGGGCGCTACGCGGTCCTGCGCGATGCGTGGCTCGGCACACCGCAGACTGCGCGCGAGGCGGCATGGAAGCGCGCAGTGCGCACGCAGTTCGGCGCTGCGCTCGAATCGCTGGAGCGCGCCATCGCCGCCTGCCCCGAACTGCTCTGGAACGCGCGCCGTGAGGACGCCGGTGCCTTCGGCGACATGGCCTCTCACACGCTCTTCTGGGCGGACTACTACTTGTCGGCGCAGCCGGAGGGTTTCGCGCCGCAGAAGCCCTTTGGATTCGAGGAGTTCGACCACGACGGCCTCCTGCCGCCGCGCGTCTACGCCAAATCCGAGCTCGGCGTGTACCTGTCGCATGTCCGCCGCAAGGCGAGCGCCCGCATCGGCGCCATGGACGAAGCGCTCGCCGGTACGGCTTCGGGATTCCTCGACTCCAAGCTCACCGAGTGCGAGTTGCTGTTGTACAACGCGCGCCACGTGCAGCATCACGTGGGGCAGCTGCAGCTACTGCTGCGCCAGAGCGGCGTCGAGCCGCCGCGCTGGGTGCGAGCGAGCGAAGGTCTGAGTGACTGAGCGCCAGCGCGCGTCGCTTTGGTGCGCGTGCGCGTGCGCAGCGACGCTCGCAAGGGCTGCATCCGCCGCGCCCGCGCCTGCCGAGTCCACCACGGTGATCATGCTTGGCACCGGTACGCCCGTGCCGCTGGCGAGCGCGCAGGGCCCGGCGACAGCGATCGTCGTGGGTCCCCGTATCTTCTTGTTCGATGCCGGACCCGGCGTGATGCGGCAGATGGACGCCGCGGGACTGCCGACGCGCTACGGGCCGATCACCGCAGTGTTCCTCACGCACCTGCACAGCGATCACACGCTGGGCTTGCCGGACCTGATCCTCACGTCATGGGTCATGGGCCGCAAGGCGCCCCTGCGCATCTATGGCCCCGCCGGCACACGCGCCATGTGCGATCACATCCTTGCCGCGTGGCAGGAAGACATCCGCGTGCGCACGCGCGGGCTCGAACACGGCCTGCTCGGCGGCCAGCGCGTGGATGTGCGCGAGATCCGCGCCGGTGTCGTGTACGACTCTGCAGGCGTGCGAATAGCGGCGATCGCGGTTCCGCACGGTTCGTGGAAATGGGCGTTCGGCTATCGCATCGACACGCCGGGCAAGAGTATCGTGATCTCGGGTGACACGGCGCCGAGCGCAGCGCTCATGGCGGCTGCGCGCGGTGTGGACGTGCTCATTCACGAGGCTTACGCGGTCTCGCATCTGGTGCCCGAGAAGCGGCCCGGTGGCGAGGACTGGGTGCACTACATGCACGCCTTCCACACGAGCGACGCCGAACTGGCGCCGCTTGCGGCACGCGCGGCGCCCAAGCGACTCGTGCTCTACCATTTCGTGCGTATGGGCGCGAGCGATGAAGACTTGATCCGCGGCATGCGCGCGGGTGGTTACAGCGGCGCGCTCTCGGTCGCCAGGGACTTGGACCGGTACTGATGGCGGGGCATTTCCTCGACCGAGTTGATGGCGTGACCGGCGCCTACGCGCTCACGTTCGACGATGGCCCCAGCAGCAAGTGGACACCGCTGCTGCTGCGCGCGCTCGCGGCGCATGGGGCGCGCGCCACGTTCTTTCCGCTCGCGCACAACCTGCGGCGCGAGCGCGCCATCGCGGCGCAAGCGCTCGCGGCCGGCCACGAGTATGGCGTGCATGGCGAGTGGCACCTGCCGCCGCCCGTGCTGCCGTGGGGATTCTTCGCGCGCGACACGCAGCGCGGCATCGACGCGGCGCTGTCCGTGGGTGCGCGGCCGCGCTGGTACCGGCCGCCCTTCGACGTGCTGCGTGTGGCCCAAGCCGTACGCATGCAGCGCGAGTTGGGGCTGATCGCCGTGCGCGGCGATGTGGATCCGGCGGACTACAACCAGCCGGGCGAAGACCGTATCTTCGAACGCGTGATGGCGCGGCTCGCTCCGGGCTCGATCGCGGTCATGCACGACGCGAGCGGCCTGGGCGACTTCTCGCGCCGGCAATCGGTGCAGGCGACGGCGCGCATACTCGCCCAGGCCGCATCGCGCGGCTGGCGCTGCGTGACGGTGAGCGAGTTGGTGGCCACGCCCGGCGCCCGCGCTGACGGGGGGGGCGTGGCGGTCTGAGGCGGCCCCGTTCAGTGGCAACACCTGCTTCCGGGCCACTGTTCGATGTGGCATTTTACGCACGGGAGTGGCACCGAACCGCAGGTTGCCGCATCCGAACGCCCGACGGGCCCGCAGTAATGGCACGTGGACCGCCGTGCGCCCCCCACCCCAAGAGGATCCCGCCCCATGAGTGCTGCTCCGACCGGCCGACCCGCGGTTCCGCGTATCGCGGTCATCGGGGCCGGAGTGGCCGGTCTCACGGCGGCGCACCTGCTGGACCGGTCCGCAGACGTGACGGTCTTCGAGTCCGAGGGCTACGCGGGCGGGCACACGAATACCGTGACGATCGCGAGTGGCCCCGATGCTGGCCTCGCGGTGGACACCGGCTTCATCGTGATGAACGAGCAGAACTATCCTTTGTTCACTCGCCTGCTCGCCGAGCTCGGCGTTGCCACGCAGCCCAGCGACATGACGTTCGGCTACCACGACGAGCGCACGGGGCTGCAATACGCAGGCACGGGCCTGGGCGGCCTTTTCGCGCGCCGGCGCCAGATGCTGGATATGAGCTTCCTGCGCCTGCTCGCCGACATCGCGCGATTCAACGCGGCCACGCTGCGGGCGCTGAACGAAGGCCGGCTCGCCGGCCTCACGGTGGGCGCACACGTGGCATCGCTGCGTCTCTCGCCGCAGCTGAGCGAGCAGTACCTGTATCCGATGGCGGCGGCGATCTGGTCGGCGCCATTGGCGGGCGCAGCGGAATTCCCGGCCGAGGCGTTCGCGCGCTTCTTCGCGAACCACGGCCTGCTCACGCTCCACGACGCACCGCCCTGGCGCACGGTCGCGGGCGGCAGCCAGACTTACGTGCGCGCACTGCTCGCGCGGTTCCGCGGGACGCTGCGCGTCTCCGCGCCCGTCGCGCAGGTGCGGCGGCTGCCCGAGGGCGTGAGCGTGACCGTGGAGGGTGAGCGCGCGCATGTCTTCGACCGCGCCATCTTCGCGACGCATGCGGACCTGACGCTGCGCATGCTCGCGGATGCCAGTGCGGACGAGCGGCGCCTGCTAGGGGCGTGGCGTTACTCGCGCAATCACACGGTCTTACACTCTGACGTGAAGGTGTTGCCGCCGCGGCGCGCCGCGTGGGCGTCGTGGAACTACACGCGTGAATCGGGCAGTACGGGCCGCGATCCGGTGTCGGTCACCTACCACATGAACCGGCTTCAGCGCTTGCAAGCGCACGAGCAGTACTGCGTGACGCTCAATCGCCGCACGCCGGTCGACCCGCGCAAGGTGATCGCCGAGTTCACGTATCTGCATCCGCAGTTCGACTTCCCGGCCATGGACTCGCAGAAGGACCTGCCGCGGCTGCAGGGCCAGAGACACACGTGGTTCTGCGGCAGCTACTTCGGATTCGGCTTTCACGAAGACGCGGTGCGTTCGGCGCACGATGCCGTGCGGCACATGCAGGTGCACTCCCACGCGCCCGTGTCCGAGCCAACGCCGCAAACGGAACCGGCAGGCCACGCGTGAGCAGCGTGAACAGCCGGCTCTACGTGGGCGAACTGCGTCATCAGCGCCTCGGCGATGCCCAGCACGCGTTCCGCTATCCGATGTTCGTCGCGGCGATCGATCTGGCGGAACTCCCGGCGCTGGCGGCCATGGCGCCGTGGGTGGGGCACGAGCGCGTGGCGCTGCTGGGGCTCTCTGCGCGCGATCACTTCGATGGCCATGGCACGCTACGCGAGCAGTTCGACCGCACCTGCGCCGCCCACGGCGTGACCACGCCCATCGCGCGCGTGCAGTTGGTCACGCAGCTGCGCTTCGCCGGCATCCTCTTCAACCCGGTCAGCTATTGGTATGGGTTCGATGCACAAGGCGAGCTCGCCGTGGTGATCGCGGAGGTCAACAATACCTTTGGCGAGAGGCATCCCTATGTACTGACGGATCTCGCGCCCACGCCGCAAGGCTGGCGCGCGGTGGCGCCGAAGCGTTTCTTCGTCTCGCCGTTCTACGATGTGCAGGGCGAGTACGAGTTCGACGTCTCGCGTCTGCAAGACTCGCTCGCGCTGGGCATCACCGTGCGCCGCGGCGGCGATGTGGCGTTCCGCGCTGTGCTCACAGGCCAAGCCCGGCCGCTCACGCGCGGCGCCATCGCGCGTACGCTCGTGCAGCAGCCGCTGTCGGCGGCGCTCACCGTGCCGCGCATTCTTTGGCAAGCCGCACGCTTGCATTGGCAGAAGCGAGTTCCGATCGTGCCCAAGCCTGCTCCCGCCGATCCCGCGACCACACGCGTCGCGGGTCCGAACGCGATCCAGCGCATCGCCGCGCGGCTCGTGTTGCGCGCGCTCGCCGGCATCCGTCATCACCATCTCCTGCTCACGCTTCCCGATGGCCGCGAGGTGGCCATGGGCGACATCGCGCTGCCGGCGCTGCGGATGCGCGTACGCGACCCGGAATGCTTCGTGCGATTGGTGAGTGCCGGCGACATCGGGCTGGGCGAGGCGTTCGAGCATGGCGAGTGGGATGCGCCCGAGCCGACCGAGGTGCTGCTCATGCTGGCGCGCGAGCGCGCAGCCATCGAGCGCGCGGCGGGCCCGCTGGCGCGGATGTCACGCCCCATCGAGCGTCTGCAGCATGCGCTGCGCCGCAACAGCCTCACCGGCAGCCGGCGCAACATCCGCAAGCATTACGATCTGGGCAACGAGTTCTTCGAGTTGTTCCTGGATCCGTCCATGACCTACTCGTCGGGGCGCTTCACGCAGCCGCTGTTCAGCCTTGAGGAATCCCAGGACGCCAAGCTCGATGCGGCGCTCTGGCGCTCCGGAGTCGGCGCCGGCGCGCATGTGGCCGAGATCGGCTGCGGCTGGGGCAGTTTCGCGCTCAAAGCCGCGCGCGCAGGGGTGCGGGTGACGGGCGTCACGCTCTCGCAGCAACAGCACGCCTTGGCGACGCAGCGTCTGGCCGACGCCGGGCTCGCGCCGCGCACCGAGATCCTGCTACGCGACTACCGCACATTACAAGGCACGTATGACGCCATCGTCTCGATCGAGATGCTCGAAGCGGTGGGCCATCGCGGCCTGGGCGAATTCTTCGCGGCGTGCGAGCGCCTGGTCAAGCCCGGGGGACAGGTGGTGATCCAGGTGATCACGATCGCCGACCAGAAATATGCGGAGTACATGCGAAGGCCCGACTGGATCCAGAAGTACATCTTCCCGGGCGGACACCTGCCCAGCATCGGCGCCATGACCGAGGCGATGCGGCGGCACTCGAGCTTCGTGATCACGCAGCTGGAAGGCTTCGGGATGGACTACGCGCGCACGCTGGTGGAGTGGCGCACGCGGTTCGAACAGCGGCGCGAGGATGCGCGCGCACTCGGGCTGGATGAGGCGTTTCTGCGGCGCTGGGCGTATTACTTTCACTATTGCGAGGCGGGGTTCCGCACCGGCGAGATCGACGTGGTGCAGATGGTGCTGCGCCGCCCGGTGACGGCCACGCCGTCAGCGTAGCGCCGTCATCCGGATTTGCGGAAGCGGTAGTGGGAGACGCCCCACTCGCGGCCGTGGTCGAACGCGAAGAGCTCCGCGCAGGCCATGAGGAACATGCGCCAGCGCTGCACGGCGATCGCGCCGCCCTTGGGGGCGCCGCCGCCTGGCACGAGCGCGCCCGTCACGTCGTCGCGGCGCGCATCGAGCCGCATCAGCCATGCTTCGAGCGTGCGCGCATAACCGGTGCCGTCCATGCGCCAATCCTGCTCGAGCGTCATACCGCGGAAGACACGCGGGAGCAGGTCGTGCGACGGCATCACGCCGCCCGTGAAGAAGTGGCGCGCCATCCAGCTCTCCTCGCCATCGTCCGTCTCGTACAGGTAAAGCAACTCCCGGTGCGAGAACACGTGCACGAACATCGCGCCGCCCGGCACCAGGAAACCGGCCAGCCGCTGTGACAGCTGCGCGTGGTTGCGCACGTGCTCGAGCATCTCGACGCTCACGATGCGGTCGAACCGCTCGGGCGTGTCGAAGGTCGCTGCGTCAGCCGTGACGATGCGCACGTTCTTAAGCCCGCGCGCCTGCGCCTGTGCTTCGATGAAGCGGCGCTGCCCGGCGGAGTTCGACACGCCCAGCACCTGCGAGCGCGGGTGGTGCTCGGCGATCCACAGCGATGCCGAGCCCCAGCCGCAGCCCAGGTCGAGCACGCGCTGGCCGTCTGCGAGCTGCGCGCGCTCGGCAAGCTGCGCAAGCGTGGCCGCTTCGGCGGCGGCCAGGTCGCTGCTTGGCGGCCACTCGCATGCGCTGTACTTGAGGCGCGGACCCAGCACGAGTTCAAAGAAGCCGGCCGGCACCTCGTAGTGCTGGCGGTTCGCGTCGGTGGCGTTCTCCACGATCGGACCGGCGCTGAGCTTGGCGATGAGCGCCGCCTTGCGCGCCTCGATCGAGGGAGCGCCGCCGCGGCGATCGCGCTGCAACTGCGCGGCGAGCAACCGCCGCATGCCGAAGCGGATCACCGCATCGGGAAGCGCGGCGCGTTCGGCCAGCGTGGTGAGCAGGTCACTCACGCGTGGCCTTTCGGAGGCAGGGGGACGAACACGCTCGTCGTGCGCTGATAGTCGCGGTAGTCCTCGCCGCGGCTGAGCAGCGCGCGCGCTTCGGTCGCGGGGATGCCCGTCACGCGAAAGAGCAGGAACAGCATCACCATGGGCGCGATCACGGTGAGGGCGCCGTGCGGGGCGTGCATGCTGAAGAGCACATACGTCCACCAGTACAGCCACTCGAAGAAATAATTGGGATGCCGCGACCATGCCCACAGGCCTTTGCGGCAGGTGCGGCCGCGGTTCGCGCTTTCGCGGCGCCATGCGGCCAGTTGGGTGTCGGCAGTCACCTCGCCGATGAAGGCGGTAAGCCACACTCCTAGGGCAGCCACGTCCCACGCGCCAAGCGGTCGCGTGGCGAGCATGCTCATCAGCATCGGCAACGAGAAGAGCACCGCGGCCACGGCCTGCGCTTGGAAGAACCAGAAGAACGCGCGCTGCTCATGCGGAGCCCACTGCGCGCGCAGGCTCTGGTAGCGGCCGTCCTCGGGCTTGCCGATCACGCGGTCGGTCAGCAAGTGCCACGCAAGGCGCCACGACCACAGCACCGCGACGGCCGCCACGAGCGCGGTGCGCGCACCCGGCGCCGGCCGCGTCGCCGCGTAGACGAGCGCGAGTAGTCCCAGACCGAACGCCCACCCGGCATCGACGATACCCGCGTCGCGATGCGCGCGCTGCCACGCCCAGAGCGCCACCATGAGCACACTCATGACGCCGAACGCCAGCATCAGCACGGCGAACAGGCTCAGCGCCATGCGAAACCCAGCGCGGTGAGCGCCGCGGCCACGAGCGCCGCTTGCAGGCGCACGAGGCCCGCGCGCTTGCGTGTGGCCGCAAGCACCGCCGGATCACTCTCGCGCACCAGACCTGTAGCGGACTCGCGCATGCCGGTCGCGGCGAGCGCGATGCACGTGCCATGCAGCGCCTGGATCATGCCGGTGGCGGCGCCGAACCACGGCAACACGAGCGCGGCGCGCCAGAGCAGCGGCGCATGCGTCGTGTGCAGCGCCACCAGGCCGGCAAGCGTGAACGCGGCGATGAGGATGCCTCCGGTCATGCGGCGGCGCCGCCCGCCCTGCTCGAGGTTGCAGAAGACGACTGGCTCTGGCGTGGTGGTCATGTGGGCAGCGTACTCGGATGCGAGAAGACGAGCACGCCGTTGTGCCCGCCAAAGCCGAAGGAGTTGCTCATCACCGCGCCGACGCGGGCCGCGCGCGCCGTGAGCGGCACGAAGTCGAGGTCGCACGCGGGGTCTGCGCAACACAGGTTCACGGTCGGGTGCACGATCTGGTGCACCAGCGTGAGCACCGACGCCACCGCTTCGATCGCGCCCGCGCCGCCGAGCGCATGCCCGGTCATCGACTTGGTCGCGTGCACGAGCAGCCGCCGGGCGTGTTCGCCGAAGACCTTGTGCAGTGCGCGCGTCTCGATCACGTCATTGAGCGGCGTCGAGGTGCCGTGCGCGTTGACCACGTCGATGCCCGTGGGGCCGATGCCAGCATCGGCGAGCGCCATTCGCATCGCGCGAACCGCAGCGCGCGCCTCGGGCTCCGGCGCCGTGAGGTGGTGGCCGTCGCTGCTCGCGCCATAGCCGGTCAGCACGGCGAGCGGCTGCGCGCCGCGGGCCTGCGCGTGGGCCAGCGTCTCGAGCACCAGCACGCCGGCGCCCTCGGCGATCACGAAGCCGTCGCGGTCCACGCTGAAAGGGCGTGACGCCTGTGCCGGAGCATCGTTGCGGGTGGAGAGCGCGCGCAGCTGGCAATAGCCGTCGATCGCAAAGGGCGAGATCGTGCTCTCGGTGGATCCCGCCACGGCGACATGGGCGCGGCCGCTGCGCAGCAGGTCGAACGCGGTGCCGATCGAATGCGCGCCCGTTGCGCAGGCCGTGCTCACGCACAGGTTAGGGCCGCGGCAGCCGCACTCGCGCGCCACGGCAGCGGCCGCCATGTTGGGGATGATCATGGGCAGCGTGAGCGGCGTGAAGCGCGAGGTGCCGTTCGCGAGAAACGCCTGATGCTCGCGCTCGAGCATGTCGAAGCCGCCGATGCCGGTGCCCAGCACGACGGCCGCCTCCTCGCGCGCTGGGCCGCGGGCGAGGCCGGCGTGTTCGAGCGCTTCTTCGGCTGCCACCAGCGCGAGTTGTGAGAAGCGCGCGGTGCGCCGGGCCACCTTGGCGCCCAGGCGCTGCTCCATATCGAGGCCGCGCACCTCGCCGGCGATGCGGCTGCGAAGCGCCGAGGCATCGAACGACGCGATCGGGGCGATGCCCGAACGGCCTTCGCGCAGCGCGTCCCAGAATGTTGGCACGCCCACGCCATTGCTGGCACAGACGCCGATCCCGGTGACGACGACAGGGACGCTCATCGGGCGCTAGTTGGGGCGATCATGGGACGGGACTCCGCGGAAGGGACGCGAACGAGGAACGGCCGGACCGGTGGGAGGCGGCAAGGGTGATAGCCAGCCGGCAGTGTACACGCGAGCGAGGTAATCGCTGCCGGTTCTACGACCACGCGTACCGAATGGATGCGCGGACCGCCTGCGGGTTGCCGGGTTTATCCGGCCCGATCGATGTGGCAACAGGAAGGCCGCCGGGGCGGAGCCCGGCGGCCAGGTTGTTCTACGTTCGAACGGCGATCAGCCGTTCATGCGCTCGCCACTGGAGGGCGGCGCCTGTTCGGGCGCCTGTGCGGGCTGCTCGGCCGGCGCCGGTGCCGGCGCGGCCTGCTGCTGGGCCGCCGGCGCGGCCTTGGGCTTGTGCGTCAACTGCACGCTGGCCCAAGCCAGCGAAGCGATGATCGCGAGCAGGCTGACCCAGGTGAAGGGCGAGATGCTGCCTTCGGGCTTCGCGGACTTTCCAGCCATGGCTAGATCTCCTTCCATGCGAGCGTGCGCGCGCTGGGGATATCGGCATTGAAGCGCGTGGTGGTCGGGTAGCAGGGCGGGATCAGGCCGCGGCGGTCGTAGTGGAAGTCGCGACCGAAGCCCGTCTGTTGAACGCCCGAGCTGTTGAACGTGTAGAAGCCGCCGTAGTACTGCGTGACCATGCCGCCGCGCAGGTGGAACGTGCCGCGCGCGGAGCCGGAGTTGTAGTTGTCGACTGCGAACTGGCCGTTGGTCGCATCGGGAGCCATCACGAACGCGTCGAGGTTGCAGTCGTTCGGCGCGCTGCTTCCGATGCGGACAGCGCCGGTCTCGGAGTAGAGTCCCAGCACATTGTCATTGTTGTTGTAGCTGTCGAGCGTCACGTCGCGCTGTACGACGATGTCGCCCTTGCTGCAGATGAGTAGTTTGTTGTTCTCCGCCACGGCCGGCAGCACCGTGGACCCCGCGCGGTCCGGGCCGCGCAGGTCGAGCACCTGGCCGTTCACGTAGAGCACTCCGTTCGGCGCGCCGTTGTAGCTGGAGGCGGGCGAGCCGGTGGTGGTGGCGCTGTTCCAGATGTCCGTCTTGCCGGTGGCAGGGTCGACCTTGATCGTCCTCACCGTGCCGCCCTGGGTGATCTGGTACCACTGGCGGTTGGTCGTGGTATCGGCCCACATCTTGATCTGCGATGCGTCGCCTTGGACGTAGATGCCGCCCGCGTCGGCGCCGCTGCTGTTGATCACGTAGACGCCATTCGCAGGCGTTCCCGAACCCGACAGGCCGAGCTTGGTATTGATCTGGGTATTGGTCAGCGCGCCGGTGCCGCTCGAATAGCCCAGCGCCACGGCCTGCTGGTTATAGGTATCCGTCGGTAGTGGCACGTTCGCCTGATTGCGGTTGAAGCCGCCGTAGAAGTTCGGGACGTCGATCGTGCCATTGTTATTGGCATTGAGGGTCTTCACCGTGCCGCCATTGTTGAAATACTGGGCGTTCGGGTCGACGCTGGTGACGAGGTCCGAGAACGTGGGCTTGAACGCGAAGCGGAACTGCGTATTGGTGTGGACACGGCCATCGAAGTTGACGCTCGACGTGAACCAGATCGCCGAACCGTCGGCCATCGTGTGCCGGTTCGTGAAGAGCAGGTAATCGGCGAACGAGCCGCGCTCGGCGCTCACGCGCAGCAGGCCTTGCGCCTGCACTCGGCGCATGCCCATGGCGCCAACGGAGCCCTGCGACGTGATCGTGAAGACGTAGTTATAGACCTGCGCGGTATCGTTCTGCGTGCTGTCGCGCCAGACGATCGTGCCCTGCGCCGAGAACGGCGGATTCGTCGCGGTGACGACATTGATGCCAGCGGGGAAGAGCGTCGCGGGTGACTGGATGATGGCGCCTGTGCCGTTCCAGGCAGCGACGCAGCTGTCGATCTTGGTCTGGGCGATATTGGCGAGCACCTGCTGCTCGGTGCGCACGCCGGCGTCGGCGGCGTACAGGGAGATCTTCGCGGTCTGGACGTTGGACGAGAGCGAACGCTCGCCCATGGTCGTCGTCATGAAGGTTGCCACGAGCAGCGTCGTGAGCAGCACCACCAGGACAGCCGCGATCAGAGCGATCCCGCGCTCATTCCGGGGCAGAGCATCTTTCCGAACGGGGATCATGAGAGTCTCCTTGAACGAGAAGGACTAGAAGGTCCGCGGCCGGATCGCAGCCCACACGCTGTCTGAGAGCGTCGCGAGGCGGTTATCCGAGACCTTGGTGAGCACCACCGGGATGACCTTGTCGACCTGGTCCATGCTGGCCGGGTTGCGTGTCCACGTGCCGTCCTGCAGTTCGTACCAGACATGGAAGCCGTTCACGTCGTACGCGACGATCTGTGCCGCGCTGCCCGGTTCCTGGCGCACCAATGCCGGGCGCCTGTAGCCAGTGGCGTCGTAGCGGTAGGTCGCCATGGTGATCTTGTACAGGTTCGAGCCCACGCCATAGCCGCTAGGCGGGAAGCCCGAATGGCCGCCGGGGGCGTTGTAGCTGGAGGCGGGATTGTGCTGGATCTGCTGGCTGGCGCCGTTGGTCGCCGTCACCTGGAACAGATGCGCCGACGAGCCATTGGTCACGATCACGAGATCGTTCACATTGAATCCCGCGACACTGTTGACCTTGAAGACCGCCGACGAGTTCGGCATGCCCGCCGAAAGCGTCGTGCTGGCTTGCCAGGCACCGACCAAGGTGAGCGAGTCACTGCGCGAGTTGCCGCCAAAGCCCGGGTTCACGGCCTGGATGCTCCACGGCGTGCCATTGTTGCTACCCTGCACGACGATGCGGCCCCAGCCCGAGCCGGCCATGCGGCTTTCGCGCTCGATCAGCTGCACCGCCGTGCGCGCCATCTGGCGCATCTCGGCGACCTTGGTGAGCCGCTGCGTCTGGCGCTGCGAACGATTGAGCGTGAAGAAGACGGCAGCGAGCACGACCGCCATGATGGTCAGCGTGACCATCAGCTCGGCCAGACCGAAGCCCTTCTGCGAATGGTGTGCGGCCAGCGGCGTCTTCACGATCAACCTCCCGATTCCGGCGTGACGATGACGACCTGCGCATCGGGTGTGTTGCTGGCGCTACCGCGCGACACCTGCACGACAACGCGCTTGCAGGCGGTGACCGGCGCGTCGTCCGTCACGGTCCAGTCGACGAAATACTGGCCGTCCACCGGGTTGTTCGCATCCGTGTGCACGCCAGCCGTGAGGTCGTTGTCGCCATAAGGCGTGATCAGCAACGCTTCCGCGCGCTGCGCGGCGAGCTCCGACGCGTGCGTCTGATTGCCGGCGGTATCGATCTTATGCGTGCCGAGCGGGATGCAGATCGCCAGCGACAGCACGCCGATGGCGAAGACGACCATGGCGATCAGGACCTCGATGAGCGAGAACCCTGCCGACGCCGTGCGGCGCGGCGCGCTGGGACGAGTGTTCATAGAGGTCTGGGTCATGGCCGGTAGACGATCCCCGCGCTCGAGACCAAGAGGGTGTCGTACTTGTTCTTGGAGTTGGCCATGATGAGCGTGCCGCCCGTCTGGCCCGGGATCAGGATGCCGCTGATGTCGAAGCCGAGCGTGTCCGCGGGCGTGAGCGACGCAGAGGAGATGCGTGTGTTCTTGGGCATCGTCCGCTTGATCACGCGCTCGTTGTTGTTCATGAGACCGTCCCCGTTTGAATCCACGTGGATCGTGTACGTCGTCAGGTCCGTGGTGGAGCTCGTCGTGCCGAAGCGGATGAACACGGGCGCGCGCCGCGAGACCGCGAACTGCCGCGCGGTGCGGATGTCCTCATTGAGCTGGTTGCGCGCTGCCTTGATCGCAAGCGTGCTGCGGTAGCTGGCGAATGCCGGCAAGCCCATGGCCATGACGATGCCCGCGATCACGAGCACGATCATCGTTTCGACCAGGGTGAATCCTCGTTCCTTGCGCATAGAGGCTCCATTTCCGTGAGACACACTGATTCCCCGCCGAAAGAGTGCAAGCGGGGGGCCAGCGGCGTCATTGGATCAGCCGCTTGATAATGAAGCGTTTCCCAGCCCTCCCAGACCACGTCTGCGCTGCGAGCTTGCATGCTGCAGCCCTGCGGATCGCGAACTGCAGTGCAGGGCCGCCCTGGTCGATGCTTCGGGGGGACGTGTGTGCGCGTTCTCTCTCAGGAGAGTGGGTGAGAGCCCGCGGTGCCGGACGCTCGGACCCATGCTAACCTGCCGCTCCGATAGCGTGAACAGGCAACATGTTCCCGTCCCTTCCGGATGCGGAATGCAGTCAACGACCTGGATTCCCGGAAGGAGCGCATGGCAGGGCGACTCGACTTCATCCTTCGCGCGAACGCGGACTACATCGAACAGCAA
Organism: Candidatus Eiseniibacteriota bacterium; assembly: GCA_025360715.1. Taxonomy (GTDB): domain Bacteria; phylum Eisenbacteria; class RBG-16-71-46; order RBG-16-71-46; family RBG-16-71-46; genus CAIXRL01. The sequence continues at coordinate 24,997 of JANYBS010000129.1, read as the reverse complement.
TACGCCGCCTGGCGGCAGGCCCCCGGCAGCGTCTCCGAGGACTGGGCGCTCTTCTTCAGCGGCCTCGAGTTGGGCGCGAGCCGTCCGGCGGCGTCGACCGGTGGGGCCGGTGGCGCCGGCCCGGTCCATGGCGTGGTCGAGGCGTACCGCGGCTTCGGGCACGTGATCGCGGACCTCGATCCACTCGGCACGCGCCAGGCTTCGCACGCGTTCCTGGAACTCGAGGCGTTCGGGCTCAGCGAAGCGGACCTCGAGCGCGAGGTGGACGCAGCGCCATTCCGTGGCGAGGCGCGCGGCACGCTGCGCCAACTCATCGCGCGCCTGCGCGAGATCTACTGCGGCACGTTCGCGGTGGAATACATGGACATCTCCGACGTGCAGCAGCGCGAGTGGCTCGCCGAACGGCTCGAGAGCCCGCGCTACCGCTCGCCCGTCGCCGACGCCGACCGCGTGCGCATCCTGCGCGCGCTGCTCACGGCCGACGGCTTCGAACAGTTCCTGCACGCGCGTTACACGGGCCAGAAGCGCTTCTCGCTCGAAGGCGCTGCCAGCGTGATCCCCATGTTCGACACGTTGGTGCGCGAGTCGGCCGACCGCGGCGTCGAGCATCTCTCCATCGGCATGCCGCACCGGGGAAGGCTCAACTTCCTCGCCAATGTCATGAAGAAGCCGCTCGAGAACATCTTCAGCGAGTTCGAGTCGAGTTTCGCGCCCGCCGAGGTCCAGGGACACGGCGACGTGAAATACCACCTGGGCTATTCGTCCACGCAAGCCATGCCGGGCGGCCGCGAGATCCGCCTGAGCCTGTGCTACAACCCCAGCCATCTCGAGTACGTGAATCCTGTGGTGCTGGGCGCCGTGCGTGCGCGGCAGGAGGTCATGAGCGACGCCGCCCGTGACCGCGGGATTCCCGTGCTCATCCACGGCGACGCCGCCTTCGCCGGCGAAGGCATCGTGCCCGAGACACTCACGCTCGCGCAGTTGCCGGCGTACCAGACGGGCGGCACGATCCACCTGATCATCAATAACCAGGTGGGTTTCACGACGTCGCCGCACGACTCGCGGCCCACGCGCTATCCCACGGCGCTCGCGCGCGTGGTGGATGCGCCGGTGCTGCACGTGAACGGCGATGATCCCGAGGCGTGCGTGCGCGCGATGTCGCTGGCGCTCGACTACCGCGTTCGGTTCCAGCGCGACGTGTTCATCGACCTGGTGTGTTACCGCAAGCACGGTCACAACGAGATGGACGATCCCACGTTCACGCAACCGGTGATGTACCAGAAGATCGCCAAGCACACGCCCATCGCGCGGCGCTACGCGGACCAGTTGGTCGCCGCCGGCGTAATCGATGCGGCGACCCTCGAGAAGCTCGAGAAGGAGATCGACACCGAGTTCCGCGCGGCGCACCGCCGTGCGTCGAGCGAACCGGTCAAGGTCACGCGCGAAGCGCCGAGCGGTCTCTGGCGCGGCCTCGCGTGGGCCGCCGACGATTGGTCGGCCGACACCCGCGTGTCGCGCGCGAACCTGGAGCAGGTGCTGAACCGGATCACCACGCTGCCCGAGGGTTTCCATCCGCATCGCAAGATCGCGCAGTTGGGTACCGACCGCCGCCGCATGTTCCTCGAAGACAGGATCGACTGGTCGCTGGCCGAGAGCCTCACCTATGGGTCCCTGCTGATGGAAGGCCGGAACGTGCGCCTGACGGGTCAGGATGCCGGGCGCGGCACGTTCACGCACCGCCATGCCGCGCTCTACGATGGCGAGAGTGGCGAGCGCTACGTGCCGCTGCAGCACTTGGCGCCGGAGCAAGGGCGCTTCGAGGTCGTCGACACCATGCTCAGCGAGTCGGCGGTGCTCGGCTTCGAATACGGCTTCAGCACGGCGGATCCGCACACGCTGTGCATCTGGGAAGCGCAGTTCGGCGATTTCGCGAACGTGGCGCAAGTGTACATGGACCAGTTCATCGCCAGCGGCGAGACGAAGTGGGGCCGCATGAGCGGACTCACGCTGCTGCTGCCGCATGGCTACGAAGGCCAGGGTCCCGAGCATTCGAGCGCGCGCTTGGAGCGATTCTTGGAATTGTGCGCCGACCACAACATGCAGGTCGTGAACCTGACCACGCCCGCGCAATTCTTCCACGCGATGCGGCGGCAGCAGCTGCGGCGCTTCCGCAAGCCCCTGATCGTGATGAGTCCCAAGAGCCTGTTGCGGCACAAGCTGGCGGTATCGCCCGTGAGCGAGTTCGAGCAGGGCGGGTTCCGCACGGTGATCGATGACACAGCCGCCGATGCCGCGAAGGTGACGCGCGTGTTGTTCGTGAGCGGGCGTTTCTTCTATCTGCTACTCGAGGCTCGCGCGGCCGCGGGACGCGAGGACATCGCCATCGTGCGGCTGGAGCAGATGTATCCGTTCCCGCACGTCGAGGTGGGTGAGGTTCTCGCCCGGTACCCGCAGGCCAAGGACATCCGCTGGGTGCAGGAGGAGCCGCTCAACATGGGCGCTTGGCGGCATCTGCGCCACCGCTTCGAGCTGGGCCTGCCCGCCGGGGCGACGCTCTCGTATCTGGCGCGGCCCGCAGCTTCGAGCACGGCGACCGGCTTCTACGTGATGCACCAGCAGCAGGAGCAGGCCATCCTCACCGAGGCGCTGAGCGCCACGCCGACGGCCGCGGCGGCGGGCCCCGCGCATACCCGTAGCGCGCGCACCACCCGCGCGAGCAAGGGAGTGGAACGATGAGTAACGAGATCGTCGAGGTCAAAGTGCCGCGTCTGGCCGAGTCCATCTCGGAAGCGACGCTGGTGGAATGGCTCAAGGCGGACGGCGCGAACGTGCGCATCGATGAACCGGTGGCGACGCTCGAGACCGACAAGGCCGCAGTCGAGATCGTGGCCGACGCGGGCGGTGTGCTCAAGCATGCGCGCAAGGTGGGCGAGACCGTGCTGGTCGGCGACGTGCTCGCGCGCATCGAGACGGGGGCGGCTGCGGCGAGCGCGCCTGCGGTGACGCCTGCGGCCGCACCCGCGCCCGCTGTGGCTTCGGCGGCCACTGCAGCCGCCATGCCCGCGACGCGTCGCATCGCCGAGGAGTCGGGCGTCGACGTCGCGAAGGTCGCCGGCACCGGCCGCGGTGGGCGAGTGCTCAAAGAGGACGTCCAGCGCCACGTCGCTGCGACGCTTGATGTCCCTGCCGTTGCGCCAGCGCCGGCGCCGGCGCCTGCGCCCGCTCAAGCGCCTGCTGCCGCCGCGCTCCCCGAGGCCGATGGCAGCGGCGAACGCGTCGTGCCCATGAGCCGAATCCGTGCGCGTATCGCCGAGCGTCTCGTGCAGGCGCAGCAGACAGCGGCCATCCTGACGACCTTCAACGAGGTCGACATGACGCGCGTGCTGGACGCTCGCGCCCGCTACAAAGACGGATTCGAGAAGAAGCATGGCGTGAAGCTGGGCTTCATGAGCTTCTTCACGCGCGCGTGCGTGCTCGCGCTGCAGGAAGTGCCGGCCGTGAATGGCGAGATCCGCGGCAGCGATATCGTCTATCGCGATCACGTGCACATGGGCATCGCGGCCAGCACGCCGCGCGGCCTGGTGGTGCCGGTCGTGCGCCATGTGGAACGGCTGGACTTCGCCGGCATCGAGCGCGAGATCGCGCGCCTGGCGCAGCGCGGCCGCGACGGTCAGCTCTCGCCCCAGGAACTCTCGGGCGGCACGTTCACCCTCACGAACGGCGGTGTCTTCGGCTCACTACTCTCGACGCCCATCCTGAATCCGCCCCAGAGCGGCATCCTGGGCATGCACAAGATCGAGAAGCGCCCGGTCGTGGTAAACGATCAGATCGTGATCCGTCCCATGATGTACCTCGCGCTCTCCTACGATCACCGATTGATCGACGGCGAGCAGGCCGTGACGTTCCTCGTGAAGGTGAAGGAGCGTCTCGAGGACCCCGAGCGCATGTTGCTCGCGGTCTGATACCGCAGTTTTTTCAGGAGTCACGACTCGCCATGTCCGAGAGCTACGATCTGATCGTCATCGGCGCCGGTCCCGGCGGTTACGTGGCCGCGATCCGCGCCGCGCAGCTGGGACTTCGCACGGCCTGCATCGAGAAGTACGAGTCGCTCGGCGGCACGTGCCTGAATGTGGGCTGCATCCCCAGCAAGGCCCTGCTCGATTCGAGCGAGCACTTCGATAACGCCCGTCACGCGTTCGCGGCGCATGGCATCAAGGCCGAGGTGAGCCTTGACCTGCCCACCATGCTGGCGCGCAAGGACGGCGTGGTGAAAGAGCTCACGCGCGGCGTCGCGGGGCTGTTCAAGAAGAACAAGATCGACCGCGTGCAGGGCACCGCGCGCATCGTCTCGGCGACCGAGGTCGAGGTCACTGGCGAAGGCGCGCCTCAGCGCCTGGTCACGAAGCGCATCCTGATCGCCACGGGCTCCAAACCCGCGGGCCTTCCGGGCATTCCGTTCGATGGCCAGCGGATCATCCACTCGACCGAGGCCCTCACGCTGCCCACGGTGCCGGGCCGTCTGCTGGTGATCGGTGCCGGCGCGATCGGCTTGGAGCTGGGCTCGGTGTGGCGCCGCTTGGGCGCCGAAGTGACCGTGCTCGAATACATGGACCGCATCGTGCCGCTCATGGACGCCGGCTGCGGCAAGTTACTTCAACGTGCGCTCGAGAAGCAGGGCATGAAGTTCCGCTTCGGCGTCGCGGCCAAGAGTGCGCGCGTCGAAGGCGGCCAAGTGCACGTGCAGGTCGCGCCCGCCGCAGGCGGGGAGACCGCTACGGAGGTCGCCGACGTGCTGCTCGTGGCGGTGGGGCGCCGGCCCTACACGCAGGGGTTGGGGCTGGAAGCGCTGGGTATCGCGCTCGACGCCAAGGGCCGCATCCCCGTCGACGCGCACTGGCAGACGAGCGTCGCCGGCATCCACGCGATCGGTGACGTCATCGCCGGGCCGATGCTGGCGCACAAGGCCGAAGAGGAGGGTGTGGCTGTGGCCGAGCACATGGCCGGCCTGCCGGGCCACGTGGCCTACGAGTGCATCCCCAATGTGGTCTACACGTGGCCGGAGTTCGCTTCGGTCGGTTTGACCGAGGAAGAGGCCAAGGCGCAGGGCTGCGCGGTGAACGTGGGCACGTTCCCGTTCCTCGCCAACGGCCGGGCCAAGGCGATGGGAGAGAAGGACGGCCAGGTCAAGATCCTGGCCGATGCGCAGACCGACCGCATCGTCGGCGGCCACATCATCGGCCCGCGCGCGAGCGACCTGATCGCCGAGCTCGTGGTGGCGATGGAGTTCGGCGCCTCGGCAGAGGATGTGGCCCGCAGCGTCCACGCCCATCCGACCCTGCCCGAAGCGGTCAAGGAGGCGGCCATGGCGGTCGCCAGACGCGCCATCCATATGTAGGCCGGCTGCCCACCGGACGGGCATGAATCGGGCAAGCCTTTATGGCTCAACGGTTTCCGCTCTGGGCCATGCCTGGCCGGTTTGCGTCGGCGAACCGGGCGGTGGCGCCACCAGGGCGAAACAAGATCAGCGCCAAAAAATCCCGCTTGCGTTCGCCTGCGAGAGTAATGGTAAACTTGGCAGGTAGAAGTCCATGTAAATGCCTTGCGCGCGCCCTTGCAACCCCCCCCTTGCCGCGCAGGCCACTGGCGGCATGGCTGCCCCGGTGACTCCCTACGTAGTCACAGCTCGATCCGCACCGAGGAGACCACCCATGAAGTGGCTACCCGCCGCTCTATTGGCAGTATCTGTATGCGTCGCTTGCAGCGCTGTCACTCCGGCGCATGCGGGCCCTCTCACGGCCGACATCGGCATGACCTGGGACGGTGCCGATTCGCTGCAGCGGATCGTCGATGCCCGCTACGGCGTGGGTGCCATCCACGTCCGCACCGACTATATCGGGGCGCACACCGGTGATCTCGACCCGTGGTTCTGGGTCGGCAATCAGGTCCCGGCGCTCCTGATCACCGAGGTCGCTGGCAACAAGAACATGAATCTGCTCGGCTGGTACAAAGAGACGGGCGCCAAGCCGGTGCTCCAGAACGACGACATCCACGATGGCGTCGTGTTCTACGGCCCGCAGGGCAACGGCACCAGCAAGACGATCTCGCTCTCGAGCGATCCGAATGCGCTGGTCAAGTTCGGCTTCTATCTGGACACCAGCAACCAGAACCCCAAGCTGGCGATGCCGACGTTCTTCACGAACCGTGCGTTCAATACGCTGCCCACGGCGCACGCGCCGTTCGGCGGCAACGTCCAGGCGCTTGTATACGATCTCACGCGTGTCGGTGGCGTCGCGAATGGCGCCGCCTTCCCGCGCTTCCTGGTGTGCTTCGAGGATCGCGACACGGGCCTGCCGATCCGGCCGTCCTACGATCCGAACGGCAACGACAACGACTACAACGACATGGTCTTCGAGATCTCTGCGCTCGGCGCGACGCCGACTGCGAGGCTCACGTTCGGCCAGCTCAAGATGAAGAACCTGCACTAGGCGGGTTCGCTTCAGACAGGTCCCCCCGCTTCAGGCGCTCGGCGATGCCGGGCGCCTGTCGCTTTTCCAGCCGCACGTGCGGTTGACGGTCGTTGGCGGCTCGCGCATCTTCCGCGAATGGCATCCCTGACTTTGGGCGCTTGGAGCGCCCGCACGCTCGAGACGGGCTACCTGTGGCTCGATGGTGGCTCGATGTTCGGCTCCGTGCCCAAGCCGCTCTGGAGCCGCACCAACGCGCCCGATGAGCGCAATCGCATTCGCTTGGCCATGCGCTGCCTGCTGCTCGAGGGGCACGGCCGTCGCATCCTGGTCGACGCGGGTCTGGGAAGTAAGTTCGACGCCAAGCTGCGCGAGATCTATCGGGTGGAGGACGAGCCTTCGCTCGAGAAGTCGCTCGCCGAGTACTCCCTGACGACAGCCGACATCACCGACGTGTTGCTCACGCACCTGCACTTCGATCACGCGGGCGGGGCAACAGCGTTGCTGGACGGCCGGCTGGTGCCGCGTCTGCCGAACGCGCGCTACCATGTCCAGCAGCGAAACTGGGAGAACGCGCATGCGCCGAACCCGCGCGAGCGCGCCTCGTATATGCCCGAGAATTTCGATCCGCTTCACGCCGCCGGGGTACTCGATCGGTGGGATGGCGCGGGCGAACCGTGGCCTGGCGTCGAGCTGATCCCGGCGCAAGGGCACACGCGCGGCCAACAACTCGTGCGAATCTCGGGCGGTGGTCAGGCGCTCTACTTCGTAGCCGACCTCATTCCGCTCGCGCCGCATGTGCGCATCCCGTTCGTGATGGGCTACGACATCGCGGCCATCGAGACGATGGAGGAGAAGCGCGCGCTGCTCACGCGCGCTGCAGCCGAGCAAGCGTGGATCTGTCTTGAGCACGACCCCGGCACGGCACTCGCGCGAGCGGAAGCCGCCGGCGACGACTTCCAGTGGGCTGAACGCGTGCCCGCGATCTCTTCACCCTAGCAGCACTTCGGAGACCGGATGTTCCATCAACTGTTCGCGACGTGGATGACGTTCGTACAGACGCAGGGCTATCTCGGCGTCTTCCTGCTCATGGCGGTGGAGTCCACCGTCTTCCCGCTGCCCAGCGAGATCGTGGTGCCACCGGCAGCGTACTACGCGGCGCAGGGCCAGATGTCGTTCTGGGGCGTGGTGCTCGCGGCGACCTTCGGTTCGTTGTTCGGCGCCTCGATCAGCTACCTGGTGGCGCGCTCACTCGGCCGGCCGCTGCTTCTGAGATACGGCAGGTATGTGTTCCTGCCCGAGAAGAAGTGGCTGCTCGCCGAGAGCTGGATCCAGCGGTACTCCACAGGCGGCGTGTTCTTCGCGCGATTGCTGCCGGTCGTGCGCCATCTGGTGTCGCTGCCTGCCGGCGCAGCGCGTATGCCGTTCCTGCCGTTCGCGCTCACCACGCTGGCGGGCTCGTTCCTGTGGTCCCTCGTGCTGGCGTGGTTCGGCGCCCAGGTCCTGGGTGGCGAGCCGCGGCTGTTGCAGGATCCCGATGCGCTCATGCATGTGCTCAAGGCGAAGCTGCTGTGGTTCATCGCGGCGGCGGCGATCATGTTCATCGCGTACGTGGCGGTCGACATGTTCGGACGGCGCTCGCGCTCCGGAGCCAAGGCGTGAGCGCGCTCTGGCGCGCCGCGCTCGCGGCGCTGCTCCTTGCGACGCCCGCGTCTGCGGTCACGTTCATCGTCACTGCGCCGGCCTCGACGCCGACGGATGCGACGCTGTATCTGTCGGGTGACCGCGCAGAGCTGGGCGCGTGGAGTGGCAAGGGTCCGGCGCTCACGCGTCGCGCCGATGGGCTCTGGTGGGGTGACGTGGCGTTGCCGGCAGGTGCGAGCGCAGAGTTCAAGCTCACGCGCGGCAGCTGGGACAGCGTCGAGAAGGACGCTCAGGGCGGCGAGCTCGGCAATCGCCGCGTGAGTGTTATTGCGACGACCGATACCGTGCGCGTCACGGTGGCTTCGTGGCGCACGGATGCCGGCGCTCCCGCGGCCGCGCGCGTGCACACGCTCACGGGCGACATCCGCACTCATGCCGCGTTCGCGTCGAAGTATGTGAGCGCGCGCGACATCCTGGTGTGGCTGCCGCCGGGCTACGAGCAGCAGAAGTCGAGGCGCTATCCGGTGATCTACCTGCTTGATGGCCAGAATGTGTTCGATGGCGCGACAAGTTTCATTCCCGGCGCCGAGTGGCGCGCCGATGAAGTGGCCGACTCGCTCATCCGCAACGGCCGGCTCGCGCCATGCATCCTGGTGGCGGTCGCGAACAGCCCTCAGCGCATGGCGGAATACACTGCCGTCGCCGATGCCAAGAATGGCGGGGGTAAGTCCGCGGCGCACCAACGGTTCCTGATCGAGGAGCTCAAGCCGTTCGTCGATTCGAACTACCGCACGCGGCCTGATGCCGAACACACGGGCATCATCGGCTCGTCGCTCGGCGGCTTGGCGGCGCTCGACATGGCGCTCGATCACGCCGACAAGTTCGGCCTGATCGGCAGCGTCTCCACCAGCGTGTGGTGGGGCGATGGTGCCGAGATCGCGCGAGTGAAGGCGGGCAAGGGCCACAACGCACGCATCTGGTTCGACATCGGCACCGCCGAGTACACGCCCGACGACCGCGGCCACTCGCCGCGTATGGAGCAGTCGCGCGTGCTGCGCGATGCGTTGCTGGCGCGCGGCTGGCGTCAGGACGAGGACTTGCACTACGTCGAGGTCGAGGGCGCGGCGCACAACGAGCGCGCGTGGGCCGCTCGCATCGGCGACATCCTCCAGTTCTTGTTGGGGCCGCCGCAGGCCCGCTGACGCGGGCCGGCTCTGTGCAAAGGCCCCGCTGACGCGGGTCGGCTGCGCCTGGAGGTTGTTGCTGAGGTTGCCGCAGCGGCGGGGAAGGTCTACCGTCGACCAACGCGCATCATTTCCGGCAACATCCTGAGGGAACATCCCCATGCCCAGTGTCGAACTGATCAAGCTCGGTAAGCTCTACGGTCGTGGCCAGAAGGCCGTCGACGGCGTGAACCTCAAGATCCGCGATGGCGAGTTCCTGGTGCTCGTCGGTCCGTCGGGCTGCGGCAAGTCCACGGTGCTGCGCATGGTCGCCGGCCTCGAGGAGATCTCGGAAGGCCAAGTCAAGATCGGCGACCGCGTCGTGAACGACGTGGCGCCCAAGGATCGCGACGTGGCGATGGTGTTCCAGAACTACGCGCTGTATCCGCACATGAGCGTATTCGACAACATGGCTTTCGGCCTGCGCCGCCGTAAGGCGAGCGAGGCCGAGGTGCAGCAGAAGGTGAACGAGACAGCCGAGGTGCTCGGCCTGACCGGCTACCTGCAGCGCCGGCCGCGCGAGCTCTCGGGCGGCGAACGCCAGCGCGTGGCACTGGGCCGCGCGATGGTGCGCAAGCCTCAGGTCTTCCTCTTCGATGAGCCACTCTCGAACCTCGACGCCAAGCTGCGCGTGCAGATGCGCGCCGAGATCAAGCGCTTGCATCAGCGTGTGGGTGCAACGATGATCTACGTCACGCACGATCAGGTCGAAGCCATGACGCTGGGCGACCGTATCGCCGTCATGCGCAAGGGCATCCTGCAGCAGTGCGCGGATCCCTTCACGCTCTACACTTCGCCGGCGAACGAATTCGTCGCCGGATTCATCGGCAGCCCGCCGATCAATTTCTTCACTGCCACGGTCGCGGCCGACGGCGCGACGCTCGAGGCGCAGGGCATGCGACTGCCGCTGGGCGAGGCTCAAAAGGCTGCCGTCTCCGAGCTCAAGGGCAAGCAGGTCACAGTCGGCATCCGCCCCGAGGACCTGCACCTGGAACCGCAGGGCGGCGTGAGCCTGCCGGCCACCGTGGACGTGCGCGAGCCGCTGGGCAACGAGACGCTCGTACACTGGAGTAGCGCCTTCGGTGCACTCACGTCGCGCGTGCCGGGTCAGGTGGCACCCGAGGTGGGCGCCAAGGCCGAACTTCACGCGCCGTTCGAGAAGCTGCACTTGTTCGATGCGACCACCGAGCGTTCGCTCGCAGGCGTGCCGGTCACGGCGTAGCGAAGCCAGTCCCGCAGCACACGAAAGCGCCCCGCGTCGGTGCAGGATGCGGGGCGCTTCGCTTTTATCTGCCGCTGGCGTCAGCGCGTGATCTGGTAGATTCGTCCGCTCTCCGCTGGCAGCGTCAGCTTCGCCGTGCCAGCCCAGTCGGCCGCACCGCCTTCGAGCGCGTCGGTGGCCTTGAGCTTGCCACCCCAGGGCGCCAGGTCGACGGCCAACTCAGCGCTCTGCCGGCCCGCATTGACCACGACAAGGAACTCGTCGGCGCCAAGCTTGCGCGTATACGCGTAAGCCATGCCGTTCGCGAGCACGGTGCGGAACTCGCCCGTGCGCAGCGCCGGATGCGCGCCGCGCAGGGCGCCGAGCTTCGTGTACCAGGTGTGCATGTCGACGCGCTTGGGCTCGTCCTTCCACGACCACACGAACGGCCGGCGGCAGTCCGGATCGCGCTGGCCTTCCATGGCGATCTCATCGCCATAGTAGATGCTCGGCGCGCCCACATAGCTCATCTGGAAGAGTGCCGCGAGCTTGAGGCGGTTCGTGTCGCCACCAACCTGAGTGAGGAACCGCACGGTGTCGTGGCTGTCGATCAGGTTCATCTGCGCCTCGACCGCCTGCTCGGGGTAGGTGAGCCGGCCCGCTGCGAGTGCCGCGTCGAATTCGGCCGCCGAGCCCTGGCCCATGCCGAGGAAGCGCGTGACCGGGTCGCGGAAGAACGCGTAGTTCATGACGGCGTCGTACACGCCGGGACGCACGTAGTCCGACGCATTGCCCCAGAGCTCGCCGACGATGTACGCATCGGGCTTCACGCTCTTCACGCGCTGGTTGAAGAGCTTCCAGAACCAGAACGGCACTTCGTTGGGCACGTCCAGGCGCACGCCATCGACATCGGCGGTCTTGAGCCAGTACTCCGTGGAGTCGAGCAGGTACTTGACCAGCGAGATGTTGGGTTGAGCGTCTTTCACGTCCTTGATCGGCACTTCGGCCTTGTCGTCGCGCGAGAGGTCGAAGTTCAGGTCCGGTAGGTCGCCGAAGTTCCACCAGCACGTATAGAAGTCGCCGGGCTTCCACATATGATCGACCGACGGCCAGCCCGCAGGCAGCGGCCACTGTTTGAACTCGTACCAGTTCCAGTACGGGCTCTTGGGGCCGTTGTCGACGGCATCCTTGAAAGCCCAATTCGCGTTGCCGCTGTGGTTGTAGACGATGTCGAGGATGATCCGGATTCCCTTCGCATGGGCTTCCTTTACGAGCGCGATGAACTCTTCATTCGTGCCAAAGTGCGGATCGATCTTGCGGTAGTCGGCGGCGTCATACTTGTGCGTCGACTTGGCCTCGAAGATCGGGTTGAAGTAGATGATCGTGACGCCCAGGCTCTTGATGTAGTCCAAGCTCTGGCTCACGCCGGCAAGGTCGCCGCCGTAGAACGCCATCCAGTCGCGGTGGTCCGGCGTGTGCGGCGCCTGCGTGAGCGCACCGTAGTCGGTCCAATCCTTCACCAGGTGGTAGTACTCCTGGTAGTCGGGGACGATCACCCCGCTCGCGGGCAGCGCGGTCTTGCCTTGGTAATACCACTCGTGAAAGTCCTGATCGTTCTTGGGGTCCCCGTTGCGGAAGCGGTCCGGGAAGATCTGGTAGATGACGCCATTCTTGACCCAGTCGGGCGTCACGAATGCAGGGAACTTCGCGCTGTCGAACGTGAACTTGTCCGTGGACGCATCGGCCAGGCCCTTGGCGCCCAGCCAGTGCGTCTTGGCGCCGTCGCGATACCGGAAGGCGTAGAGCGTGCCGTTGGCGGGCGTTGCGATCTCGATGCGGAAGTAGTCGAAGACCTTGTCGCTGTCCGCGGTGCGCATCGGTGTGACGAGTTCCTTGCCCGCGACCCACGTGACCAGGTCCACGCCCTGCACGTCGTCGATGTGTGCGCGCGCAGTGAACTGCGTGCGCGCGCCCATGTTGTTGACCTCGTTAGATGCCTGCGTGTGCTGGATGCCGTCGGCGAAGATATCGCCGTCGCCCTTCTTGACCGCGATGGCTGGGTAGCGCTCATCGACGTTGCGGATGGAGTTCATGCCGCCGAATCCGTCCGAGGCCTCGGCGTCCTGGCCGGCCTTGTCCTGCGTCCAGCCACTGGCGCCCACGACGAACTTGTACTGGTAAGAGCCCGGCGCGAGCAGCATCGTCGTCGACCAGTCGCCGTTCGCATCGGGGCCGGTGAGCGGATTCTTGCCCAAGGTCCAGTCGTTCATGGTGCCGGCCAGCGAGACCGCGTCGGCTTTGGCCGTGGGGCGGAATTTGAAGGGCACTCGGCGCAGACCCATCTTCGCGCCGCCGGCTGCGCTGCCCGAGGCCTTCTTGGGGTTCGTCGCGCCAAGGCCGACGACGAGCGGCTTGTCGGCGACCGTCAGCACCGCGTTCTGGCCCCCGAAGCCGTCCGACGAGGTCTCGGCCGCATTCTCGTCGGCCATCCACTGATCCCCATTGACGACGAACTTGTATTCGATCCGCCCCGCGGGCATGTCGAACGTCGCCTCGTAGACGCCATCCTTATCGGCGTCGGTCAGCGGATGGTCGCTCGCGTTCCAGCCATTGAAGCTGCCGGCCACCGCGACGGACGAGACGCCGCCGATCACAGGCTGGTAGCGGAAGGTGATCTTGGTGGCCCACGCGGGCGAGACCGCCAGCAGAGCCAAGGCCACGAGCATCGCGGCGAAGCGCATCGGGCGCATGAAGAGTCCCAGGGATCGCATCGGTCCTCCGAAGAGAAAAAGAGAGAGCCGGGACGCTGGGCGCCCCGGCTCGAGATCGTGACTACTTCACGGTGATGACGGAGTTCTTTCCGCCGAAACCATCGTCGCTGCTGTTAGGATTGCCGTCGTCCGGCTTCCAGTTGCTGCCGTCGACCAGGAACTTGTACGAGTGTGCGCCGGCGGGCAGCTTCTTCGTGAGCGTCCAGGTGCCATCGGCCGATTGCGTGAGCGCGTCGGCATTGGGCGCCCAGTTGTTGAAGTCGCCGCACAGCGCCACGGTGGATTTGGCGGCGCCGGCGTAGGTGAAGACCACGCCCGCGGCCGTCGCCTGCGGCGCCTTGGGCTTGACGCCCGAAGCGAGCGGCTTGGCTGCTGCAGGGGCGGCCGCTGCCGCCGGCTTGGCCGCGGCCGGAGCCGCCGCCGCTGCACTGGCCGCGCCGCCGACGACCATGACGGCGTTCTTGCCGCCGAAGCCGTCGTCGACGGTCTCCTTGGCGTTCGGGTCTTCCTTCCAGTTGCTGCCGTCGACCACGAACTTGTACATGTAGCGGCCCGGCGCGAGCTTCTTGGTGATCGACCAGCTGCCATCGGCCTGCTTGGTGAGCGCGTCGGCGCTCGTGCTCCAGTTGTTGAAGTCACCGGCCAGGTTCACGGTGTTGCCGGCGCCCGAGAATTTGAATGTGGCACCGTCACCGCTGGCGACGGGCGCCGCTGCCGCTCCCGTCGGCTTGGCCGCCGCAGGAGCCGCCGCCACCGCGCCGGCAGCGCCACCGACCACCATGACCGCATTCTTGCCGCCGAAACCGTCATCGGCGGTTTCCTTGGCGTTGGGGTCTTCCTTCCAGTTCGAGCCATCGACCACGAACTTGTACATGTAGCGGCCCGGCGCCAGCTTCTTGGTGATCGCCCACGAGCCGTCGGCCTGCTTGGTGAGCGCGTCGGCGCTGGTGCTCCAGTTGTTGAACTCACCGGCCACGTTCACGGTGTTGCCGGCGCCCGAGAACTTGAAGGTCGCACCGTCGCCCGTGGCCACGGGCGCAGCCGCTGCAGCAGCAGGCTTGGCGGCCGCGGGGGCCGCTGCGCCCGCGGCCGCACTCGCACCCACGACCATGACGCTGTTCTTGCCGCCGAAGCCGTCGTCGGCCGCATCAGGAGCGTCCGTGTCCTGCTTCCAGTCGCTGCCATTGACGACGAACTTGTACATGTAGCGGCCGGCCGCGAGTTTCTTCTCGAGCGACCAAGTCCCGTCCGCCTGCTTCGTCAGCGCATCAGCGCTGGTGCTCCATGCGTTGAACTCGCCGGCCACGTTCACCGAATTCGCGGTGCCCTTGAAGATGAATACGGCGCCGTCGGCCATCGCGTGCGAAGCGCCGGTATTCACGGCCTTGGCAGGCGCAGTCGCCGCGGTGGCCGTCTGGGCCATGCCGATGGCGCCGGGGCCGGCGCCATCGCGCCATCCGCCCGCACAGCCGGCAGTGGCGAGGAACATCGTGACCAGGAGCAGATGGCGGATCTTCATCGGTGGATCCTCATGAGGCGAAGGGCGCCGGCAGTGGGAGCGGGGACGATGCTCAGCGACTGGCGCCGCTCATCGAGCGTGATCTGATAGACAGCGGTGGTGGGGAAGCGGGCGATCAGGTCGGTCGCCGGGCCGCTGGCGCGTACGACGCGACGGCCGGAGAACGGCACCGTGAGCGTGTCGGCCTGAGAACCGCCCCAGCCCACAAGGTTCGTGAGTGTCGACGAGATGTCGGTGATGAGCTTGAATCGATAGGTACCCGCCGGGATCGGCGCGCCACCCGTGTAGACGACGTTCGGGTACGTCCAGATGCCGAGCGCGTTCTGGTCGAGGCCACTCTCATACGTGCCGACCTGGTCCAAGCCGAAGCCGGGGATGTCGCCGGTGAGGTAGCAGTTGATGGTGTTGAGGAATGAGTTGTCGAGCGCGACCGTGATGTTGCCGGCGTCCACGCGCGTCTCGCGCACCTTGAGGTTGCTCTTGAAGTTGATCAGGAACGAACTCGCGGTCACGCTCACGGAGTAGGTGCCCGGTGCCACGCCTTCGAAATGAAAGCGCGTGCTGTCGATCGACAATGTGTCGGCCTTGACCGGCACGCCGTTCTTGAGGAGCTGGATGATCGTGGAGGGAAACGGCGCCACGTTGATGTCGGGCGTGTTCGTCGGGTCGTAAACGACGAATCCGAAGAGTGAACCCGTGGGGACTGCAGGCCCCGGGCGAAACCCGGTCGGGGTCAGCACCGTCGTCGGGCTGTTCTTGCCGCAGCCGGCCATGAGGAGGCCCAGGAGCGCGACGCCCACAGCCAGGCGCGAAAGGTGCGAACCACGAAGTCGCATCAGCGCACGTCCATCAGGGAGTTGAATCCGCCGAATCCGTCGTCCGTGCGGTTCGGGTTGTTCAGGTCCTGCTTCCAGTTCACCCGGTCCACGACGAACTTGTATTGGTACCGGCCAGGCGGCAGGGGCTCGGTGCGAGTCCAGATGCCATCGCCCTTGTCGTTCTTCATCTCGCCCACGAGGAACGTGCCGGTCTGCGCTTGGCCGGCGAGCCAGTTGTTGGCCGGCCAATTGCCCGCGAGCTGCACGACGCGCGCAGAGGGCGCATTGAAGCGGAAGATCACGCCCTGTGGTGTCTGCGTGGGCGGCGGCAGCCGGCGCTTGATGAAGTTCAGGTTGCTGCAGTTCGTGAGCGACAGCGCCAGAGCGACACCCGTGACCGCCATGAGGGCACGGACCCGCTTGGAATCGATTCGCATAAGACCTCCCCGCGGCCGGGTCAGAAGTGGACGACAGCCCGAAGCTGGATACGCTTCTCCGCTTTCAGCGCGTGCTCCGCTGCGGCGATCTGCGGAGCCAGGCTCAGGTAGTTGTTCTCCGCGATGTAGCCATTCGCATTGCGCTGATTCAGATACAGGTCGCGGCCGATCGATGAGTACTCGTTTGTGTTGGGGTCGAGCACTTCGGGGTCCACACCCACACCCAGCGCCACGGAGATGTCCGGAGCGAAGTGGTACGTGGCCGACGTGAACGTGCTCGCGTACCCGCGTTGCAAGCCCAGCGAGGGCGCGTCGTACTTGACCCAGCGCGTATCCGAGCCGATGCGGATGACCTTGTTCCAGTCGAAGCCGAGCTGGAAGATGGATTCCGCGTAACGCGGATTCTTGCCCAGATCGACGCCGGTGAAAGTGCCCTTATAGCGAAGCAGCGCATTGCGGCGCATCCAGAACGGCACCTCGAGCGTCGGCTTGAGGCGCACGACGTCAGTCACGCCAAGCACGGTGAGGCAATCGATGCCCACCTGGTGCTGCCCGCGCTCCAGCCAGAAGTTGCCCGTGGGCAGCCACAGTTGGTGATCCCACGACGTACGCGCATCGTATTCGAAGTGCGTGACCTCGAGATCGACCGTGGTCTTGAGTTCGCGGTTCACGTAATAGCGCCAGTTCCGGTCCCAGCCCAGACGGTACTCGGTGCGGGAGTTCTCGATGTCCTCGCTGGCGCGAAGGTAGGAGTTGCGTGCATAGGAGATGTTCTCGAAATGCGGATGGTCCTCTGGGCCCAGCCCGGCGACCGCGACCGGCGACTGTGTCCAGGCTGGGTAGGCGTGGTTCTCGCGTTCGAACCCCGCGCGCAGGGTGATGTCCCCTTTCGCGAACGTCCATGCCGCGCCGGCGCCGAACCGGCTGCTGCGGTCGAGCGTGCGGTGCTGGCCATCGGCCGCGGTCGTCGGCTGGCTGGACGTGTTGCCCACACCCGTCGCCGAGATCGAGCCAAGCTTGTACTCCTGCTGCGTGGCGCCATTCACGAGCGTGAATCGCTCGGCGCCCTGTAGATACTCGCCGCGCAGCGAGAGGCCGGAGACGGGTGCCCACGTGGCGTCGCCACCGCCGCCATACCATTCGGTCTCGTACTGCCCGCTCAGTACGCTCACCGTGCTGTCACCCGTGGGCTGCGCGAAGACGACGCGGCCCAGGTTGTAGCCGCGATCGGAACGCCCGAGCAGCCCCAGCGTGACGCCGTGCGGTAGCGCGCGCCGGACTCGGCCGGCGAACGTGTTCTTGTTGCCGTCGCCGAAGCCGAAGCTGTTGTCGTTGTCGCCCGCGTCCAAGGACGCGATGCGCGTGATCTGGTCGGGCGCCAGCGCAAAGCCGCTGATCGTACGCACCGTCTGCAGCAGGTTGAGCGAGTTGCCGACCGGGTCCGAGTCGAACACGAACTGGCGGCCCGTGCCACGATTGATGATGAAATCGGGGAACTCCGTGCCGTTGTTATTGAAGTTGTCGGTGTACAGGATCTGCGTGTCGAAGCCCAGCTTGGGCGTGCTTACCTGGAAACCCTGGCGCTGGTAGCCGTAGGGGTGGTGGAAGACCCCCACGTCACCGACCAGATGGAGCATGTCATTCCACTCGGGGAGCGCCTCGCTGTCGAACGCGAACACCTTGAGGTCGGGTTGCGATAGCGTGAGTGAGCCGCGCTTGAAGTTCAGGCGGCTGCGGTAGTCCTGCACATCCTCGTGCTCGGGGTTGATGTTCATCAGGAAGTGTCCGGCAAGGACATCGGAGAACCGCACATCGAGGCCCAGGTCCAGGTCCATCGTGGGGCGCGACAGTTCGTAGCGCGTATTCGATGGATTGTAGATCTCCTGGTACTCGCCGATCACCCGGCCGCCCATGAAGATCTTGGGGCTGTAAGGAGTGTTCGACGTCGCCTGCTTGGCCACGAGTGAGCCGTCGTTGGCGACCGTCACGACGCTGTTGCCGAACTCGCCGGCCGTGGTGCCATTCTCGGGGTCCGCGAACCATTGCGTGTCCACCACGAACTTGTACTGCTGCTCGCCAGGCGGCAGCGCAACGACCACGCTCCACACGCCATCGGACCCGCGCTTCATCGAGTTCGCGGTTGGCGACCAATTATTGAAAAGGCCCGCCCACGCGACCGACACCGCGTTGGGATCCTTGTAGGTGAACTGGATGCCACCGGCGACCTTCTGCGGCGTGGCCCAGGCCGGTGAGCCCGCGAGCATGGTGAGGAGCAGGGCACACGCGGCAGGCAGCGACGCGAGCACGCGCCTCGCGGACAGAAGGGGGCGCGAAGGCATCAGAAGTTTCCTTTCAGGATGAACTTGATGATGTCGACTTGGTCGGCGTTACCGTTGAGATTGCCTTCCTCGACGGGATTCGAGCCGCCACCGATGTAGTCGGGCCCGTATTGCAGGAACATCTCCATGTTCCCGGTCGGGCGATATTGCAGCTGCGTGAAGAGGCCCTTGCGCTGGATGCTCGCATCGTTGCCGAACGCGAAGCGATCGTAGATCTTGGTCTTCTGCGTCAGGTTGATCGAGTGCTCGATCACGAAGAGCAGCTTCTTGTCGGACGGGTTGCCGATGTTGCGCAGGCCGCTCTGGATGCGCAGCCACGCGAGCTTGCTCTCCACCTGGAGCTCATTGAACCAGTCCAGGTGGATCTCGCGGCGCTGGATGCCATTCGAATACGTGTAGTTGTCGGTCCGCCGATAGGACGTCTTGCCGGTGAAGCCGTTCACGAACTCCACATAGAGTTCGTTGTAGATCTGCCGCGTGTCCTTGTGCGTGAAGACCTTGTTGCCGTACCAGAGCAACTGGTTCGAATAGGTGATCGCGCGCTCCGGCAGCAGGTAGTAGCTCTGCAGATTGAAGCCCGTCTCGTCGCTGTTCGGGCCGCCCAGGTTGTTCTGGTACTTCGCGCCGCGACTCCACCAGCCCGGCGTGATGAACAAGTAGCCCGCGCGCGGTGCGCCGAGCTTGAAGCTGCGGATCTCCGCCTGCGCCACGGCCTGATCGGGGATGCGGAAGCCGAGACCCTTGTTGAAGCTGGTGAACTCGGGACCCGCTGTGGGCGTGACCGTGGGTTGGCTCGAGCGGCTTTCGCCGTACTCGAAGGCGACATCGGCGCCGGCCAAGCGATAGCGGGTGTCGAAGCCTAGGACCGTGTGGTACGCGGCGGGAGCGCTCACACTGTCACTGCCCGTCCAGCCCTCGAAGCGGTTGAACGTGAGCCCGGTTCGGAACTGCTTGGCGCTACCGAACTCGCGGCGTAACCGGACGATGTACATATCGTCGGTACGCAAGATGTGCTGCGACGCGAGCGAATCGAGCGGCTGGTGCGGCGCCAAGCTTGCGAAGTTGGTGGGATTGTATTGGCTGCTCTGGTCCGCCACGATGAACGTGGCGTCGGTCTTGCCGAAGCCCCATGTGTCGAGCCGCAGGCCCTGCGCGTCACCTCGTCCGTACACGAACGGGATCAGGTACGTGTTGACATAGAAACGGTCCTGGCGCGAGAACAGGTAGCTGTCGACGCCGCGCTTACCCATCTCCTTACGGAAGCGCACGTGGGCTTCGCGGTACTGGAAGACATTGCGGGCGCCGTTGTTGTCGTTCGGATGCCAGTCGGATTCGACCTTGAGGAACGCTTCCACGCCTGCGCGCGGCTGCGAGAAGATGCGCAGTCCCGCGTTGTTGAACGTGTCGTAGTCGTTGGAGTTCCACGCCCACGGATAGGCATTTCCCGTCTTGCGCATCTCCATCATCAATTGATAGTCGCCCTCGACCTTGGTGACCGCGGTTGCGGCGGTGGCAAGTAGGAACGAGGCGAGAAGCGCTACCGCGACAGGCCGCAAGAAGCGCATCAGTGTCTCTCCCCAGCGCCGAACGGCACTCGAAGCGTCACGTGGTAGCTCGCGCCAAGATCATGATTCGTGGTGGCGGCCGCGTCGACGAAGTAGCCCTTGTGCTGGACGCCGAACCCGCCGGTGAACTCGAGTTGGTTCGGGTCGCCGAGCGACTGGTAGACGCGCGAGAGGTTCGAGAATCCCGAACGGATCGCGAACACATCGTAGAAGAGGATCTCGAGGCCCGCGCTGGCCTCGCTGTGCGAATCGTCGATCTGCGACCAACCCACGCTCACGGTGGACTCGCGATTCCAATGGAACGCGGCCGCGAGGGACTGCCGCGCGGCGATCGTCTGTCCGCCGGAACCGGCGATGAACTCGAAGTGCGGGTTGAGCAGGTCGCGCCCCACATAGGCGACGTCGATACTCCACGGCGACTGCCAGCGCAGCCCGACGTCGAGGGAGGGCTTGGACTGAGAGCCGTAGTCGACCGTGCCCCCGCCGATGGGATCCTGGAAGGACTCGAACGCGATTCGGTCGCTGCGCACGGCGATGCCGCCCGCCACGGAGCCCGCGCCGCGGACGTCGAACAGGTGCCGGCCGGCTGCGAGCGTGAACTGGTCCTCACTGTAGGCGCCCTGTAGGCCCAGGTGGTGCCAGGCCAAGCCCCAGCCGATGCCAAGGCGCTTCGCAGCGACCGCGATGGCGCTGCCATTGACGTTCGCCAGGCCATAGGGCTTGGCGAAGTCGGCGCTGGCCTCGGCGCCGCGCATCGAACCGAGCGCGGCAGGATTCCAATAGTAGGCAGTGACGTCGGAGACCAAGGCGATCGAGGAGTTGCCCAGCGCGAGTCCGCGCGCGCCGACGACCGTCTCTTCGAAGTAGGCATGCGCCGGGGTGGCGAAGGCCACCAGCAGCACGAAAGCGCCGAGCGCGCGCAGGGGCTTCATCGCACCACCACGAAGGCGCGCGTCTCGCGGCTCAAGCTCGGCTCGATGACGCTGCGCATGATGTAGATGCCCGCAGGCACGATGCGGCCATGCGCGTCGCGCCCATCCCACACGTCCTGAGTGGCGTCGCTGGGCGAGACGGCCGGCCGCGTGACGTTCAGGTACAGGTTGCGCACGAAGCCGCCGTGCATATCGAACACGTTCGCGCTCAGGTTCACGGTGCGGGCACGGTCGAGCGCGCTGTTCGGGTTGAGCTTCTTGTCGAGTTCGACGCTGAAGTGGATCTTCTCGCCGCGGTCCGGCGCGAACGCCGGGCGGTCGAAGTCGATCGCTCGCAGGGCGAAGCGCAGCGGGGTGATCGGAGGCTGGTAGCGGAACGACACTCGGGACTTGGGCTCCACGCCCCAGTCGGCGACGCCGTCGGGGCCGCCGTTGCCGAGCCCGGTGTCGTCATTTCGGTCCAGATCGACGATCGCGTAGTTGTCCAGGAGCACCGCAGCGTTGCCGTCGCTGGTATGGCCGCGCAGGTTGTCGGGCGCGGAGTCCGGGCCGCCCGAGTTGTCGCCGCCGCCCGTGATGACGCCGCAGATCTTGAGTCTGGTGCCCTTGGGGAAGACGCGGAAGGTGTCGGTGACGCCGTTCACCGTGAGCAAGGTGTCGTGGGTTCCCAGACCGACCTGGCCCAGGAATACCGAGCGCCAGGGGATCGCCAGCTCCATCGCCCGGCCGCGGTTGTTCGTGCTGAAGGTGGCGGCGGAGCGGAAGAACCCGCCGGAGATCTCGTCGTCCACCTGGCTTCCCGACTGCTGCACGATCAAGCGCGGGGTGGGATTGCCGTCCCAAGTGGCGGCGAACAGGTCGGGAGCGAAACCGCCGTCACCATTCACGGATGTGGTGTCGAACGTGAAGTTGCGCTTCCAGGAGTTCAGGTTGGACATCGACTGGAGGCCGCGGGTGGGGACGCTGTCGATGAAGAGCACCATGTTGTTGCCGTAGGTGATGCCTTCGCCGGCCAGATACAGGTTCTTGGCATCCCAGGTGATGCGGATCTGGTTGATGTCGTTGTTGTCCCACTTCGAGTCGTCGCTGGCCTCTTCCGGCAGCCCCGCGGCGGTATTGAACCCGAAGATCTTCTCGTCGTCGGTGTAGTCGTTCGTGAATCCATCGATCTTGATGCGGCCCGAGAGGTCACGGGCGGTCACGCACCAGGCCCGGGACGGGGACAGGGCGGTCAGCAGCAGCAGGGAGAGCAGTAGACGGCGCAAGGCGGGCTCGAATTGGGCGGTGGGAGAGCGGAAAGATACACGCGGCCGCGGAAGTGAACCGCAACGCATAATGATGCTGTGTCTCGTCTGGGTCAAGGGACCCGAATCGTGTATCTGATTCCATGTTGCCACTTTACGTCTTTGTTCGGACCACGAACAAAGCGCTTTGGACGATTGCATGACAGCGGGCGATAGGTCTAGAATTGCGCATCGGTCGTCTCGTCGCCCGGATCCTTCGGTTCCGGCGAATCGCAGGTCGAACCGGGACCGATCTGCCTTCGTTGCTCTCGTCCACACATCCTGACTCGCCCCGGCTGGAGATCTCGCTCCCATGAGACGCTTGCTTACCGCTCTCTGTCTGCTTCTGCTCGTGGTCGCCGCACCTGCGCGCGCCTTCGTGCCGCAGACGATCAATGTCGATGGTGTCAATGACTTCGACCCGTCGAACCTGCTGCGCGACGATCGCGCCGATACGCAGAGCAATTGCGGTGTCGGTATCTATCCGATGGACCTGGGCCGCGTCTATATGACGAATGACGCGAACTACCTGTATGTCGGCATCGAGTTCTCGAAGTCGTGCTACTGCAGCATGAATCTCGGCATGGCCTTCGACATGAACACTGCCGCCGGTGGCACAACGGATCCTTTCGGCCGCAAGATCGGCTGGGCCAACGTGCCCTTCAAGCCGGACTGGGTCATCTACGACGTCACCCCGACCACTTGCGACGCGTTCAACTACGAGATCCTTTACAAGGACTCGGTGGACGTGACGAGCACGCACGTCTGGAATAATCGCTCGCAGTACATCAATCCGAGCTGGGGCGGCGGCAGCAACGGTCTGGGCATCGTCGACTCGGTGAATTTCAAGGAGCTCAAGATTCCTCTTGGCGTGCTGGGCGCGACCGTCGGCATGCCGATGCACGTGGAATTCTGGGTCACGCAGGAAGGCACGACGAAGGGTCCGCTCGACGCGCTCTTCAGCAGCAATGTGCAGATGTCGCGCGGTGCCTCGACCACCTACGACACGACAGCCGTCGTCCAGATGACGACGATGGGAACGTACGTCGTGCAGAACTCGGTGGATCTGATCCCACCGACCGTCGTGCAGGCGCAGGCCGTGAACTTCAGCGTTCTGGCGAACCGCCAGTTCAATCTCGTCACGAACAAGGTCGACGTCACCTTCAGCGAGCCGGTGGACCTGACCACGTCGCAGACGGTGGGCAACTACACGTTCGCGAGCCGCACGATCATCAGCGCGCTGCGCGACCCTGCGGCGACGGGCACGGTGCATCTCACGCTGAACGCGCCCATCGCGGCGAGCGCCACGGCCTATGGCGTGACCGTACTGAACGTCAAGGACCTTGCCGGCAATACGATCGTGAACAACAGCACCACGAACAAGGGCGAGTTCTTCGACCAGAACGTCACCTTCAACGGTGATTTCCACATCGGACTCTGCAACGGCGCGTTCGCGCCGGCGGATTCCTTTGCGATCGAGGGCAGCCTGCTGCCGCTCACGATCGGCAATCTTTGCGACAATGGCCTGCTTTACGACGCCAATGTGGACTCGATCTACACGCTCACGGTGCCCTTCAGCCTCGTGAAGAGCCGGTTGACGAACAAGGGCGAGGCCGACTTCGATTGGAAGTTCAGCCACAAGTGCTCGGAATATGAGCCGCTGGGTTCGAACCGCAGTTACCACCTGACGAGTGACAACGGTGCCACCGCCACGATCAATGCGGCGTGGAACAATGACGATCCAGCAAACTTCACGAACAAGCCCATCGACGTCATTTTCAAGATCGACGCGACGCGCAAGACGCCGGTCCCCGGCGATGTGATGACGCTGCTCGGCAACGTGAAGCCGCTGACGTTCACGCAGCCGGGCGTGCCGATGCTCGACAATGGCGCGGGTGCGGACCAGACCGCGGGAGACAAGGTCTACAGCGTGCGTGTCACATTCCCCGCGTGCTCGCCGAAGAACGTGAACTGGAAGGTGGATTACAACGGCACGATCGAGTGCACCGGCCAGGGCGACCGCAACGTCTACCTGAACGATGCGATCTTCAGCTCGGTCAACCCGATCATCCTGCCGGCGCGCGGCATCGACCGTTGCACCGTGACGGACAAGCCGATCACGGTCGTCTTCAAGGTCAACATGGACCGATTCGATCCGCTGCCTGTGGCGGCGGATTCCGTCGCGGTCATGGGCGACCAGTTGCCTCTGCACTTCGACTATCCGGTCGCCGGGCAATTACTCAAGAACGACGGCGTCAGCCCCGACGGCCAGGCCGGTGACGCGACCTTCACGCGCGCGATCACGTTCCCGGATTCCACGCCGACGACGGTCAACTTCAAGTATTGGAAGGCTCCGGCCACGTTCGAGTGCGCCGGCTTCGGCAACCGCTCGCTGTTCCTCGACGATTCCAAGTATTCCGTCGCGGTGCCGAACGTGCGCTTGGTCAACGTGTGGGACTACTGCACGGATCCCAGTGGCGTTCCCTACGGCACCGGCAACAAGACGGGCGGCACGGCGTTCGCGAATCTGCTGCCGGTCATGCCGAACCCGGTCACGCACCGCGCGAACTTCTCGTTCGACCTGCGCAAGGCCGGCCGTGTCCAGCTGAGCGTCTACGACGTCACGGGCCGGCGCGTCGCCAAGCTGATGGATGCGTCGATGGTGGCCGGCGTGCACACCGTGGCCTGGGATGCCCGCACCGACGGCGGTCTTCGCCTGGAGAGCGGCGTCTACATGTACGAGCTGTCGATGGGTGGGGAGCGCCTCTCGCGCCGGCTCATCCTGACGCACTGATCGAACG
>JANYBS010000110.1 GCA_025360715.1 Candidatus Eiseniibacteriota bacterium | reverse complement strand
CCGAAGCCGTCGGTCTCGTACGTGGGCCGCAGTTTCTTTTCGATGTACAGGGCCGCATCGACATCGCTGCGGATGTTGCGGTCGCCGATGTTGCGGATCCAGTCGGGGTCCGTGAGCAACGCACGCATGTGAGGCGCGTCGGCCAGCGTCAGCGGCCGAAGGTCGAGCCGTGCCGTACGCAGTTCCAGCAGGGTCGGCCTGGTCATTCCTCGTCGGAGCCCACGATGGGCAGCGCGAGCGCGCGGCGGATCACATCGCCGCTGAAGCCGCGGCGGGCGAGCAGCGCGTAGAGCTTGTTCTGGGCCTTGCGCGGTTCGTCACGCACGTATCGGCGGCGAGCTTGCTCCACGAGTTTGCGCGCGGTCTCGACTTCGTCGACCACGCCGTCGCGCTCTTCGATCTGCACGCGCGCGGCGGCGACCACCTCTTCGTCGATGCCCTTGGCCTTGAGCTCCTGTTTGAGCCGTGACCATCCTGCCGGCTTGCGGCCCCACCGGCCGCTCAGGAACGCGCGCGCGAACTCCTGGTCGTCGATGAGCCCCACCTCGGTCAAGCGATCGACCACGGGCGTGATGGCGGCCTGCGCGAAGCCCTTCTCCAACAACCGGCGCTCAAGGTCGGAGCGCGTGCGGCGCTTGCGCTCGAGGATCTTGAGCGCCGCCTCGCGCGTGGCATCCGGATCGATGATCGGCTCGGCGTTCGGATCGCGCCGCGTACGGCTTCGCATGGTGGCCATGGTTCTCGTTTCAGCGGGAGCCGGAAGAAGCAGGCGGCGCCGCACCCTGAAGGGTACAGCGCCGCTGGGGCCTGCCAGATGCTGTGGAGCCTAGCGGCGCGAAGCGGCCGGGGCCGCTGCTGCTGCCGCCTGCGGACGCGCCGCCGTGGCCGCGCCGTTGGTCGGAGCCGCAGCGCCATTCGTGGGAACCGCAGCGCCGTTCGCCGGCACTGCAGCCGACGCGGCCTTCGCCACCGGAGTGGCGAACACCGCCGCCGCAGGCGTGAGCTTGAGGCCGAGGATCGGGAACAGCTTCGCCTCGATCTTGTTGCGCACGTCGGCGTGCTCGCGCAGGTACATACGCGTGTTCTCGCGGCCCTGGCCCAGACGTTCGTCGCCGAAGGAGAACCACGTGCCGGCCTTGTTGATGACGCCCTTGTCGACGGCGAAGTCGATCAGCTCGCCTTCGCGTGAGATGCCCTCGTTGTAGAGGATGTCGAACTCGGCCTCGCGGAACGGCGCGGCGACCTTGTTCTTGACGACCTTGACCTTGGTGCGGTTACCCACCGCCGTCTCGGCCTCTTTGAGCGTGGCGATACGGCGGATGTCGAGACGCACCGACGCGTAGAACTTGAGCGCGCGGCCACCGGCGGTCGTCTCGGGGTTACCGAACATGACACCGATCTGCATGCGGATCTGGTTGATGAAGATGACCGTGGTGTTGCTCTTGCTGATGGAGCCCGTGAGCTTGCGCAGTGCCTGCGACATGAGACGCGCCTGCAGGCCCACGTGCGAATCGCCCATCTCGCCTTCGATCTCGGCGCGCGGCACCAAGGCCGCCACGGAGTCGATGACCACGATGTCGACCGCGCCGGAACGCACGAGCGTATCGGCGATCTCGAGCGCCTCTTCGCCGGTGTCCGGCTGGGCGACGTGCAGGTTGGCGATGTCGACGCCCAGCTTGGCGGCGTAGCTCGCATCGAGCGCGTGCTCGGCGTCGATGAACACCGCGGCGCCGCCGGCCTTCTGCGCGTGCGAGATGATCGTGAGCGAGAGCGTCGTCTTGCCCGAGGATTCGGGGCCGTAGATCTCGATGATGCGGCCGCGCGGCACGCCGCCCACACCCAGCGCCAGATCGAGGCCGATCGAGCCGGTGGAGATGGTCTCGATGCCCGGGGCGGCGTTGCCCTCGCCCAGGGTCATGATGGCGCCCTTGCCGAACGCCTTCTCGATCTGCTGCAGGGCCAGGTCCAGCGCCTTCGACCGCTCCTTGGCACTCGGCGCATTCGTTCCGTTGAAACTCATGACTGCGTCTCCTTCGCAGGGGGCTGCGTGATAGGTGCGGGGTTCGGGGCTGGTCCGGGCGCATCGCCCAAGACCTGGAAACATGGCCCTCAGACGTCTTGCCGGGCATACTACACACCTGTGCAGTAGATGGGAAGGGGAAATATCACCGCCACGGGATCCGTGGCGCCTATGGCTCTGCAAGTGCTTGTCAGATTCATGTTTTCAGCGCCCGTGTCCGCTGTCACACTCATCCTGCGTTCTTCATGCCGATCCCCCACCCTCGGCCAGTCGCCACCCATGGAGGTTCGACATGCGCATGTCCGCCATCTGCCGGATGTTCCCGATCACCCTGCTCGCCGCCACGCTGCATGCCGCCCCTTGCCTCGCCGCGTGGTCGCATGATCCCGCCACCAGCGGCGTGGACATCACGCCGAACCCGAACGCAGACTCCTACGTCTACGGCACGGCCCTGTCCGACGGCGCAGGGGGCGTGTGGATCGCGGGTAACCGCGCTGCAGCGGTGGGAAACGACATCTGGGTACAGCACATGGGTGCGACCGGTGCACCTGCTGCCGGCTGGCCGGCGGCCGGCATCACCGTCGGCAGCGGTACCGGCGCGCGCAGCAACGCGCACATCGTCCTCGATGGCGCCGGAGGCGTGATGGTCTTCTGGCAGGACAACCGCTCCGGCACGCACGCGGACATCTACGGACAGCGACTCAATTCGGCCGGCGTACGTCAGTGGACCGCCAACGGCGTCCTGGTCAACCCCGTCGACACCTACAATCGCGCACAGATCAGCACGTGTACCGACGGGGCGGGCGGCGCGTTCGTCGCCTACCGCTTCGACATCTCAGGCTCCGACGAGGACATCTACATGACCCACGTCTCGGGCGCGGGCTCATTCTTGACCGTGCCTGTGGCGACGCCACTGGGTCTGCAACTCAACCCGGTGATCACGACGGATAACCTGGGCGGATGCTACGTCGCCTACGAGGATCAGCAGGGCCTGAGCGGTACCGCGTTCGAGGTCAAGCTCGCGCACCTGACCAGTGCGAACTCCTTCACGTTCAGCAATCTTTCGCTCGACAACGCGAACGCCGCGAACCAGACCGCGCCGCAGATGATCTCGGACGGCACCACGGGCGTCTATGTCTCGTGGCTCGATGATCGATCTGTCGGCACGGTATTCACGGTCGCGACCCGTATCGATCTCAATGGCTCCCCGCACACCGGCTGGTCGAACTTCGGCCTCAGCGCGCATTACCTGGCGAACAGCCAGGACAGGTCCGCGGCGATGACGCTCGATGGCTCGGGGGGGCTCTTCTTCGTGCTGCCCACGTACGGCAGCTCCTCTTACGGGGTCGTCGGACACGTTTCCCCAAATGGCATTCCGTACCCCGCCTTCGGCACATCCGGAGTGATCGTCTCCGCCTCGGCTCAGTTTCGCTGCGACGCGGTCCCCGACGGCGCCGGAGGCGTCTTCGCACTTTTCGATGACACGCGTGCGAACGCCGAGGTACCCGCCATCGTCCGAGTGACGTCCGGCGGCGCGCTCGGACCCGCCACGCCCTACGGTGGCCGCGTCGCGGCGCTCCAGTACTCCTACAACCAGAGCCTGGTCGCCGACCCCAACGGCGGCGCGTTCGTACTGTGGTCCGACTATCGCACCGGCAACATCCGCAACTACGCAGCGCACGTGGACCGCTACGGCTTCCTGGGCGATGCGACTCCGGTCAGCGCGGGCGTCAAGGACATCCCTGCCGATCAGGGTGGCGCGGTGCGGCTCACGTGGAATGCCAGCTGGATGGATGGCGATGCCGACTACGGCATCGGCAGCTACTGGATCTGGCGCCAAGCGCCGCTCACGCTCGCCAACGCGGCGGTGCGCGCTGGCAGCGGCGTGTGGGCCGATGCGGCGACGCCCGCCGAGGCGGCGGCGCTCGTGCACGGACGCGGCGCGGGTGACAACGAGGGCAGCACGCTGACGCGGATCTTCCAGCACGACGCGGTGAGCCCGTACGCGTGGGAGTTC
>JANYBS010000047.1 GCA_025360715.1 Candidatus Eiseniibacteriota bacterium | reverse complement strand
GGCTATGGCCGCATCCACGCGCCCGAGAAGAAGGGCGTCATCGACCTGGTGACCGAGTTCGACAAGCGCTCCGAGGCGCTGCTGCTGCAGCGCATCGCCGAGCGCTTCCCCTTGCACGGCGTGCTCGGCGAGGAGACCGGTGCCCACGCCGCAAGCGGCTCGGACGTGCGGTGGATCGTCGACCCGCTCGATGGCACGACCAACTTCGCGCACAACTATCCGTTCTTCTGCGTGTCGGTTGGCGTCGAGGTCGCCGGCGTCATGACTGCGGGCGCGGTCTACGACCCCGTGAGCGACGAGATGTTCGACGCGGCCGCAGGTCACGGCGCACGCTTGAATGGCGCGCCCATCCACGTGTCGCCGTGCGAACGCATCGAGGACGCGCTGCTCGTGACCGGCTTCCCGTACGATGTGCGCGAATATCCCGAACGCCACGTACCGCTCTTCCAGGACATGCTCGTGCGCGCGCAGGGAATCCGCCGTGACGGCTCGGCGGCGCTCAACCTGTGCTATCTGGCCATGGGCCGCTTCGACGGATTCTGGGAAGGCAGCTTGTCGGCATGGGACGTGGCAGCGGGCTCGCTGATCGTGCGCGAAGCCGGTGGCGTGCTCAGCGACTACCAAGGCGGGACGTTCCGTCTGGATGGCCGGCAGATCTGCGCGGCGAATCCCACTCTGCACGCGGCGATGCTCGACGTGCTCGCGCAGCACCAAGGCGCCATCCGCGGAGTGGGCTTCAGCGCATAGGACGCGCGCGAAGCCCTGCGGCGATCAAGCGGCCTGGTTCTTCCCCGGCAGACTCAGGCGCTCGCGGATCTTCATCACCAGGTCGCGCATGTCGTAGGGCTTGGTCACGTAGGCGTCGGCGCCCAGGTCCAAGGCCAAGCGGCGATCGGTCTCACCCGAGCGAGCGCTCAGGATGAAGATGGGAATACGCTTGTAGCGCTCATCGAACTTGAGCGCCCGGCAGACCTTGTAGCCGTCCATGCGCGGGAGCATCAGGTCGAGCACGATCATGTCCGGCTGATGGCTGCGCGCCATCTCGAGCGCCTGCTCGCCATCGGTCGCTTCGAGGACATCGAAACCCTCCACCTCGAGACCGAAGTGGAGCACCGAGAGAAGATCGGGTTCGTCGTCGACGATCAGGACGCGCGGCTTGGGATCGCTCATCGGGCTCTCGAAGGGGTTTGGGGGGGATCCAAGACTCTGGACCCGTTATCGGCCCCGCCCTCCGAATCTAAAGTGCGATTTGCAGGGCAGGGGTTAGCGTCTGGGGCCGCTCACCCGCGTGAACTGCGTATCGCGCGTCGTCTCCTGCCCGCTCACGAGGTCGCGCACGGTCACCTGCAGCTTGTAGCGGCCCGCCGGCAGGGCCTGGACCGGCACGCTCAGGAACTGCCGGCGCACCGGACCGGTCTGCGACTCCTCGCGACTCATCGAGATGACCGGCGCCTGCGGCCGCGGCTGCAGCGCGCGTTGGATCCAGATGCGCGGGTCCCGCTGTGCGCTCTTGACCGTGTAGACGTACTCGAAGCGAGATTCGCCGTCCGCGCCCGCCTCCAGATGCGAGATCTCGAAGTACGCCGTGAGCGCATCGCCGTCGCCGACCTGCGCCTGGGGATCGGCATCGATGCGCACCGCCGAGCCGGCGATCATCGGCGCGCCGCACGTGATCACGATGTCGCTCAGCGATACGCTCGAATCGGCCTTCTGGAGCAACACGGGGATGCGCGTGATGCCGCGGCGCCCGCCGCCCTTGACCGAGAGCGCGAGCAGGTAGCGCCCCGGCGGCAACTCGCTCGCGAAGTCCGCGACGCGGAAGCGATCGGGCGTGCACGCGGACGGCGACAGCGAACGCCCGGAGCGCGCGACCTCACGCTGGGCCGAGTCCACGACCACGGCCTCCGCCCACAGCGTGTCGCCCGGGGTCCCCGCGGTCTCAAGCGCCGAGAACAGCCGCGGGCCCGACGCGCCCTCGAACGCCGCGACGGTGGCCTGGACCGGCACCGACTTCACGCCCGGCGGCAGCGCGGAGAAGACGCCGCGGCCCTCGTGCGTCTGCACCGCATCGAGCCGCGCGAGCGCTTCGGGATCCGGGCGCGGGTCGGGATCATGATCGAACGTGATGGGCAGCTGGTAGTACTCGCTCAGGATGCGGTCCTGAAGCGTGACGGTCATCCCCAGCCGCGGATACTCCCAGCGCAGCACGTTGGCCGGGTACATCATCTGCGAGCTCTGGCTGACCGAGGAATACAACGTGGCACCGAGCGGGTTGTAGACGGCTGCCTCGGGCGGGCCGTAGCGCACGTAGACCTCACCACGCTCGTCCCACTCGCGATGCTTGGCGTCATAGAAGAGGAAGTACGCCTGCGCCACCCGCGCGCGATACTCCAGCTGCGCCTCGTTCACGGGCGTCGTGGGATCGGGATCCTGTTCGGCCCAGAAGCGGCGCGCGAACTCCGCCTGCGCCGCCTCGCCCAGATGGTTGAAGATCGCCGTGTCGCGCTCACTCGCGAGCGGCGCAAAATCCTCGAAGCGTTCGCGCACGCTGCGGCGCAAACGCGGCAGCGCCGCCGTGAACGCACTGTCGGCGCCATCCACATCGCCCAGCCGCCAGCGCGTGGACGCCAGCGCCAGCAGCGCCTCGGCGCGGCCCGGCTCAGCGTTGCAGGCTCCGAGCGCCGCACGATACGCGCCCAAGGAATCGTGCTGCTCCACCTGCAGCGACGAAAGCATGAGCCACGCATCGGTATGTCGCGGCTCCAAGCGAGTGGCCGACGTCAGGTTCTCGACCGCGCGCGCGAGCGAGGTGCGATCGAGGTATTTGAGATAGTCCCTGCGCCATACCTGGGCCAGCCCGAATCGCGCCTCGGGATCATCGGGCGCAAGCAGCGCCAGGCGCTCGAAGCGCCGGCTCGCCTGCTTGAGGAATCCCGCCTGATAGTACGTGCGCGCCAGAAGCAGCTGGCACTCGGCGTCTTCGGGGTCGAGCATCGTCGCGCGCTCGAGGTCGACGATCGCCATGCGCCGCGTCTCGACGCGATGCTCGGCCAGCCGCGCCTGCGCCCGCGCATAGAGCGCCTGCACCTCGAGGCGGCTGTGACGTTCGCTTGTGGACGTCGTGGCGGAAGCCGTGGAGGAAGCCGTGGCGGCGGTCGCGAATCCGGCGGCGATCCCCTTACCGGTGCACGCGAATGTGGCACACCAGAGCGCGGCGATGACGGACGTTCGGATGTTCGGTGCGATGCGCATCGTACTCGCTGGCCTGCGGCTGAGCCGGCCGCGGCGGTTCGGGACGCCCGTCCACAGAAGGACCAGAGTATCAGCGCGGCGCTTGCACGCGGTCAACGACGGAATGTGCGCGGACGGATTGTGCGCCGGCTGCCCGTGGTGCCACACGCGTTCATCGCGGCGCCTGCTAGAGTGGCGCCATGTG
>JANYBS010000038.1 GCA_025360715.1 Candidatus Eiseniibacteriota bacterium | reverse complement strand
CACGGGTGCGCTGGGCAATGTCCTGCTCGTGGTCGCCGCCTCGCTCGTCACGGCTGCCGCGGCGCAGGTCGCCATCAACCTGCCGTGGACGCCGGTGCCGATCACCGGCCAGACATTCGCCGTGCTGCTTACCGGCGCCGTGCTGGGACCGCGTCGCGCATTCCTCGCGATGATGCTCTACCTGGGCGAAGGCGCCATGGGGCTGCCGTTCTTCGCCGGCGGTGCGGCGGGCTTCGCCAAGCTCGTGGGCCCTTCGGGCGGGTACCTGATCGGCTTTCCGTTCGCGGCCTTCGTGACCGGCCTGCTCGCCGAGCGCGGCTGGGACCGTCGCCCGGTCACCATGTTCCTCGCTATGCTCATGGGCTCGGCAGTGATCTTCGGTCTTGGTCTGGCGCAGCTCTCGCGCTACATGCCGCCGTCGCAGTTGCTGGCGGCCGGCCTGTTGCCGTTCCTTGGCGGCGACCTGATCAAGTCGGGGCTCGCCGCGCTCGCGTTCCCTGCGGCGTGGAAGCTCGCGAAACAGGCGGAAGGCTCGCGGTGAGTATTCGCACCATCGCCGTGCTGGGCGCGGGGCTCATGGGCCGCGGTATCGCCTACGTCTCGGCCTTGGGCGGATACACCACGCGGCTGCAGGACACCTCGCGCGAGCAGCTCGATAAGGCGCACGCCGAGATCGGCGCGATCTTCGAGAAGGGCGTCGCCACCGGCAAGGTCGCCGATAGCGCCGCCATCGACGCGATGAAGCGCCTGCACACGGCGGTCACGCTCGAAGATGCCGTGAAGGACGCTGACCTCGTGATCGAGGCCGTGCCCGAGCGCATCGAGCTCAAGATCGAGCTCTTCGCCAAGCTCGACCAGCTCGCGCCCAAGCACGCGGTCCTGGCGTCGAACACGTCTTCGCTCAGCATCACCGAGATGGCTGCGGCCACCACGCGCGCGCCGCTCGTGGTGGGTATGCATTTCTTCAATCCTGTGCATCGCATGAAGCTGCTCGAGATCGTCCGCGCGCTCGAGACCAGCGACACCACGCTGCAGGCCTGTGAGGCCGTGGGCTTGGCGATGGGCAAGGAGTGCGTGACCGTGCGCGAGTCGCCGGGTTTCGTGACCTCGCGCATCAACGCGTTGATCGGCAACGAAGCCTTTTACATGTTGCAAGAGGGCGTCGCCTCGGCGCATGACATCGACAAGGCGCTCAAGCTGGGCCTGAACCACCCGATGGGGCCATTCGAACTGGTCGACCTGGTTGGCCTCGACACGCGGCTGTCGATCCTGCGCTTCCTGCACCGCACGCTCGGCGAGAAGTTCCGCCCATGCCCGCTCATGGAGCAGTACGTGGCGGCGGGTCGCCTGGGCCGCAAGGCTGGCCGCGGTGTGTACGAATATCCGGAGCACGGCGAGAAGAAGGGGAAGGCTTGATGGCTTCCAAGAAGAAGGCCGCCAAGAAGAAGTCTCCCGCCAAGAAAGCTGCAAAGCGCAAGGCGGTTGCACCGGCGAAGAAGGCAGTGAAGAAGGCGGCAAAGAAGAGCGCGAAGAAGACTGTGAAGAAGCCCGCGAAGAAGCCGGCATCGTCCAAGCCTTCCTTCACCCCCGCATTCAACGCCCAGCGCGCCGATGCGCACGCGAAGGACCTGTTGCTCTTCGAGATGCAGCGCGCGCGTGTCGCCGTGCAGGCGGCGCTGCAGGGCGTCACGGGTGGCTCGGCTGACCGGCCCGTGCGCGAGGGCGGTTGGACCATCCGCGAGGTGGTGTTGCACCTGATCGCGCGCGACAAGGTGCGCCTGGAAGAGCTGGAACGCACGCTTGGCGGCGAGTTCGCCTCGTGGACCGGCATCGAAGGCGCCGAGATGGCGTCCATCAACGAGTGGCATCTGGGCGAGCTGCGCCACCTGGACTGGGACGCGGCGCTGCGGCTGCTCCAGACCAAGCGCGATGAGCTCATGACCGCGCTGGCAGCGGTCCCGGCGGATCCCGCCGCCGTCTGGTCGCCGGAACACCCTTTCGGCCGTATGCTGCACGCACTACCCACCCACGACCATCATCACGCCGCGCAGATCAAGCGCGTCCGTACGTTGAAGTAGCTCGGCACCTGAGCACGGAGAGTCGCATGTCGGAGACGCTGACCCCGGTCCGTCCGGGCAAGCTCATCATCAATGGCGAAGCGGTCGATGCCGCTTCGGGCAAGACCTACGAGACGTACAACCCGGCGACCGAATCGCTGATCACGACCGTCGCCGAAGCCGGCGTCGAGGACGTCGATCGCGCGGTCCGCGCGGCGCGTGCGGCGTTCGAGTCCGGCCCGTGGCCCAAGATGAAGCCGGCGGAGCGCGGCCGCATCCTCCACAAGCTCGGCGACCTGATCCTTCAGCACGCCGACGAGATCGCGCACCTCGAGACGATCGACAACGGCAAGCCCATCTTCGAGTCGCGCTACATCGACATCGCCATGGTGAGCGACTGCTTCCATTACTTCTCGGGCTGGGCGACCAAGCTCACGGGCGAGACGAACAATGTGAGCCCGGCGTTCTTCACGTACACGCTGCGCGAGCCGCTCGGCGTGGTGGGCGCGATCATCCCGTGGAACTTCCCGATGATCATGGTGGGCTGGAAGGCCGCGCCTGCATTGGCCGCCGGCAACTGCGTGGTACTCAAGCCCGCCGCCGAGACACCGCTCAGCGCGATCCGTATCGGCGAACTGGCGATCGAGGCCGGACTCCCGCCGGGTGTCTTCAATGTGATCCCGGGCAGGGGTTCGGTGGCCGGCGAGGCGCTGGTCAAGCACTCGATGGTCGACAAGATCAGCTTCACAGGTTCCACCGAGGTCGGCCAGCACATCATGCGCACGGCGGCCGACACGGTGAAGAAGCTCACACTTGAACTCGGCGGCAAGTCGCCGAACATCGTCTTCGCCGATGCGGACCTGGACGCCGCGCTGCGCGGCGCCATGAACGGCATCTTCTACGGCAAGGGTGAGGTCTGTGCGGCCGGTTCGCGCCTGCTCGTGGAGCAGAGCATCTACGACGACTTCGTCGCCAAACTGGCCGATGCCGCCAAGAAGCGTGTGCCGGCCGATCCGCTGCACCCGAAAACGCGCTTGGGCTCGCTGGTGAATGAGAAGCAGATGAAGTCCGTGCTCGGCTACATCGAGGCCGGCAAGGCCGAGGGTGCCACGGTGGTTGCCGGCGGCGAGCGCCAGACGGTCAACGGCAAGGGCTACTTCGTGCAGGCCACGGTCCTGGCGGGCGTGCGGAATGAGATGAAGGTCGCGCAGGAAGAGATCTTCGGCCCGGTGTTGTCGGTGATCCCGTTCAGCGATCTGGACGATGCGGTTAGGCAGGCGAACGACGTATTCTATGGGCTCGCGTCGGGAGTCTGGACCAAGGATGTGAAAAAAGCCCATATCGTGGCCCGGCGGTTGCAAGCAGGCACCGTATACGTCAACACTTATAACTACTTCGATCCCGCGATGCCGTTCGGCGGCTACAAGGGTTCCGGCTTCGGCCGCGATCTCGGCGCCGCATGCCTGTCGGAATACACGCAACTCAAGAGCGTCTGGCTCAACCTGGAGTAACCAATCGGCCATGGGCCGGCTTCATCGTGTCGTACTCGTCACGCCCGACGTCCCTCGACTGACGGCGTTCTATGAAAAGCAGCTCGGCCTCACGCCCGCACCCCCGGCGGGTGGGGCGACCTTCCCGACGCGCGGGGCGACTCTCGCGATCGAATCCGGGGATGCGGCCGAAGTGCAGATCGCCTTGGAGGTCGGTTCGCTCGATGAGCGCCTGACCGCCCTTGGCGCGCGCGGCGTGATTATCGAAACGCCAGCGAGCGAGGAATCCTGGGGCCGCGTCGCGATCGTGCGCGACCCCGAGGGCAACCGTGTGCGGCTGGTGCAGCCCAAGCAGGCGCCACAGTCCACGCAGTGGCCCGGGCTCTCGCACGTGATCGTGAGCGCCAAGGACCTCGACAAGATGGTGCACTTCTATCGCGACGCGCTGGGCTTGCGCGTGGTCGACGAAGAAGAGGACCGAGTCGAGTTCGAGACGGGCGAGACCACGCTCACGCTGCACGACCGCGAAGACGTGAACGCGCTCGCGCTGCACGAGTCGCAGAAGATCGCATTCGCGTTCGAGGATGAGGATTTCGAGGTGTGGGCCGAGGAGCTGCGCGAGCGCGGGGTGACGTTCGCTGCCGCGCCGGCCACCGACGAGTTCGGCTTGCAGGCCGAGGTCGAGGATCCCGACGGCTGGTTCGTGGTGCTGCATGGCCCGCCCGCCGAGACGCCGATCGAGGACGAACTCGCCGCCGAGTACGAAGACGACGATGAGCCGCGCAACACGCACATCCGTCGCACAGGCGAAGCTGCGCCCGGTGAGGGCGGCCCCAAGCGCCGCGCCATGACGCCGGCCAAGCTTGCGCGCAAGAACGCCGAGAAGGCCGGCACCAAGAGTTTCGAGAGCATGCAGCGCGAACCCGAGCGCTTCGGTGGCGCGCGCCCCGGCGACTCGCGGGCGTCTTCGTCGCGCCCATACACGCCGCGGCCTTCGGGCCCCGGTGGCTCTTCCGGCGGCGGCGCGCCGCGTCCCGGCGGTTTCTCGGGCCCGCGCCCGGGCGGTTCTTCTGGCTCCAGCGGCCCGCGCCCGGGTGGTTCTTCGGGTCCGCGGCCCAGCTTCGGCCCAGGTGGTCCGCCGCGTCCCCCGGGCAGTGGTCCGCGGCCGGGCGGCTATGCCGGCCCGCGTCCTGGCGGCTCTTCTGGCTCCAGTGGTCCGCGCCCCGGCGGCTCTTCTGGCTCCAGCGGTCCTCGCCCCGGCGGCCCGCGCCCCGGCGGTCCGCCGCGCGACGGCGGTGGCGGTGGCAACGATCGCGGTTGATGCCCGCGCGCTGCGGCGCGTGTGAAGCACCTTCTTCCATTCGATTCCTTCAAAGGGTAACGGCATGTCTCAGGGTCGTGTCTTGCTCGCGGGCGCAGTGCGTACGCCCATCGGTCGCTTCGGCGGTGCGCTCGCGGCTTCGTCGGCTGCGCATCTGGGCGGCGTCGCCGCTGCCGCGGCCATCGAACGCTCCGGCCTGTCGGGCGCTGCCATCGACGAGATCGTCTTCGGCCACGCGCGCCAAGCCGGCAACGGTCCCAACCTCGCGCGCCAGGTCGTGCGTCGCGCGGGTCTGGCCGACCGCGTACCCGCGTACACGATCAACAAGGCCTGTGCGAGCGGCACGCAAGCGATCGTGAGCGCCGCCCAGAGCGTGCGTTTGGGTGAGACTCAAGTGGTCCTCGCTGGCGGCACCGAGCACATGACGAGTATCCCGTACCTGGCCACGCACGTGCGCTGGGGGCTCAAGTTGGGCGACCAGCCGCTGCTCGATGCCATGTACAAGGACGGCTACCTGTGTCCGCTGTGCGACCAACTCATGGGCGAGACGAGCGAGACGCTCGCGCGCGAGGGCGCGATCTCACGTGAGGAGCAGGACGCCTACGCCCTGCGCAGTCACCAGCGCGCCGCGCGCGCATGGGACGAAGGGCGCTTCGATGCGCAGGTCGTCCCCGTGAGTGTTGGCGAGGGCAAGCGCGCGGTCACCGTGACGCGCGATGAGAACTTCCGCGCCGATACCACCATGGAGAGCCTGGCCAAGCTCAAGCCCGTGTTCGCGAAGGACGGCAGCATCACCGCGGGCAATGCATCGGCGATCACCGACGGCGCTGCGGCGATCGTGGTGCTGAGCGAAGCCGCGGCGGCGAAGCATGGCGCAACGCCGATAGGCGCGCTGCTGGGCGCCGTGAGCGTGGGCGTGGACCCCGCGCGCATGGGAATCGCGCCCGTGCCGGCGGTGCGGCAGCTGCTCGAGCGCCACCGACTCGCACTTGGCGACGTGGCGGTGATCGAACTCAACGAAGCGTTCGCGTCGCAGGTGATCGCGTGCGACCGCGAGCTGCATATGGACGCCGAGCGGTTGAACCCCAATGGCGGCGGCATCGCACTGGGACACCCGACGGGCTGCAGCGGCGCGCGCATCGTCGTCGCGGCGCTGCACGAGCTGCAGCGCATCCAGCAGCGCTACGCGATCGCCACGCTATGCGTGAGCGGTGGCCAGGGCATGGCGCTGTTGCTGGAGCGCGTGTGAGCGAGCGCACAGCGCCGCCGCTACAAGCTCGCGCGGTGGCTGCCTTCATCGACGCGAGCATGGCGCTGCTGCCGTCGGGAATCGTGATGCTGCTCGTGTTCGGCAATATGCTTCACGCGGGCGATTGGGTCACGCGGTTCGCGCGCGTGGCCGGTGTGGGCTGGACGGCGCTCATCCTGATCGGCGTGGGCCAGTGCATGCTGGTGGGCTTCACCGGCCAGAGCTACGGCAAGCTCGCGATGCGCCTGCGCGTGGTGCGTGCGGACGGCGGCAAGGCGTCGCTGCTGGCAGCCGGGTTCATTCGTACGATCGTCTGTGGCGCGCTCTGGATCTTCATGCCCGGCTTCGCGCTGCTCGATGTGGGCGTGGGCCTCATTCGCGGCGACGGCCGCTGCGTGCACGATCTGGTGGCCGGCACGAAGGTCGTCGCGGCGTAGCGCTGCGCGAGATCTGCGTCAGAACCGGTAGTTCACGCTCGGGTGCAACAACGCCACGGCCACGCGCAGCAGCGGCATCACGAGGTTCGGGAACAACCGCCACGCGGCGAGCATGCCCAGCAACGCGAACGCGTTCGAATTGTGGCGCAGCCAGCGTGCAGCGCCTTCGGGAAGAAGGATACCGATCGCGGTCGCGCCGTCGAGCGGCGGCAACGGCAACAAGTTGAACGTGGCCAGCAGCAGGTTGAGCATCATGAGCACGCTCAGGATGCGGCCCGCCCAGTCGGCGCTGCTGCCCAGGCCGCCGGTGATCGGCTGCACCAGATGGCTCAGGCTCACCGCGTCGGGGGCGCTGAACATGCCGGTGGCCATGCCGAGCTTGAGGCCCGCGAATGCGGCCAGCGCGATCAGCAGGTTCGCGGCAGGCCCCGCAGCGGCCATCCACGCGGCGCGGCGCGGATGCGCGTCGGCCCAGCGGCGGTCGTACGGCGCGCTCGCCCAGCCCATGGCCCAGCCCATCGTGGCGCTCGTGATGAGCGGGACCACCAGCATGCCGATCGGCTCGCGGCGGATGTGTGGCCACGGCGAGAGACTCACCTGGCCGCCGTGATAGGCCGTGGGGTCGCCGCCGCGCAGAGCGGCCCAGGCGTGCGCGGCCTCATGTAGCGTGGTCGAGAACAGGAAGGCCGGGAACCACAGTAAGAGCCCGTCGATCATCGTCGCGTTCATCTGCAGGCCCCTCGCGCGAAAGATGGGGAAGCGTTCACGCGCAAAGGTAGCCTAGTGCGGCGCGACGCGCACACGCGCGCGTGGAGTGCGCGCTGCGGGGCGTGTGGCGGCGTCAGTCCGTGAGGAAGCTCGCGCGGCCCGTGGCGAGGTCCACCACGGCGCCGGCGACGGCGAGCGCGCCGCTGTCTTCGCGCACATGGCGCATGGCCACGCGTACGTTGGCGTAGGTCACGGCCTCGACGAAGCGCGGATCGCTGCTGGTGCGGTGTTCGAAGGTGGCCATCGACTCCTCGATCGCGGGCTCGATGCGCTGCAGCACGCTGGTCAGGTGGCCCAGCCGGATCTGGTCGATGGCGCCCTTCACGGCGCCGCACAAGGTATGGCCCACGACCACGATCGCCTTGGCGCCTGCGATCTGGCAGGCGAACTCGAGGCCGCCGAGCACCGAGGCGTCGATCACATTGCCCGCGATGCGCGAGCTGAAGATCTCGCCCGGGCCCTGATCGAAGACCAGCTCATTCGAGGTGCGCGAGTCGATGCAGCTCACGATCGCCGCGAAGGGGAACTGCTCTTCGATGGCCACCTGCGCGCGCACATTCCGGATGAGCGGCCGGCCGGTGACGAAGCGGGTGTTGCCATCTCGCAGTTCCTGCACGGTCTCCACCGGCGTCATGGCTGCTTGCTTCTCGCGGGGCATGACCGACGTGTTGCGCAGCGCCGCCGCCGCAGTGGCGCCTCGGTGGCCCGAAAGCGGTCTCGTGCGAGCGATCGAGCCTCCCGGAAGCGGCGAACCCATGGACGGCGAGATCGCGAAGAACGGAACGGGGTCAAGCCCCGCACGCTATCGAACGTACGAACATCGGGTCGCGTATCGCAAGTCCTGAATGGAGCCGCCTACGGGAGTGGACTTCAGTCCGCCAGAAAGGTCGCCTTGCCCGTGGCCAGGTCCACCATAGCGCCTGCGAGACCGATCTCACCCCTGTCGAGCATCTCGCGTAGGACAGGGCTCTGTTCGCGGATCTGCTGCAGGGCGCGCTTCACGTTCGCCATGGCCGCGGCGTCGACCAGGCCAGGGTCATTGCTCGTGCGCTGCGGGAACCGGGGCGCGACTTCGGCCACGGCGGGCTCGATGTGCTGCAACAGGCCGGTCAGGTTTCCCATCTCGACCTTGTCGATGGCGCCCTTCACCGCGCCGCAGGCCGTGTGGCCGACTACGACGATCAACTTGGAGCCCGCTACCTTGCAGGTGAACTCCAGGCTGCCGAGCACGTCGGAGTCTATGATGTTCCCGGCGACGCGCGCGTTGAAGATGTCGCCGATCCCCTGATCGAAGATCAGCTCGCTCGAAGTGCGCGAGTCCACGCAGCTTACCATCGACGCGAACGGGAACTGGCCTTTGGCCGCCGCCGCCGCCTGAGCTCGCAGGTTGCGGTGCAGTGGCTTGCCGGCCACGAAGCGAGCGTTGCCTTCTTTGAGCTTCTCGAGCGCCTGCGCGGGCGTGATGGCGGCTTGGGCGTCGCGTGTCATCACAATCGCTGGACTGGCCTGAGCGACGGTGAGTATGAACGCGTTCAGTGTAAGCGCGGTGATGGCGCGGGCGAGGAGAGGTCGGATTGGCATGCAGGTCTCCGATGGTGGAGGGCCATGACGAACATCGGGCTCCGTGCAAGAAGTCATATTAGCATCGGGGCTGGCCAGCTGCCAAATAGATAGTTCGCATACCACCAATAGAGTGGATATATGCAAACTATTCGTCGGCCTCTTTCTCCGGCTTGAGCGGCTGCTTCTTGAGCACCTCGGAGGCGCCGATCGTATCGGCGGCCGCGAGCATGCGCAGCGCGTTGGCGGCGCGCACACGCCCCGCGCTGTCGGCGGCCATCTGGTAGAAGCGCAGCGTGCGTCGCGCCTCGAGCAGCTGGCCACTGCCACTCTGTGCGGCGCCAAGGCAACGATAGGCATCGGCCCACCACGGTGCCTCGATCAGCACGGGCTGGAGCAGGCCCACGATATCCTCGTGCTGCAACCGCGCCACCGTCCGCTCGAGCTGGGCGCTCAGCCCCATGGCCGTGACGCCAGCCACATGCGGCATCGGAGGCGCTGGGTGCATGGCGTTCGCGATGCGAAGCGTCTGCTCGCGGATCGCCCAGGGATTGCGCAGCTCGGGATGCGTGCCGACTCTGTTGAGTGCGCCCAGCCACCAATCGAGCGCGCCGCGCAGGTCGTGATCCTTCTCCGCTTGGATCGCCGATGCCACGAAATCGGGCGAGAGCGGGTCGTCGTCGGCTGCTGCCGGCACGACCTCGACCACCACGTCGGTCCAGCCGCCCTTGGGGCTGGAGTCGAATACGTACCAGCGTGCGGCCGCCGCGGCCGATGCGCGAAGCAGCGGCGCGCCCGCCGTGGCGCGCACGCTGTCGGCCAACCCCGTGGGCGTCACGTGCACATGCACGCTCACCTTGCCCGATGCGCGCGCGGCGAAGGCTTCGGGCGACAGTGCCGCCGGCACGGTGGACAGCAGCTTGGGACCTGGCCCTAGCGCTGCGGCAGGCGACGCGCCACGCGAGCGCGCGGCGCCCGCCGCAAGCAGTGCCACGGCCAGCAAAGCAGTCGGGACCGCCAGTCTCAGGGCTCGCATGAGCGCATGAGTCTAGCGGTCCCGCGAATGTGGCGGTGTCAGGTGTGCGTCAGGCTGCGGCGTCACGTCCACGCCGGCCGCGTGCCCGCTGCGTCGCAAGCGCTTATGCTGACCGCCATGCTGTTTGCCGATCCTGCCCTCATCGCACTCCTGCGCGACCAACCACTCGTGCTGCTCTTCGCCGTGCTCGCTCTGGGCTTTGCGCTGGGCCGCGTGCGCGTGGCCGGCGTGAGCCTGGGCGTGGCCGCGGTGCTGTTCGTGGGCCTCGCCGCCGGCGCGCTCGATCCCGCGCTGCAGGTGCCCGAGGTGGTGCAGCGCTTCGGCCTGGTGTTGTTCGTCTACACGGTGGGCCTGGCGAGCGGCCCGGGATTCGTGGCGTCGTTCCGCCGCCGCGGCCTGCGCGATGCGCTCTTCACCGCGGTGCTGCTGGCGTTGGCCGCCGCCGCCGCGTGGCTCACGCACGTGATCGCGGGAGTGCCTGCCGCGCGCACCGCCGGCCTGTTCGCCGGCAGCCTCACCAATACTCCCGCGCTCGCCGCGGTGATCGAGCGCATTCGCGCGCTGCACCCCGGCGATGCGGCGCTCGCGGCAGAACCGGTGGTCGCGTACTCGCTCACGTACCCCATGGGCGTGCTCGGCGTGATCGTGGCGCTCGCGGTGGCGCGCCGGGTTTGGCGCAAGGAACTCGCGCCCGCGGCCGGAGGCCGCGATCTTGAAGTCGCCTCGCTGCGCGTGACCGTGGCCGCCATGTGCGCACAGCCTCTCGAGACGCTGGTGAGCGAGCAGCGCTGGCGCGTGCGTTTCGCGCGCCGCCGCCGCGGCGATGTCGTGAGCATCCTGGACGGCCGCGAGCCGCTCGCGGTGGGCGACCTGGTCACGGTGGTGGGCGTGCGCGACGAACTCGAGCGCGTGCGCGTGGCGATCGGCGAAGCCGCCGACGAGCAGCTGGAGCTTGACCGCACCGATCTGGATTTTCGCCGCATCTTCGTCTCGGACCCCGCAGTGGCCGGCCAGCCGCTGTCGCGACTGCGGCTGCTCGAGCGCTTCGGCGCGCTCGTCACGCGTGTGCGCCGCGGCGACGTGGACCTGTTGCCCGACGGTCGCACGGTGCTGGAGCTGGGCGACCGCGTGCGTGTGCTTGGGCCCCGCTCCCGCATGGGCGAGGTCGCACGCTTCTTCGGCGACTCGTATCGCGCGCTCGCCGAAGTCGATGTGCTCAGCTTCGCTCTTGGCATCGCCGCGGGCTTGTTGCTGGGCCTGGTGCCGATCCCGCTGCCCTCGGGCGACAGCTTCCAGATCGGCGTCGCGGGCGGACCGCTGCTGGTGGGCCTGTGGCTGGGCGCCGTGGGCCGCAGCGGGCCGGTGGTATGGCAGCTGCCCTTCAGCGCCAACCTCACGCTGCGGCAGATCGGCCTGGTGCTGTTCCTGGCCGGCGTGGGCACGCGCAGCGGCTGGGTGTTCGCGCATGCACGGGGCGAGCCCGGCGCGCTGCCGCTGTTCGTGGCAGGTGCGCTGGTCACGTGCGCGAGCGCGGCGCTGGCGCTGTGGTTGGGCCGCCGCGTGTTGCGCGTGCCGGCGGGCGTGTTGCTCGGCATGGTCGCGGGGCTTCACACGCAACCGGCGGCGCTGGCATTCGCGGCCGAAAGCACGGGTGATGACGCGCCCAACACGGGCTACGCGGCGCTCTTCCCGTTCGCGACGATCCTCAAGATCCTGATCGCGCAGCTACTTTTTGAGCTGCTGCGACGTTAGAGCTTTTGCGGCCTCCGGCCGCCTTTCGCCCGCCTTTCGCCCGCCTTTCACCTGCCTACCGCATCTTCGCGGTGACCGCGCGCAGCGACTGCCGCAGGTGTTCCTTCCAATAGCCCCACGTGTGGCTGCCGGGGAACTCGCGGTAGGTGTGTGAGATGCCAAGCTCCGTCAGGCGCTTGTCGAATTCGCGATTGTCCTTCACGGACTCGTCGTCGGCGCCGCAATCGAAATAGATGCTGCAGTCCTTCACGCGCGCCGCCACCTTGTCCACGTACAGCAGCGGGCTGTACATGGCGCGCAATGCGGTCGCGCCGGGCTCGTCGCCAAAGATGTGGCCGCTGCTGAAGTCCTTGGGCAGCTTCATGTCGCCGCTGTGCGCGCCGCATGCGGTGA
Source organism: Candidatus Eiseniibacteriota bacterium (assembly GCA_025360715.1). Lineage (GTDB taxonomy): Bacteria > Eisenbacteria > RBG-16-71-46 > RBG-16-71-46 > RBG-16-71-46 > CAIXRL01. The sequence continues at coordinate 6,550 of JANYBS010000038.1, read as the reverse complement.
ATACGTCGGGGTGGCGCAGCACGAAATTCACTGCGCCCGTCGCGCCATCGGACAAGCCGATCAGCCCGCGATAGCGCGCTTCGGGTTTAGTGCGCAGCGTGTGATCCGCCCACGCGACCAGATCCTTCACGATGAACGTCTCCATGTCGCTCTTGTTCTCGGCCGCGTTGAGCCATATGGACCTCCCCAGCGTGCCCACACCGCCGCCATCGGGAAACAGCGCGATGACTTCGGGGATCGCGCCGCTCGCGCTGAGCGAATCGAGCGTCTCCCGCGCGCGGCCCTGTCCGGGCCAGTTGCCCTCGCTGCCCGGCCAGCCGTGCAGGAACACGATCACGGGGTAGCGCTTCTCGCGCCCCGCGGGCGTGTCGTACGAGGCGGGGAAGTAGACACGACAATCCTTCTTGGCGCCGCCCAGTGAGGCGGCCTGCAAGTGCAGGAAGTCGATGTGGCTGGCGGCGCGGGCCGGTGACGCGAGCGTGATCAGGCCTGTGGCAAGCAACAGAGCAAGCAACAGAGCAAGCAACATGTGGGAGAGGCGCATGGCGGCCATGATGCCAGACGCGCGGCCCCGTGGTCACGCATCCGGGTGGCGCGGGGCGCATCGTTGACGCTGGTTTGACGCCCCTCCTATACTCGCCGTCACTTCCAGATACTCGCGCGGTGGGGGACCGGGACGCCTGCGTCCAGAGCCTCGCCGTTCACTTCACAAGGGGATCCGCGATGACCACGACCCAGGCCAAGATGGTGAACACCTCCGTCAAGAACGGCGTGATGACGCTCGAGCTGAGCTTCGATCCGGGCAACTGCTACACGCACGAGATGATGAAGCAGATCGATTCCGCAGTGCTCGAGGCGCGCTTCAACAACGATGTGCAGGCGATCGTGATCCGCGGCGCGGGCGATAAGTTCTTCTGCGCCGGCGCAGACATCAACATGCTCAAGCAGGCCGATCCCACCTTCAAGTATTACTTCTGCCTGCACGCGAACGAGACGCTCAACCGCCTGGAGCACACGCCCAAGATCGTGATCGCGGCGCTCAACGGCCACACGGTCGGAGGCGGCCTCGAGATCGCGATGGCGGCCGATATCCGTATCGCGCGCAAGAACGAGCGCGCCAAGGTCGGCCTGCCCGAGGTGAACCTGGGTGTGCTGCCGGGCACGGGCGGCACGCAGCGTCTGGCTCGCCTGGTGAACAAGTCCAAGGCGATCGAGCTCATGGTGACCGCGGAGACCTTCGGATTCGAGAAGGCGATGGATCTGGGCATCATCAATGACGTGTGGGATGAGCCGGATACCGACGCCTTCATGGCGCGCATCCAGAAGTACGCCGAGCAGTTCTGCCCGCCCAACGGCGCGTCCAAGGCCGTGGGCCGCATCAAGCGCTCGGTGCAGTCGGGCGCCGACCTGCCCTTCGAGAGCGCGCTCGCGGTGGAACGCGAACTGCAGCAGCTGCTCTTCCAGGGCGAAGACGCAAAAGAGGGCATCACCGCCTACATCGAGAAGCGCAAGGGCGTCTTCACGGGCAAGTAGGGGCCGCGCCGCGCGTTCACGAAAGAAACCATCAGCGCCCCGTGGCCGGGAAGGTCACGGGGCGCTGGCTTGTTTCAGTGCGTGCTGCCAAGCGCGATCAGTGCTGATCAGAGATCTGCATGACCTGAGCGTAGAGCGAGACGTTCTTGCGATACACCGCGAGCTTCACGCGTACGGCGTGGCCGATGTAGGGCATGAGCATGGTGTTGGGGTTCTCGCCGTGACCGCGCGCGATGAGCGGGTACACCCGGCCTGAATCGTCGTCGAGGAAGGCGAGATTCTGCCCACCCTTGGCACACAGCTCAGCGCACTTCGCATGAGACATGCCGCGCGCGTCATGCACGAAGTAGCACATGGGGTCGATGAACTCTCCGCGGAGCTCTATCACTTCGCATCTGGGCGAGAGCTGTTCGGGGCCACCGGAGTGACCGGCAACCAAGCAGGGGAGTGTGAGAGTCGCGGCGGCTGCCAATAGCGCGATCGGCGTCGCCTTCACTCGGTGACCACCACGCGCGAGGTTGCGCGATGGGCGCCTTGGGTGAGACGCAGCCAGTACAGACCTTGCGCCAGCCGGAGGTCGCGACCCAGCGGCAGCACGTGCTCTCCGCCGCCAAGGGCCCCCACGTCCCGAAGCGCGACGCGGCGGCCACTCACATCGAACACTTCGAGGGCCGCAGGCAGGCTGCGCTCCAGCGAGAATGAGACGGACAAGTTGGAACCAGTCGCGGGATTGGGTCGGGCGCCGGCGAGAGCGAAGTGATACGCAGCGGGAACATCCACCCACGTGTCGAGTGAATAACGAGCGTTCGGCCCTTCACCATTTCGCAGCCGATACCCGTAGCGCGCGCCGGCCAGCACATGAGAATCCGTGAACCGTACTCGGGACTGACCATCGGAGTCGACGGTTGCGACATCATCCCAGACGCCGACGGTGCTGCTGCGCTGGATCGTGAAACGGGCTCCGGCGGCGAGGCTGGTCTGCCAATCAAGTTCGACTTGGTCAGGTGCTGCCTGAGTCGATATCAGAGAGAAGTCCGTTGCGACAGTGCTGTTGTCGACGAACCGTTGGACGAAGACCACAGGCCATGTTCCTCCGCCGAACTGACCCGACTCCCAGGCCGCGATGATACCCCCACGGCCGTCGTCGACGATGAACGTGGGGTAGCTATCGTCGTGCGAAAGCCCGTTCGGGGCGATATCGATTCCACCCGGTTGCCAGCCGGGCAGGGGTACGCCGTCACTCCCAAGATGACTCGCGTACATCCGGTCACTTCCATCGATGAAGCTATCGCTCTCGTAAAGCGCCCACACGCCACCGTGTCCATCGCCGTGCAGCACGGCGCCAAGATCATAGCAACCGGGATTCGGCCCGATATCCAAGCCACCTTGTGGCCATCCCGGATACAGTGAGGCATCGGGCTTCACGTGCTGAAGGTACGAATCGGCGATGTTCGTGGCGTAGTTGCGTTCGTCTGTCCACGACATGAATGCACCACCGATACCGTCTGAGGTGATGTTGAAGAAGTCGAGTTTGAACCAAGTCCCCACTGCAAGTCGTAGGCCGTTCGCGGGCCAGCCTGGAGGTCGGGTTCCATCGCCACGCAAATACTGCATGACAGGGTTGCTTCGCGGGTCGGGGTTGTCGCCGGAGTAGGAGCAGAACGCCCCGCCGGTCCCGTCGGCCACCACCGCGAAGTCACCCGATGCGTTTGCCAACTGCGCGCCGTGAGCAAGCGCTGGAACGGGAAACGAGCCATCCGGCGAGACGCGCGTGATGAGAGTACCTCCATCGCTCGCGAAGCAATCGAACGCGACCAGGATGTCGCCGTTCGGAGCCGGCACGATTCGCGGGTTGAAATTGTGCGTGGGGCCATGATTCAGGTTCATGCCCGTAGAGGGCCAGCCGGCGTGCACACTGAAGTCGCCAGAATATCTCTGGAGGATCAGATCAGATCCCGCATTGAGTGCGCGGAGCGTGTCCCAGGCAACGAAGACACCGCCCGCGCCGTCCGCCATGATGTCGATTGCTGTAGGTCGTTGTGAGGTTGGGATGAGCAGCTTTCCCGAGGGTGGCGTCGTAGCAGACAGTGTTCCATTCGCCAGAATATGCCACGCAGGCATGATGTATGCGCCACCACCAAGGCCCTGCCGTCCGACGACGTACGCGCCCCCGTGGCCGTCTGGGGCGACCCGAATGTCATCAGGGTCGTGGTCCAGTTCCACGCCGAGCGCTGACCAAGCGGGATCCATTCGGCCGTCCGCGAGTACGTGGTGCACATACGCATATGCTTGCAGCGAGTCCTCGCGCACGATGAAGGCGCCGTTTGAAGCATCCGAAGACATAGCCCGTAGCTGGCCCATGCACTCACCACCGCAAACAGGCACACCACCGGGTCGCCACTGCGCGTGAGAAACAGCCGGAATTGTTAGAAGAAGGAGGCTAGCGATGCGTACCCGTACTGCGTTCAGGAGGGATATTCGGCAGCTCCATGGTCGTCGCACGGAATCCTCGCGGATGTGAAATAAGGCTTGCATCATCATTGGCGCGGTGTTTGAGTGCTATTCGTGGCTCGGATGCCCCCGAATCTCGCCGCTCGGTCCTTAGACTCGAATCGTACTCGAATCTGGGAGGAGCACATGCGCGAGTCGCGTTCAGCATCCCAAGTGTACCCCGTACCCCCCCCCCCCTGGCGCAAGTAGATTCCACAAAGCGCTGCGGCTCATCGTGGGGCTGTTTGGCCTTGCCGCTCTCATTGAGGGGCAGACCGCGCAGGCTGCTGGAAAATGGACCCCCGCCGCTAATTGGGGCAGTTCCACCAGCGGCGGCTCGCTGCTTCATGCGCCGGCGGTCCACTTGATCATCTCGCCCAGCCCGAACGCGTCGTTCCACAGCCAGGTGCTCTGGCTGCGCGGCGAGAACGGCAAGGGTAAGTACGGCGAAGTGCGAAACTGGCGACCTGCAGTCACGGACTACACGTCCGCGTTCCCGACGAGCAATTTCCCCGATTCCACCCAAGTGGGAAATCCTGGGCGCGACCTGTTCTGCAGTTCACATCTGCATCTGGCAGACTCGCGCGTTGCCATTTTTGGCGGAACTGCGTACGGAGACTTCGAGGTCGGCAAGCCCTACGCGACGACTTTCGACCCCGTTTCCCTCGCTTGGGACACCACGCACGTCAGCTCCACGGGCACCATGGCCAATCCCCGCTGGTATCCGGGGAGCGTCAAGCTCGGGTCGTCACAGGCCGTCCTAGCATCCGGCAGCCGGTACTTCCATGTGGAGCTCTTCGGCGGGCACACTTCTGCCACTGCCCTGCCCGCTGACCGGAACCTATACAGGGCGCAGGCGACTGTGTCTGCCGCGCAGGATGCGAGCATCTCGCCCCCGAGCAGCGGCGATTGGCCACAGGCGCTGCAGGGGCAGGCGGTCTGCACCACTCCGACCGCGGGCGCACTGGCGTACTTCGGCGGCATCAAGTCAGACGGAAACTACTCAAGCGACGTTTGGTTCAGCTACCGCGACGATGTTCCGTTTGGCACGGACTACTCGTACGGCTGGACCAAGCGCACTGTCACCGGAACTGCTCCCGCTGGAAGGTTCGACGTGGCTCTTGGCGAGATTTGCCCAGATACAGTAAGCGATGACCTCTTATTAGTCGGTGGCCGCAACGGCAGCACGGTCATGAGCAGCGCAACGAACTGCGTCTGGGCGTTCGGCTGGTTCCACAACATGCAGATCGATGGCACGCCGGACCCAACTGGCTCGGGCCACTTCCAATGGACCAACCTGAACATCAGTGGCATTGGCTATGGCGCATCCTCGGCGTTCGACCCCGCGCACAAGCTCGCGTATGTGTTCGGCGGTGCCACAACGATCGGCGGCGACGCCAATGATGCGGCGGTGCATGTAATCAGCTATGCGCCAGGAGACCAGCGATTCGCCACGCCCACGGCGACGAAGCTCGCCGACCTCGACATCGTCAATCCTGGCGATGGCCCAAGCCCGCGGCGGGGCCATATCTTCTTCATGGACCCGACCGAATACACGTACGACGGCGACGCCCACGCCCGTCGTGCATTCGTGTTCGGTGGCCGGAATAGCGCTGGCGTGTATCCGGACACGCTCCACGTGCTCTGGTTCACGACGGTGAACAACGCCATCCAAGGCGAGTGGGAGGCATTCCCAGCGCCGAGCGGGACCACGCCGGGCGGGCGCGAGCGCTTCGGATGGGCCTACGCCGATCAGACACAGCGCCTCTACATCTTTGGCGGCGAGACCACTGCCGGAAGCACCACGACGCTGCTATCAGACGCGAAATACATCGGACTCACGGATATCGACAAAGTGACCACGACCTACTCGCCAGCGGAGTTCAAGTGGGCGTCCGGGCAGTCACTGACCACCGCGACGAGCGGGCTCACGGCTATCCTGCGCACCCAGGTCGTCTTCACGCATGAGTCCGAGGTGCTCGATCCCACGGCGAATTCATTCGCCGGCGCGTGGTCCTCGGGCGGACTGCTTCAGACCGAGTGGTTCCCGTTCATGTTCACGGTTCCCTCGGGCATCGCGGCCACGGGATCGGGCAACTCCGCGAACCGCGTCTTCTGTGCGGGCCCGAACAGCAACAGCTTCTGGTTCAACCCGACGGCGTCGAGTGGCACTAACAAGTGGGGCTACACGATCTCCGATGCGACGGGCTTCAAGGGCGGCTCTGCCGTGATGTACCGCGTCGGCAAGATCATGAAGTGCGGCTCTCGGGACACGGGCAACGGATACGGCGCCGGCGCGTATGGCGGCGTGGACCCTGTCGCCAAGTCCGACATGATCGACCTGACGACGTCCAGCCCGACTTGGCAGGACGCTGGCGACATGACTTACGCACGCGTGAACCACAACCTGGTCCTCCTGCCTACGGGCGACGTGATGGCCGTGGGCGGCTTGGGCAAGTTCGGGAACTTCGGCAACACACAGCCCGCCTCTGTACCCGAGATCTGGGACGCCACGAACCACGTCTGG
>JANYBS010000252.1 GCA_025360715.1 Candidatus Eiseniibacteriota bacterium | reverse complement strand
GTGCGCCGTTGCGATCGTGATGCCGCGCTCGCGCTCTTCCGGAGCGTTGTCGATCGAATCGTACGCGCGCGCCTGCGCCATGCCCTTCTTCGACAACACGGTCGTGATCGCCGCCGTCAGCGTCGTCTTGCCGTGGTCGACATGCCCGATGGTGCCCACGTTGACGTGCGGCTTGTTGCGCTCGAATTTAGCCTTCGCCATCTCAGCAGACTCCTGTGTTCATGAAGGGTGGCATCGCGGTCGCCCTGAGAGTACCGGGCGAGTCCATTGGACCGTGCTGCAGGGCCTTACGGCCCGATCACTTCTTGCTTGAGATGCTTGAGGCGCTTTAAACGATGGAGCCCACGATCGGAATCGAACCGATGACCTTCTCCTTACCATGGAGATGCTCTACCGACTGAGCTACGTGGGCATACAGCGCGACGACCCCGGACAGGCAGCACCCGATGATGTTGCGGCAGGATGATGTACTGAACTGGCGGGAAGGCTTACGAGCCTGGGCGTGTGCAGGAAAGACACGCCACCCCAAGGCGTCCTCCGCATCGCGAAGGCCGTCGGGGTAGTCGCGCGAGACGGGTAATCTAGCCAGCGGACGTAAGGGGTGTCAACCCAAAACGATGAAAAAGAATGAAGTTGCGTCGCTGAGCCTCTCCGGACCGTGAGCCGCGACGGGGTCGCCGGATCAGCTCGGGCGACCGTTCTCCGGAAAGGGTATGGAGCGGGAAACGGGATTCGAACCCGCGACCCTCGGCTTGGAAGGCCGATGCTCTAGCCGCTGAGCTATTCCCGCTCAAGACTGGGGCGGATCGAAGAATGGTGGAGGGAGAAGGATTCGAACCTTCGAAGGCATAAGCCGGCAGATTTACAGTCTGCTCCCTTTGGCCGCTCGGGCATCCCTCCACACCGCCGCTCACCCATTGCCTGATACCGGCAATCGGATGCTGGGACTCTCGGGCCGACGATGACCCTGGACGGCGCCTTGGGGCGGCCGGCCCCCGCTCGGAGAGTGAGCGGGCAGGTCTGAGCTGGCGAAGGGACTCGAACCCCCAACCACCTCATTACAAATGAGATGCTCTACCAATTGAGCTACGCCAGCGCGGGCCCGAGGGTGCGGAAAAGCCTGCGGAAGATAGACGGCACGAGTCCGGGCGTCAAGGCAGACGCCCTTGCCCACGCGCGGCTTGCGCGCTCGGCGGGGGCGTTCAGGGCTGGTCGGCGAACCTGCGCACGTACGCCAGGACCGCCTTCATCTCGTCCTCGCTCAGCTGGCCCTTCCAAGCCGGCATCACGCCCTTGCCCATGTGGATCGTGGTGAGCAGTTGCGCGTCGGTCTTGGTCGACATGTAGGCCTTGTCGTGGAAATTGCGCGGCTTGGGGTCAAGGCCCTTCGAGGCGACACCATCGCCGTGCCCGCTCGGGCCGTGGCAGATGATGCAGCGCGTCTTGAACACGCGCTCGCCGGGATCGGCGCTGGCTGGCATGCCGGCAGCCGGCGAAGCGGCCGAATCGGTCGCGGGTGCGGCGGCCGCGGGCGCAGGCGTTGCGGATGTGCCGGGCGATGCGGCGTCGCTCGAGGCGGCTTTGCCGCCGCCGCAGCCGGCCAGAGCGGCCAGCGACAGGGCGAGGGCGATTGCGATCAGGGCGATTGCCGCAGGACGCAGCGGCGCGGAGTTGCGGATGGAGTGGCGCATGAGCCGCAGCGTAGCAGGTTGGCGGCGCGTTCCGGACGGAATTCGAAAAGGCAGCCGGTGGTCGAGGATGTACCTCGACTCCGACTGCCTCTTCCCGATGGAACAGGGAGCGACCGGGATGAACTCCGCTGTCCCAACGGCTTCGTTGACCGGGCGTATTCAGTTTTTTTGTAGCAGTGGACTGCTGTTACGAACTTCTACTCACCGACTTCTGAAGAAGACCGACCGTCTTGAGCGTCCATCCCCCCTTTTGGCTGTCCTAGGGCGCCATCCCCGCTTTCGCGGCTGTTGCGCTCCAGAGTGCTCACCGGGTACGAGCCCCGGGCGCCGAAGCGCCCATTGGTGTCACGACAGTTACTGAGGTTGCTGCGCGGAGGCTGGTGGATCGGAGGCCGCGCGCCGCGGGAGGTGCCGCACGTCGCGCGACCGTCCGATGCATCCGAGACCTGATCCCCCATCGAGGCCCCGGCACCACAACTGCCTCTGCTCGTCTTGCGCTCGTGCTACTCGCAGTACTCGCACTGCACCGCGGCTTCTGCCACCGCAGCTTCCGTATCCGAGGATGCACTAGAGCATCACGCGTGCCAGTCGTGCATGATGCACGACCGGGCCCGCCAGAAACGCCGTAAGGCTTAGCTTGGCAACAAGTTCGACACATCGGTCAGGACCGGGTCAGGTCGAACGCGCGCTTTGGTGCCTTGCGGGTGTCACCGGCAAAGGTGACACTCGCGAGGCGCCAAAGCGCGCGAAACCCGCATGGATGGCGGCGGGAACGAGTGTCACCCCCGGGGTTACGGTTCGTCCGGGCGGTGTCACGGAATGGATACATCGCGCGGGCAACAAAAAACCGAGCCATCGGCTCGGTCGCAAGGTCACCGCATGTGGCGCAAGTCAGCCCAAGTCCAGCTCCAAGCGCTTGAGGCGCGCATAGAGGGTCTTGCGGCTCACGCCGAGCAGTTCGGCCAGACGGCTCTTGTTACCATTGGCCTCGCGCCATGCGAGCACGATCGCGTCACGCTCCGTCGCACGGCGGTTGAGCGGAGGACACGCCAGCGGCTCGGGGTCGCTCAGGAACGGCAGGATGCCCAAGGCATCGACGCTGCCCGCGCCCGCGTGCAACGCCGCGACGCGCTTCATCACGTTCTCGAGTTCACGCACGTTGCCCGGCCAGCCGTAAGTGGCCAGCACGGACTCGGCGTCCTGCGCGAGCCGCGGGCCTTCGAGGCCGCCGTAGAACGACACGAAGTGACGCGCGAGCGGAACGATGTCCTCGGCACGCTCACGCAGCGCCGGCAACCGGATCTCGATCTCGTTCAAGCGATAGAGCAGATCGCGGCGGAAGAGCTTCTCGCCTTCGGCGCCACGCAGCACACGGTTCGTGGCCGCGATGATGCGCACGTCGGAGCGCCGCACCTGGGTTTCGCCCAGCCGCAGGTACTCGCCACTCTCGAGGAAGCGCAGCAGCGTCACCTGCACGTCGTGCGGAAGTTCGCCGGCCTCATCGAGGAACAGCGTGCCGCCGTGCGCCGCTTCGACCAGGCCCACGCCCTCGGCGTGCGCGCCCGTGAAGGCGCCCTTGCGATGGCCGAAGAGCTGCGAGAGCGCCAGGTCCACGCGCAGCGCGCCGCAGTTGACCGCCAGGAAGGGCTTGTTCGCGCGCGGCGACAGCGTGTGGATCGTGCGCGCGACGAGCTCCTTGCCCGTGCCGGTCTCACCGGTGACGAGCACGCTCAGATCGGTCGCGGCGGCGCGGCGCGCGAGCGCCTCGACCTGCCGCATGAGGTGCGAGCACGCCACCAGGCCCGGCGCGCGATGACGCCGGCCCATCACGGACTCGGTGCGCGCCGGCGCGGTGACGGGCGCCGGCCCGAGCAGGCGCTGCACATCGGCCTCGGCCAGCTCGAGCAGGTGCGACGCGCCTATCTCGGCGAACAGCCCGCACGCGCGGAAGAGGTGCGCGCGCGCCTCGCGCGGATCGTCGCTGCAGCGGCCGCGCAACAGGTGCGTGCGCGCCAGCTCATAGCGTTCGCGGCAGCCGCGCAGCAGCGAGAGCGCGGTGTCCCAGTATTCGAGCGCTTCCACGCGCGAACCGCGCGCGAGTGCGATCTCGCCCGCCACGCGATGCGCGACCGCGTGCTCGAGCTTGTCGTCGGTCAGCCGTGCGAGCCGGCGGGCCCGTTCATTCGCGGTCTCCGCCTCTTGAAGCCGGCCCACGGCGCACAGCGCTTCGGCGCGGCGGCGCTCGAGCTCCACGACGAGGTCGCCCTCGGGAGCCGTGCGGCTGGCAAGGGCGAGGGCCTCGTGATAGCGGGTGAGCGCGGCCTCGTCGCGGCCGCGGTCGTGATCGAGTTCGCCCAGGAATTCGAGGGCGAGCACTTCCTCGCGGCGCGCGCCATGGCGGCGCGAACGCTCCAGCGCGGTGAGGAAGAACGATTCGCTCTCGGGCCAGCGGCGCTGCAAGCGCGCGACATTGCCGAGACCGATGGCGACGAGCGACAGGTGCAGTTCGTCGCCGACTTGGACGAGCGCGCTCTCGCATTGACGATACGCGTCGGCGGCGCGGTCCCACTCGCCCATCTTGAAGTAGACGATGCCAAGGTTCATGAGCGGCCGCGCGGTGTCGGCCAGATGCCCGCCCGCACGGTACACGTCGAGCGCCGCTTGGAAGTGCGCGATCGCCGTGTCCCACTCGCAGAGATTCTTGTGGATCAGGCCAAGGTTGTTGCGCACGCGCGCCGCGTTCTCTTCATCGCCGAGGCGACGGTAGAGCGCGAGCGCCTGATCGCTGTGGTCGCGGCCGATCTCCAGCTCACCGGCGCGATACGCCGCGACCCCAAGGGTCGCGAGCGCCTGCGCCGAAAGCGACAGGTCGCCGGCGGTGTCGGCCAACTGCAGGCCGTGCTCCGCCGAGTGCCGGCAGTCCTCGATCCGGCCGAGATCGAGGAGTGCCTTGGCGCTCAGCAGATGCAACCGCGCGCGGAGCGTGACGGAATCGATGCGCCCTTCGTCCCGGAGCAGTTCTCGCACCTGCGCGAGCGCCGCCTGGCAATCACCCCGCGAGATGCGGCAGGCGATCGCCTTGCTCTCGAGTGCCGCACGTCGCACACGCGACAGCGTGCGCGACGACGGCAGCGAGAGCAGCCGGTCGATGGTCTCCAAGGCGGGCATGTAGTGATCCGCTTGGATGTAGAGATCCGCGAGCATCTCGAGCGAAGCCAGTGCCGAGTCGCCCTGTGTGTCGGGCGCCAGCGCCAGCCGCTGCTCGAGAGTCGCGATCTGCTTTCGATCGTCCATCAGAGTACCGAGCTCCGGTGGTACAGCGTTCGTTTTGCGCTGCGATGATGCACGTTGTCAGCCGAGGAAGCGCCTGCGACTAACGCAGGTAGTACGCCCGCAGCATGCGCATCGCGACGCGGAAGCGGATCATCCACACACTGGTCCCAGCGTTCACGCCCTCACCCGAGGCAGAAGCGCTGTACGCCGACGGCGATCCCAGACGCAGCGCGCCGGGCTTGCCCGACTTGCCCGGAGTGGACGGGAAGTCCGGATCTCCGGTGCCTTGAGGATCGGGCGCTGGGTTCCCGGTGTGCGGGTCGTTGCCGTCGCCATACAGGTTCGAGCCGTCAGCGGCTCGTACCGTAGGGGCGATCGAAACGACGCTCGTCACACTCAGGATCAGTGCGAGAACGAAGGTCCACCACCGATTCATCGAGAATCGAGGCATGTAACCCTTCCTGTGTCCCAGTCCGAGACAACAACAACGAGTCACGTGATGAGAAAAGAAGCCCGAGTCCGCGAGCCGTCACGTTCCGGAGGGTTGGATACGGGGTGGTACCCTCTCGGTTCGCTGCGGCTCGCTGACGCCCGGGCTTATGGTCAAGGCTAGACCCTTGTGATTGACAGGAGCAAGGGAAATGTCACCGGCAGGTGCCCCCGGCCACCTGCCGGCCTACTTCTTCTTGAGCGTCTGGCCGGACTTACCGTCCTCGACCACCACCCCCAACTCGGCCAGGCGATCGCGCAGTTCGTCACTCTTCTTCCAGTCCTTGGCCTTGCGGGCCTCGATACGCTCGTTCGCCAGCGAGAGTATGTTGACATCCCAATCTTCTCCAGCGGGAGCTTTCCAGAAAAGCCCGAGCATCGAACCCAGTTCGAAGAGCTTGCGCGCCCCCTCGACCGCCTCGGTCCGGGCGCTCCCACCGCCGGCCGCCTCGGCCTCATCCAGGGCTCGGTTGACCGCCCGGCTAAGGTCGAACAGGTAGCCTAAAGCCATGGCGCTGTTGAAGTCATCGTCCATGGCCTCGTGAAAGAGCCGGTCGGCGTCGGCCACCGCCACGCCAAGCTCGCCACCCGGCGCCGGGCCGGGCGTGGCCGTCCACGCCCCGGCGCGCTCAAGCGGAGTCCGCAGGCGCTGGTAGGCGACCCCTGCTTCCTTCAGGCGCTCAAGGCTGAACTCGATCGGGCTGCGATAATGGGTACTCATCAGATAGAACCGGGTCGTTTCCGGGTCGACCTGCGCTGCGATGTCCTCGATGAAGAAGAAGTTGCCGTCGCTCTTGCTCATCTTGGCGCCGCCCAGGTTCACCAGGCCGTTCTCCGTCCAGAAGTTGGCGAACGGCTTGTTCGTGCAGGCCTCGGACTGGGCGATCTCGTTCTCGTGGTGCGGAAAGATCAGGTCCTGGCCGCCGCCGTGGACGTCGAACGTCTCGCCCAGGTACTTCATCGCCATCGCCGAGCACTCGATGTGCCAGCCGGGCCGCCCCGGCCCCCACGGGCTCGCCCACGCCGGCTCGCCTTCCTTCGCGCCCTTCCACAGCGCGAAGTCGAGCGGGTCGCGCTTCTGCTCGCCCGGCTCGATCCGGTAGCCCTCGCGCAGTTCGTCCACGCGGCGGCCCGAGAGCTTGCCGTAGTCGCTCTTGCTGCGCACGTCGAAGTACACGTCGCCGCCGGCCGCATACGCGTGGTCCTGCGCGATCAGCTTGGCGATCATCGCGTGCATCTCGGGGATGTGCTGCGTCGCGCGCGGGTAGAATGTCGCGCGCTTGATGTTGTGAAGGTCCGCATACTTGAGATACGCGTCGATGTTGCGATCGCTCACGTTCGCGTACTCGGTACCCTCTTCGTTAGCGCGGGCGATAATCTTGTCGTCGACGTCGGTGAAGTTGTAGACGTACGTCACCTCGTAGCCGCGGTGTTCGAAGTAGCGGCGCATGACCTCGGCCGACAATGACGCGCGGATATGGCCCACGTGCGGCTTGTTCTGCACGGTCATGCCGCACACGTACATGCCCACCTTGCCCGGCGTCACCGGTTCGAATTCGCGCTTCTCGCGGCGCAGCGTGTCATAGATGCGGATCGGCAAGACTTCCTCCTTGTGCTCGCTACGCTGCCAACGACGCTGCCCGCGCGCTCACGCGCCGGGCGTGTCTCTGGGATTCAAGTTCAGGTCGGGCAGGTTGCCCGTGCGGATGCCGGCCTCGCGCAAGCGCTGCATGAGCAGCGCCCGGCCTTCGCGCGCGACCAGGAACGCGCCGCCATCGGCATGCGCCTTCCCTGCCAGCCGCAGCACGGCGCCTTCATGACCGATGCGGTCCAGGCCCACCAGCTGCAGAGGCTCGTACATTTTCTCACGAAGCCACCCGGTCGCGCTCAACTCGTCGGCCGTCTTTGCGGCGACCGCCAGCGCGGCGGCCAGATCCTGGTCCGTGGCGATCGGCACATCGACGATCGCCAGGTTCCAGCCGCGGCTGTGATTCACGATCACTTTCATCTCGCCATTGGGCACGAACAACATGCGGCCCGTGAAGTCGCGCAGCCGCGTCATTCGCAGCGTGAGCGCCTCGACCGTGCCGATCTGGCCGTTCACCTCGATACGGTCGCCGATCGTGAACTGGTCCTCGATCAGTATGAACGCGCCCGCGATGATGTCGCGCACCAGATATTGCGCGCCAAAACCCAGCGCCGCGCCCAGGATGCTCGCGCCCACCAGCAGCGGCTTCACGTCCCAGCCGAGCACGTCCAAGGCGTGCAGCAGCGCTGCACCCGCCACCACCGACGTGATCAGATGTCGCGAGATCTGCGCGAGCGTGCGCGAGCGCTGGATCGCGTGGTCGCTGCCCTGGCTCGCGCGGATCATCCACCGCTCCGAGCGCCGGATCACCAGGAAGCCCACGCGTTGCACGAGCCATGCGCCGGCCACGGTGAGCGCGATACTCACCGCGGCTTCGCCAAGCTGCTGGGTGAGACGCTCGGTATCGGGCAGCAGCCACTTCGGCAACACAAAGAGCAGCATGCGTACCCCGCCGGGACGCGCGCGTGGCGCCGGAGCGCCACGCGGACCCCTGAGCGAACCTAGATCAGGCCGTCGACCGTCTTGCGGTCGAGGCGCTTCACGAGTGCAACGAGCAGCTTCACGGTCGCCTCGAAGTCGCGCTTGTCGATGATGCTCACGTGGCTGTGGATGTATCGCGACGCGATGCCCATGGCCAGGCTCGGCACGCCTTCGCCCGTCATGTGGATGCGGCCGGCATCGGTGCCGCCGCGCTCGACGCTCTCGAACTGCAGCGGCATGCGCAGCTTCTCGGCAGTGTCGATCACCAAGTCGCGCAGCTTGCGGTTCGGGATCGCCGACGAGTCATAGATCACGATCAATGGCCCGCCGCCCAGCTTCTCGTCACCCTCGGTGCCCGGCGTGTCGTGCGCGATGCCCACGTCGAGCGCCAGCGCCACGTCGGGGCGGATCTTGGTCGCCGACGTCTGCGCGCCGCGCAGGCCGACCTCTTCCTGCACCGTCGCCACCGCGAAAAGCGTGTTCGGATGCTTCTCGCCTTTGAGTCGCAGCGCCACTTCGGCCGCGAGCGCGCAGCCCATGCGGTTGTCCCACGCCTTTGCCAGCAGCAGGTTCGGGTTCGCCATCACGGTGAACGGTGAGTCCGGCAGGATCGGATCGCCGGGGCGGATATCGAGCTTCTTCTTCACGTCGAAGTCACTCGTGGCGCCCACGTCGATGTACATGTCGCGGATCTCGAGCACCTTGCGGCGGTCCTCATCGCGCAACTCGTGCGGCGGCTTGCTGCCGACGACGCCCGTGATCGGGCCCTTGCGCGTCTGGATGATCAAGCGCTGGCCGAGCACCACGTGCCCCCACCAGCCACCGAGCGGCAGGAACTTCACGAAGCCTTCCTTGGTGACCGACTTCACCAGGAAGCCCACTTCGTCCAAATGGCCGGCGAGCATCACGCGCGGGCCCTTGGGATCGCCCGCCTTCTCGCAGATGAAGCTGCCCAGGCGGTCGCGCGAGATCTTGCCCACGCCTTTAAGGTAGCGCTCCATCACCACGGCGACCTCGCCCTCGAATCCGGGGGCGCCATTGGCTTCGACCAGGTCCTTCAGGAATGACAACGTGCGGTCCATGCGGTCTCCGTGAGTAAAGGCCTACGCCTTGGCGAATACCTTGCGCGTCTTGGCATCCGCCAGCGCCAGGTCAAGGATGCGAGCGACGAGTTGGTCATACGACATGCCCTTTGCAGCCGCGGCCATCGGCACCAGGCTCGTGGGCGTCATCCCGGGGATCGTGTTCACTTCCAGGATGTACGGCTCATCATCTTCACTCAGGCGAAAATCCACACGCGCCACACCACGGCAGCCCAGCACCTGCGCCGCTTCAACGGCCAATTCGCGCACGTGGCGCGTGAGGTCTTTATCCAGCTTGGCTGGGCACGTGTACTCGGTAGCGCCCTTGGTGTACTTGGCCGCGTAATCGTAGAAGCCGCTCTTGGGCTCGATCTCCACGATCGGGTAGGCCTCCTCGCCAAGGATCGTCACGGTGAGCTCGCGGCCCTCGATGTACTGCTCGACCAACACCTGCTGGCCGCCCTCGGCCGCCTTCTGGATCGCCGGCTCCAGCTCGGAGGGATGCTTCACGATCGTGAGCCCGAACGTACTGCCCTCCGCGTTGGGCTTGACCACCAGCGGGTAGCCGCCCAGCAGCCCCGTGTCGAGCGCGGATCCGGGCACGCCGGATTCGAGCAGCATCCAGTGCGGCGTCGGCAGCGCCTCGCGCTCGAACACGCGCTTGGTCATCGCCTTGTCCATGGCCAGCGCGCTCGTCATCACGTTGGAGCCGGTGTACACCTTGCCCGCCAGCTCGAGCGCGGCCTGCACCGTGCCGTCCTCGCCATAGGGCCCGTGCAGCGCGATGAACACCGCGTCGGCGTCACGCACGGCTGGCACCGTGATCGCATCGAGCATCGACGCGGCGCCCAGCTTGGCGATGGCGGCCGCCGAACGCGCGCCCGCTTCTTCGTTGCCGGCCGGCAGCTCGGCGCCGTCGGCCGCATCAACCGAGTTCACCTGGTGCCCGAGATTGCGCAGCGCCTGCGCGATCCCTTGTCCGGTGCGCAGCGAGATCACCCGCTCGGCGGACTTCCCGCCCATCAGGACGGCGACTTTCATGACACCTCCGGTGTGCCTTGGCACTATCGCTTCGCTGCATCACGCAGGCGCGTGATGCAGCCTTCACGACTCAGGATCTCGGCGATCAACGGCAGCTCGGGCCCGTGCGTGCGGCCCGTGAGGGCGGCGCGGACCGGCATGAAGAGCGACTTACCTTTGAGCCCCTGCTGCTTGCCGAGGTGTTGGAGGGTGGATTTAAAGCCCTCCCCGCTCCATTCGGCAAGTGCGCCCAATGCATCGGCGAGCAGGACCAGCATTTCCGCGGCTCCCGGCGCGACGAGCGCGGCCTGGGCTTCGTCTTCCATCTGCGTCGGCGGGGTCACCAGCGCCGACAACTCGCCCGGCAACTCGGCCAGCGTCGACACGTTCCCGCGCACCAGTTCAAGTAACTTGCGGCCCGACTCGGGCGCCACTGGCGCAAGCAGACGCGCCACTTCCGCCTGCCAGTCGGCGTCCGGCGCGGCATCGGCCGGCAGTTCACCCGGGCCGGCGGCGAGCCATGCGGCGATCTGCTCGCCGCTCGCCGCGTGCAGGTGCTGCTCGTTCATCCATTTCAGCTTGGCCGCATCGAACACCGAGCCGCTCGAGCCCAAGCGGTCGGGCGTGAACGCGGCGATGAGTTCGTCGCGCGTGAGCACCTCGCGGTCATCGCCCGTGTGGAATCCCAGCAACGCCAGATACGCCAGCAGCGCGGCGCTCATATAGCCGGCGCGGCGCCAATCGCCCACCGCCACGGCGGCCTCGCCCGCGCGCTTGCTCATCTTGGTGCGGTCGCGGTTCAGGATCAGCGCCACGTGCGCGAACTCGGGCGCGCTCCAGCCGAACGCGTCGTAGAGCATGAGCTGTCTTGGCGTGTTCGCCAGATGCTCCTCGGCGCGGATCACGTGCGAGATGCGCATGAGGTGGTCATCGACCACGCAGGCGAAGTTGTACGTGGGCAGTGCGCTCGAGCGCAGGATCACGAAGTCGCCCACCATGCCGGCGGGGAATGTGACATCGCCGCGCACCCGGTCATGCAATGCCCATGCGCGATCCTGAACGCGAAAGCGGATGCTCGCGCGCGCGCCGGCCGCCATGCGCGCGGCCGACTCAGCAGCGTCGAGCCTGCCGCAGCGGCCGTCGTATTGCGGCGGACGCCCCGCGGCGAGCGCTTCGGCGCGGCGCGCCTCAAGGTCCTCATCGGTGCAGAAGCACGGATACGCCGCATGCTTGGTGGTCAACTCGCGCGCATGCTGCGCGTAGATCGCCAGCCGCTCGCTCTGCCGGTACGGCCCGTAGTCGCCGCCCACGCCCGGACCTTCGTCGGCCACCAGATCCAGCCAGCGCAGATCTTGGATCACCCCGCGCTCACTCTCGCCCGTGGAACGCGCCACGTCGGTGTCCTCGATGCGCAGCACGAACGTGCCGCCGTGTTTGCGCGCGAACAGCCAGTTGAAATACGCCGTGCGCGCGCCGCCCACGTGCAGCCAGCCCGTGGGGCTCGGCGCAAAGCGCACGCGCACGTTCGCGAGCGGCGCCTGCGCGGTAACGTCACTCACGCGCTCACCTGCACAAGTGCCACCGCCATGGCCGCCATGCCTTCGCGGCGGCCCAGCGCGCCCAGTTGCTCGTTGGTGGTGGCCTTCACGCTCACGCGGTCGGCGCTCACGCCCAGTGCGCCGGCGATGTTCGCGCGCATCGCGTCGCGGTGCGGCGCTATTCTTGGCGCCTCGGCCACGATCATCGCGTCCACATTGACGATGCGCGCGCCCTTGCGCTCCAACAGCTGCGCGATGTGCCGCAACAGGTCCAGACTCGACGCATCTTTCCAGCGCGGCTCACCGGGCGGAAAGTGCGTGCCCAGATCGCCCAGCCCCGTGGCGCCCAGCAGCGCGTCGCCGATCGCGTGCAGCACCACATCGGCATCACTATGGCCTTCCAAACCCCACGCGCTTTCAAAGTGCACACCGCCCAGCACGAGCGGCCGGCCCTGGACGATGCGATGGATGTCGTAGCCCATTCCGATACGCGTCTCGCCATGCGATTGCATGTCAGCCTCCGTGCCGCTGCGCGATCAGCGCTTCGGCGAGCGCCAGGTCGCCTTGGGTCGTGATCTTCAGATTGAATGCGTCGCCTTCGGCGACATGCACCGCGTGGCCCGACGCTTCCACCAGTGCGGCATCATCCGTCGCAACGGTGCCGTCGGCGGCCGCCCTCTGGTGCGCCTCGCTCAGCCAATCTCTACGAAACACCTGCGGCGTCTGCGCGCACCATAGCCCGGCACGCGGCGGTGTGCCCACGATGCGCGTGCCGTCCACCTGCTTGAGCGTGTCCGCGAGCGGCACGGCCGCGATGGCCGCGCCGTGTTCATGCGCCGCAGCGACCGCGCGCGCGATCACGTGGGCGCTCACCAGCGCGCGCGCGCAATCGTGCACCGCGACATAGTCATGTTCCGCCGGCACTGCCGCGAGCCCGCGGCCCACCGAATGCTGGCGCTGCGAACCGCCGTCGATCCACGCGACGATCTTGTGCGTCGATATGCCCGACGCCGACACCAGGTGCTGCAACGGAAAGACCTGCCCCACCATGACGATCGCATCGATGTCGGCGCTCGCCTGCAGCGCGAGCAAGCTCCACGCGAACAGTGGCCGGCCCGCGAGCGGCACCATCGCCTTGGGGATATCAGCGCCCAAGCGCTCGCCGCGGCCGGCGCAGAGCAAGATGGCGCACGTGCTCACAGCGCCACCTCGGCGACGCGGCCGCCGGTCATGCTCACCAACTCGGCGGGCGTGAGCGGGAAGAGCGAGTTGGGGTGCCCGGCAGCGGCCCACAGCGAATCGAGCGCGAGTAAGCGCTGCTCGATGACGACTTCGAGCACCCGAAGGTGGCCCAGCGGCGGAATGCCGCCGATCGCGAAGCCCGTCACCTCGCGCACGAACTTCGGGTTCGCCATGCTCACGGCATGCCCCACGAGCGCTTCGAGTTTGGCCGTGTCCAAGCGATCGGCGCCGCTGGCCAGCACGAGCAACGGACGCGTGCCGCCTTCTGCGGGCTCATACGCCCACACGAGGCTCTTCACGATCTGCGCGACCGTGCATCCCACCGCATCGGCGGCAGCCTGCGACGTCTTGACCGGCACCTGCAGCTCGAGCACGCGATTCGAGAAGCCACGCGCGAGGATCGCGTCCTGCACGCGCTGCGCCGCGGCGCTCAGGGTCGGCGTGTTCGCCGCGTCGCTCGGCGCGTCGCTGGCCATCACTCGCGCTCGTCCTTCGGCGCGCGTGCGCCCTGCTGGCCGCGCGCGCCCATCACGCGCTGCACCGCCGCCTTGGCCGCAGCCGCCGCGCCGTCTTCGGGTACCGGCGGCGCCACGCGCTCGCCCAACAACACGTCGAACGCCTGCCGCAGCGTGGTGATCGGCACGCCCTCGATGCCCGTGCCCTCGGCGTCGGCCGCCTGCGACGCGGGGAAGCCCGCGCGCACGAAGCCCAGCTGCGCAGCCGCGCGCAGCCGCGCGTCGAGCCTTGAGACGCGGCGCAACTCGCCGCTCAGGCTCACTTCACCGAGCGCCACCGTGCCCTCGAGCATCGGCCTTGAGCGGAAGCTCGACGCGATCGCCAGCGCCACGCCCAGATCGGTGCCTGGGTCATCGAGCTTGAGTCCGCCGGTCACGGTCACGAACACATCGTGCCGCCCCAGCCGCAAGCCCACTCGGCGCTCGAGCACCGCCAGCAGCACCGCGAGCCGGCGCGTATCGAAGCCGCTCGTCACGCGCTGCGGCGTGCCGTAGAAGCTCGTCGACACCAGCGCCTGCACTTCGACCAGCAGCGGCCGCGAGCCTTCGAGGCTGGCCACGACCGCGATGCCCGTCTCGGCGCGTTTGCCGTCCGAGAGAAACGCTTCGCTCGGATTGGCGACTTCGCGCAAGCCCGAATCGAGCATCTCGAACACGCCCAGCTCATTGGTGGAGCCAAAGCGGTTCTTCGCCGCGCGCAGCACGCGGTAGTGCTGATAGCGCTCGCCTTCCAGGTAGAGCACCGCGTCGACCATGTGCTCGAGCACGCGCGGCCCGGCGACGCCGCCTTCTTTCGTCACATGGCCCACAAGGAACACCGGCGTGCGCGAGCCTTTCGCATAATGCAGCAGCGCCAGGCCGCACTCGCGCACTTGTGTGACAGAGCCCGGGCCGCCTTCCAGATCGCCGCGCGACATGGTCTGGATCGAGTCCACGACCATCGCATCGGGCTGCACCTGCGCGGCCGCTTCGAGCACGCTCTCCAGATCGGTCTCGCACAGCAGCAGCAATGTCGGCGAGAGCTTGCCCAATCGCTCGGCGCGCAGGCGGATCTGCGAGTCACTCTCTTCGCCCGACACATAGAGCACGCGCTTGCCCGTGGCCGCCAACGCCAGCGCCAGCTGCAGCAACAGCGTGCTCTTACCGATGCCGGGATCGCCGCCCACCAACAAGAGCGAGCCGGGCACCAGTCCGCCGCCGAGCACGCGATCGAATTCGCGCATGCCGGTGGGCGAACGCTCCGCCGAGCTGATCTCGACCTCGGCCAGCGGCCGCGGAGTGTTCGTGAGCGCCGACGCCGGCGCCCAGCGGCTCGCGCCGGGGCGTTTCACGCCGATCGCCCCCGCCTTGGCCGGCGCGGCGCCCGCCGGTGCCTCGGCGGCCGTGTTCCACTCGCCGCACGCCGCGCAATGCCCGAACCAGCGCGGCTGCTCGTTCCCGCATGCGGTGCAGAAGAAGGACGTCTTCGCGGACTTCGATTTCATGGCCATGATGTCGCCTTACGCGGGAGC
>JANYBS010000229.1 GCA_025360715.1 Candidatus Eiseniibacteriota bacterium | reverse complement strand
CGACGGGCCGGCGGATCGCTCCGCCGGCCCGTCGCTTGTCTTCTGGCCCCTGAGCTACCGGCGCTTGCCCTTGCGTCCGTAGCCCGGTCGTTGCGCCACCAGCTTCGGCGGCGTGTCGCGGCGCTGGCCGAAGTCGGCCATCGCGCGCTCCATCTCCTCGATCCGCGCCTCGGACTCCTCGTCCTCCTCCGGCGTGGGCGCGACTGGCTGCGCAGCGCGCGGCTTGGGAGCCGGCGGCACATCGACGATCGCTGCCGGCTGCGGACGCGCCGGTGGCTCTTTCAACTCGAACGCATCCACCTTGCGCTCCTCGGTCTCGGCGGTAGGACCCTCTGCGGTCACCAGTGCCTCCGGCTGCGGGAGTGGCGGTGCGACGGGTCCCCTGCTGCGGCCAGGGCGCAGACCGCGACCGTAGACCGGTGCAGTACTGGCCGACGAAGCCGGCTTCGCCGTGGGTACGACCGGAGCCGCAGCGGCAGGCGCGGGCGGCGCCTCCCGCTCCACGCGAGTCGCGGGCGCGTTCGCGGGCGGCATCGGGCCCGGAACGCTCGGTGCGAACGGCACCGATGTGGTACGCGTGACCGGCGTCGCCGGCAAGCTCACGCGGACCGGCACAGTCGAAGGTGGAGCCGGCAGTGGCACGGACGGCTCAACACGCCGCGCGATCGGCGGTGCTGGGCCTACTTCATCGTCATCCGCATCGTCGTCCTCGGCATCGTCATCGATCTCATCGATGTCGTCTTCGTCGGCTTCGTACTCCTCGAAGCCCGCTTCATCGCCCGGACGCAGCACGACATCGTCGAGCTCCTCTTCCAGGTCATCATCCTCGTCGACGTCATCCTGCGGCGGGATCGCTGCGACGACCGGCGGGATGGTGCTCACGCTGTGCGATGCGCGTCCGCCTTCACCGCCGGCCTCACGACCACGTCCGCGGCCGCTGCGGCGTCCACGTGAGCGCCGGCCGCCCTCGCCGGACTCTTCATCGCCCGCGGCGCTCGCGGCACGCGCCGGCGCCGCGATCGCGGTCTCCGGCTGCTCGCCACTGCGCAGTTTCTCGACCTTCTCGAGCGCGTCGCGTGCCGCCGCCTGCTCGGCCTCCTTCTTGTTGTGTCCACGGCCTTCGCCCAGCGTGCGCCGGCCGACCATGACCTCCACCATGAAATACTTGGAGTGGTCGGGCCCGTTCTCGCTGCGGATGCGGTACACCGGATGCGTGCGGTAGGTGCTCTGCACGTATTCCTGCAGGTGGCTCTTGTAGTTCGTGTGGCGCTTGTCCTGCACGATCGCGTCGGACTCGGTCAGCAGCCAGTCATGGACGCATTTTCGCGCGACCTCGAAGCCCTGGTCCAGATACACCGCGCCGAGCACGGACTCGAACGCATCCGCCAGGATCGACAGACGCTGGCGGCCACCCGATTCCATCTCGGAGTGGCTCATGAGCACGAACCGGCCCAGACCCATCTTGAGCGCACGGCGCGAGAGGATCGCCTTGGAGACCAGCAGCGACTTGGTCTTGGTCAGCTGGCCTTCGTGCTCATCGGGCGCCCGGCGATAGAGGAACTCGCTGGTCACCAGGCCGAGCACGGAATCGCCGAGGAACTCCAGCCGCTCGTTCGACTCGCGCGGGCCCTGCCCGGTCACGCTCAGGTACGAACGGTGCGTGAGCGCGAGCTTGAGCAGCCCGATGTCGTTGAAGCGGATCTTGTAGGCCTTCTGGAATTCCTCCATGACGCGGCTCTCTTGCTGGTCGAGAGTCGCGGTATCGCGGCGGCGCGGGGCCTGCTGCTGAGCTTGCGCCGGGGATGACGTGGCCTTGCCGCCGCGCACGCCGAAGAGCGCGAACAGGCGGCTCCAGAATCCTTGGCTTCGTGCGGGCGGCGGCGAATGGTCACGGCCACCCTTGCGCCTTCCCCGGCCACCGCGGCGACGCGAGCGCGCCTTTATGCGGAAACCTTCATCGCCAGTGTCGCGTTGTGCCCGCCGAACCCGAACGAGTTCGACAGGGCGGCCTTCACCTGTATGGTTCGAGCCTTGTTCGCTACGAAATCGAGGTCGCATGCTTCATCCGGCGTGTCGAGGTTGATCGTCGGTGGGACGATCCCGCGCGCAAGGGTGAGCGATACGATCACTGCTTCGAGTCCGCCGGCGGCACCCAGAAGGTGGCCGGTCATGGACTTCGTCGAGCCCATCATGAGCTTTTTGGCGTGATCCCCGAAGACGGTCTTGGCGGCCGTCACTTCGATGGGATCGCCGGTGGGCGTGGAGGTTCCGTGGGCATTCACGTAGCCCACGTCCTCCGGCTTCATCTGCGCGTCCTGGAGCGCGCGACGCATGGCGCGCGCCGCTCCGTCGCCATCCCCGCAGGGGGCGGTCATGTGATACGCGTCAGCGGAAGCGCCATACCCGCTCAGCTCGCACAGCAGTGTCGCACCACGGCGCCGGGCATGTTCCTCGGTCTCAAGGACCAGGACTCCGGCACCTTCACCCAACACGAAGCCATCCCGGTCCTTGTCGAACGGGCGGCTTGCGCGCTGAGGGTCGTCGTTTCTTGTGGAGAGGGCACGCATGTTCCCGAATCCCGCGACGGCCATCGGAGTGATGGTTGCTTCTGCCCCGCCGCAGATCATGACGTCGGCATCGCCCGCTCGCAGCAGGCGCAGCGCTTCGCCGATCGCGTGCGCCCCCGAGGCGCATGCCGAGACCGTGCAGAAGTTCGGGCCGCGAAGTCCGAACTGGATCGATACCAGTCCCGCGGCCATGTCCGAGATCATCATCGGGATGAAGAACGGGCTGACCCGTCCGTGCCCCTTTTCCAACAGGTTCGTGTGCTGGGTCTCGAAGGTCTCCATGCCGCCGATACCGGACCCGATGATGACGCCCACGCGGTCGCGATCGGTCGTCTCAAGGTCCAGCGCGGCATGCTTCAGCGCGCTGTGCGATGCCACGACCGCGAACTGGACGAAGCGATCCATGCGCTTCGCCTCTTTCCGGTCGAGGATCCCCTCGATGCTGAAGTCCTTCACCTCACACGCGAAGCGCGTCTCGTAGGTCGAGGCGTCGAATCGCGTGATGGGACCGGCGCCCGAGACGCCTCCCACGAGGTTTTCCCAGAATGTCTCCAGGTCGTTCCCGATCGGCGAGCAGACTCCTGCACCTGTCACGAACACCCGGGTTCTCTCGGCACTCATCCCTGCTGGTCTCCTATCCATTCATCCGGTCCCATTTCCTCGGCCCGCGCCATCCCGCCCCGACACGATGGGCGTGGATGGCGCTGGCGGGAGCCAGAGGCCGGCGTTCTTGTATGACGAACGCTTACGCGCTCGCGTGCTCCTGCAGATACTTCAGCGCATCGCCGACGGTCTTCAGCTTGTCCGCGTCCTCATCCGGGATCTCGAGCCCGAATTCCTCTTCGAGCGCCATGACCAGCTCGACGATATCGAGCGAGTCTGCACCGAGGTCCTCGATGAACTTGGCTTCCGGCGCCAGTTGCTTCGCATCGACCTCGAGTTCCTTGGCGATGATCTCCTTGACCTTGTCTTCGTTGAACGCTGCCATGCTCGTCCCTCCTGGGATTGCGGGCTCTCGCCCGTGGTGTTGCGCTACTCCATGACCATGCCGCCGTCCACCGTCCAGGTCTGGCCGGTGACATAGCCGGCCCGGGGCGAGACGAGGAAAGCGATCACTTCCGCGACCTCGGTCGCCGTCCCCAGACGGCCCAGCGGGATCTTCGACAACAACTCCGCGCGCGCGCCTTCCGGCAGCTTCGCGGTCATATCGGTCTCGATGAATCCCGGGCAGACGGCGTTCACCGTGATGCTGCGCGGCGCGAGTTCACGCGCCAGCGCCTTGGTGAAGCCGAGCAAGCCGGCTTTGGAGGCCGCGTAGTTCGCCTGCCCGGCGTTACCCATGAGACCGACCACGGACGACACGTTCAGGATGCGGCCCGAGCGCGCCTTCATCATCGTGCGCGCGACCGCCCGGCAGCAGCGAAAGGCGCCCGCAAGATTCGTATTGATCACATCATGCCACTGCTCGTCTGTCATACGCATGAACAGGCCATCGCGCGTGAGGCCGGCGTTATTCACCAGGATGTCGACGCGGCCAAGCTGCTTGATCGCGGTATCGAACGCGGCGTCGACCGACGCCGTATCGGCGATGTCGGCCGGGAACGCGTGCGCATCGCCGCCCGCGTCGCGCAGCAGCTGCACGGCCGCCTCGGCGCGCTCGCGATTGCGGTTGAAGAGCGCCACCTGCGCGCCGCGCGCGGCAAGCACCGTGGCCACCGCCAAGCCGATGCCCGTGGCGCCGCCGGTGACGAACGCCACCTGCCCGGCCAGCTCGCGGTTCAAGGTGCGCTCTCCTGCCACCTGCGTCTCGTTCATGCGTTGCTCCCAGCCGTTGGCGCGAGTGCCGTGAGAGTCGCCTGCAGGCTTTCGGGATCCTCGACGTTCCAGCTCGCGGCATCCTTATGGATGGTACGCAGCAGGCCGCGCAGTACCTTGCCGGTGCCCAGCTCCACGAATCCCTCGACGCGAGATTCGATCAGCAGGCGCATGGATTCTTCCCAGCGCACCGACGCCAGCAGCTGCTCGCGCAGCGCGGCGCGGATCTCGTCGGCTGTCTGCACCGGCTTCGCCCACGCGTTCGAGATCACCGGGCAGCGCGCGTCGCTGATCGTGATGCCGTCCAGTGCTTCGGTGAGGCCCGCGGCCGCTGACGCCATCAACGGCGAATGGAACGCACCGCTCACCTCGAGCTTGATCGCGCGCTTGGCGCCGCGCGTCTTGGCAGCCTCACACGCGCGCTCGACCGCGGCGGGCTCGCCGGAGATCACGACCTGGCCCGGAGCGTTCAGGTTCGCCGCGCGCACGATACCCGCTTCGGCAGCATCGGCACACGCCGCTTCCACGTCTTCGCGCGACAACCCAAGTATCGCGGCCATCGCGCCGGGGCGCTCGAGCCCCGCCTGATACATGAGTTCGCCGCGCCGGCTGGTCACGCGCAACGCGTCTTCAAAGCTCATGGCGCCCGCGGCGACACAGGCGCTGTACTCGCCCAGGCTGTGGCCGGCGGTGTACGACGGCGTCAGGCTGGCGGCTTGCACCAAGCGCCACGCCGCGACGCTATGCGTGAGCAGCGCAGGCTGGGTGTGCACGCTCTTCTTCAGGTCCTCGGCGGGACCGTTCCAGCAGATCCCGCTCAAGCTGTAGCCGAGCACGCGGTCCGCGGTCTGGAAAGCATCGCGCGCCTCGGGGAACGCATCGGCGAGGGCCTTACCCATGCCCACGGCTTGCGCACCCTGACCGGGGAAGAGGAATGCAAGCTTCACGCGACGGAAGCTTTCATCGTGGCCGACGTTGTGGCCGACGTTGTGGCCGACGTTGCTGCCGCGCCGGCTTCGTGGGCCGGCACATACGCCGGTAGCGTCCACGTCATGCTCGCGCCACCCCACGTGGCACCGCCGCCGAATGCCGCGAAACCCACCTTGCTGCCCTTGTGCAGCCGCCCTGAGCGTACGAGTTCGTCGAGCGCGATGGGGATCGACGCCGACGACGTGTTCCCGAAGCGGTCGATGTTCACGTAGACCTTGTCGGGCGGCAGCGCCAAGCGCTCGCCCACGGCATCGATGATGCGCAGGTTCGCTTGGTGCGGGATGAACATGTCCAGGTCCGCCGGTGTCCAGTGCGCCGCATCGAGGCACTTACGCATGCTCTCTTCCATGCTGCGCACCGCGAACGGGAAGAGCTTCTTGCCCTGCATGCGGATGAAATGCTCACGCGCGGCGACGGTGCCTTCGCTCGCGGGATTGCGCGAGATGCCCGCAGGCACCTCGAGCACTTCGCCCAGTGTGCCGTCGCTGTGCATATCCACACCGTGCAAGCCTTCGCCGGGCGCGCAGGCCTGGAAGACCGCCGCGCCGGCGCCGTCCCCGAAGAGTACGCACGTGTTGCGGTCGGTGTAGTCGACGATGCGCGAGAGCG
>JANYBS010000116.1 GCA_025360715.1 Candidatus Eiseniibacteriota bacterium | reverse complement strand
GGTTCTGCAGGATGAACTGGCCATCGGGGCCATAGCTGTTCCACATGGGCGGCTCCGCGTTGCTGACCAGCACCCGTGCGCCCGCCACCTGGTCGGAGTAGGTGATGGAGTTGTAAGCGGCTACCACGCCGCCCGTGCCGTCCGATGCCGCGAGCGCTGGCACCGTGCTGACGTCGGCGCCTGTCGCGATCTGGCTCGGCGCGCCCACAGAATTGCGCGTGACCGAGTTCACGTAAACCGCTTGTCCGGTCACGCCCGTCGACCAGAGGAGCCACGCATTGAGCGAACCGTTGTAGATGATATCGGTAAGCGTGACCGGGTTGGCCGTCGGGGGTCCGCCAAAGCCCAGGAACTGATAGGGCTGCCCGCCGAAATAGCGGTAAACGCCTACGTCGCGCACGCCACCGGAGAAATTCACCCACGCGATCAAGCTTCCGCCCTGACCGTCGGGGCACATGCGAACAGGTGCGCCCGGATTCGCTGAGCTACTGATCGTGACAGGCAGCCCGTTCAGCCCGCCATTCGAGTAGGTCAAACGCGCAGCCAGAACGCTCGTGGTGTTCTCGACATACGCGAAGTGCCAATCGTTTTGGGTGATGTCGCATACCGGCGTCGCCTGCGGCGCTGACGACGAGGCAAGCGCCACGCTCCAGAGAAGCGCGTTGTTCGTACCCACCCGTGCACCGTAGATGTCGGAGTCGACGTTGGTGAACGCGTACTGCCACACCACAAAGAGTCCCGTCGCAACATCCGCGGCGATCTGCGGCGGCCCTTGGGCGTTGAGCCGGGTCGAGTCGAGCAACAGACCATTGGCGGGGATGCCCGCCTGGATCGTGCCCACGCCGTCGACGTGTGAAGCGTAGTTCCTGGCGGCGACCGAGCGATTGTCGTTCCAGACCACCCAGATTCCCACGCCGCCGTCGCTGACGGCTTTGATGGCCGTCTGGTCGCCGGCCGCCGTGCAGATCGCCAGGCCATTCAGCGGCCACCCGGGATCGTCGGTGCCGTTCGCCAGCACGTGCATGCCGAAGACGTCTTTATTGCCGTTGCGGTCGTCTTCGAAGAACACGTACACGCCGCCGTTGCCATCGGGCACCGCGGCATCGACGCGCTGGTCCGAGCTCGTATTGGGGATCAACGGGTTCGGCACGCGCGGATCGTGCGACCAGTCCGCGTGTGCAGCGCGCGCGCCAAGCGATACGAACAAGAAGAGAACCAGAACCCTGAGCAACACGGTCTTCATCGCGGCCTCCGGGGCAAGAGGATCGGACTCGTGGGGGTGTATGGGAACTCTCAGCGGCCGGCAGCGCCGCCGGCATGGTGCATCTGAGCACAGGGACTGTTGCCGTCCCCATGCTCGAATTGAATCGTCGTGTGTGCGATATGAAAGCGCTTCTCCAGCTCACGCGTGACACGCTCGAGCATGTCGTCGGACCCGGGCACCGAGCTCATGATCAGGTGCGCGGTGAGTGCGGTCTCGGTGGTGCTCATGGCCCAGATATGCAGATCGTGTACCGCTTCCACGCACGGCTGCGAGAGCAGGTACGCCTGCACCTGCGCGGGATCGATGCCCTCGGGCACGGCGTCGATCGCCAACATCACCGACTCGCGAAGCAGCCCCCATGTGCCCCACACGAGCAGGCCCGCGATGATCAGGCTCACCACGGGATCGAGCCACTGCCAGCCCAGCCACAGCATGAGCGCGCCGCTGGCCACCACGCCCAGCGAGATCAGTGCGTCGGCCGCCATGTGTACAAACGCCCCGCGCACGTTCAGGTCGTGCGCGCGGTCGCGAAAGAACAGCAGCGCCGTGATCGCATTGATCGCCACCCCGCACGCCGCCACGATCATGACCATGGGGCCGTTCACGCCGCGCGGGTGCACCAAACGCTGCACGCTCTCCCACGCGATCGCGCCCACACCTGCCATGAGCAACGCGCCGTTGGCGAGCGCCGCCAGGATGGTGGAACGGCCCAGGCCGTACGTGGTGCGCGGCGTGGGCGATGCCTTGGCCAGTTCGCTGGCCCACCACGCCAGCACCAGTCCCATGACGTCGCCCAGGTTGTGGCCCGCGTCGGCGATCAGCGCCATCGATCCTGCGCGCACGCCATAGACCACCTCGGCGATCACGAACATCACGTTGAGCGCGATGCCCACACCAAAGGCCACGCCGATGCGCGAGGGCAGCGGATGGTGGTGGCCATGCGAGTG
>JANYBS010000228.1 GCA_025360715.1 Candidatus Eiseniibacteriota bacterium | reverse complement strand
CGCCGGTGCCGTAGCCCATCATCACGTAGTCGGCGATCCAGACCGGGAGCTTCTCACCGTTTACGGGATTGACCGCGTGTCCGCCGGTGAACACGCCGGTCTTCTCCTTGTCCTCCTGGCGCTGCTTGTCGCTCTTGCGCTTCGTCGCCTCGACGTACGCGGCGACAGCGGCCCGCCGGGCGGGCGGGGTGAGCGCGTCCACGAGCGGGTGCTCGGGCGCAAGCACCATGTACGTGGCGCCGAACAGCGTGTCCGGGCGCGTCGTGAAGATGCGCAGGTTGCCGTTGACGCCGTCGAGGGCGAAATCCACCTCGGCGCCGAGCGAGCGGCCGATCCACTGCTTCTGCATCTCGAGCGTGCCGTTGGGCCAGTCCACCAGCTTCAGGTCATCGAGCAGCCGCTCGGCGTACTCGGTGATGCGCAGCACCCACTGGCGCATGGGCTGGCGGATCACCTCGTAGCCGCCGACCTCGCTCCTGCCGTCCACGACTTCCTCGTTGGCCAGCACCGTGCCCAGCTCGGGGCACCAGTTCACCGGCACCTCGGCCACGTAAGCGAGGCCCTTCTCGTAGAGCTTGAGGAAGATCCACTGCGTCCAGCGGTAGTAGTCGGGATCGGTGGTGTCCACCTCGCGGTCCCAGTCGTACGACAGCCCGGCGCGCTTCATCTGCAGGCGGAAGTTGGCGATATTCATCTGCGTCTGGACCGCGGGGTGCTCGCCGGTCTTGACCGCGTGCTGTTCCGCGGGGAGCCCAAACGCGTCCCAGCCCGTGCAGTGCAGCACGCTGAAGCCGAGCATGCGCTTGTAACGGCAGATGATGTCGGTCGCCGTGTAGCCCTCGAGGTGCCCAACGTGCAGTCCCGCCCCGGAGGGGTACGGGAACATGTCGATGCAGTAATACTTGGGGCGTGAGGGATCGACCTCTGCGGCAAAGGTCTTCTTCTCGACCCAGTATTCCTGCCAGCGCGGCTCGATCTCGGCGAACGGATAGAAATGGCTCATGGGCGGTCCTGATGAAGGTGGACGGCCAAGATAGCGGATGCCGCGTGCTGCTGCCACGCGGGGCTAGGCGCTCGCGACCTCTCGTGTCGCCAGTTCCAGTGCGAGCACGGCGTCCACGCGGCCGCCCTTCCAGGCGGCTTCGGCGCGATACACCGCATCCAGCGCACGTGCGCAGCCGGCGGGCTTGATGCGGGCGCCGAGCGCGCCGCTCTGGGCGCGGAAGAGTGACCAGCCGCCCATACTGCCGCCGACCATGTTCGAGAGCGAGAACAGCAAGCCGCCCTCGTCCTCGCCTTCGGTGAGCAGACGGCCGAGCAGCTTCGCAGCGAGCGCTGGGTTCCCTTGCGCGACCGCGAAAAGCCACGCTTCGCGGTCGGCGTCGATCGTGGGGCGCGCGAGGCGCGCGAGGTCGGCCTGCGTCACGCGGCCCTTGCCGCTCGCGCTCGCGATCAGCTTGCCGAGTTCGTTGAAGAACGGCTCGGGGCGGTTCTCGCATGACTTGGCGAGCGCCTCGAGCGTGCCGGCCTCGGCGGTGACGCTTTCGGCGGCCAGGCGCAGCTCGCCCCAGCGCTGCAGGTCGCGCACGTTGGGCGTGAGCGCGTTCCAATACGCGCTGCACGCGCCCTTGAGCGCGTCCAGAGCCTTGCGCGGCTTGTCGGCCGCCGACTCCACGATCACGATGCAGGACTCCCCTGCCGGCCGCGTCACGCCCTCGGCGAGCGCCGCCACGCGCTTCTCGCTGCGCGCGTAGTCCTCCACGTCGAGCACGATGGTGCACTCTCGCGGCGCGAACATGCTCACGCTCTGGTACGCGGCGAGCACGTCGTCGACGCTGTCCTCGCTCGGGTGCTTCAGGTGCGGTACCGGCGACTCGGGCACCGCGCGGCCCCAAGCGCGACGGAAGCCGGCGAGGAACGCGGCCTTGAGCGCCTCGTCGGGGCCTTCCACATACAGCGACGTGGGGAATTGTCCCTTGCCCGCGCGCTCGAGCACCGCGAACCCATCGACCGGCTTGGGTGGCGCGGCCTTCACTGCGCGCTTCGCAGGGGATTTGGCAACAGCATGCGCCGCAGCCTTCGAGTCGTCCTTGGGCGCCGCCTTGCGGGTGGCCATCACCAGCCCTCGACCGAGCGGCTCAGGACCTCGTCGGCGATCTTCGCCACGGCGTCGGCGCGGCCCTGCTCGGGTGTCTTGGCGGTCTGTCCCGGCACGCTGACCGTGTAGTAGTTCGCGGTCTTGACGAGGTCGTCGCTCCAGAACTCGCGATTCTTGACCAAGTCCTTGAACACCACGTGCACGGTGATGGTCACACGGTACTCCTGCGCCTGCGTGGTGTTCGTGAATCCGAAGACCGAATTCTTGTACGTGAGCACCTTCCCGCGGATCACGCAGTTCGCCGACTTTTCATCGACCACCTTGAGGTGGTTGTCCTTCACGAACCGCTGCACGACGGCGTCGGTGATCTCCTGCTGCAGGGCGATCTCGCTGGTGCCGTTCTCGAAGACCGGGATCGCGATCGTCTTGAGGTGCGGCGGGATCAGCGCCGGGCTCGCGGTGTAGCCGCAACCGGCAAGCAGAAGCCCCGCGCCGAGGAGCGCGGCCCAAGAGGCCGCGCGGAGGATGGCGCGGGGCTGGGTACTAAGCTGCGGACGAATGGTTGTTGGCCTCTCCGTCTTCCTGCGATTGGATGCCGTAGAGCTTCATGCGGTAGCGGAGCTTGTCGCGCTTGAGGTTGAGCAGCTCCGCCGTGCGGCTCTGATTCCAGTTGGTAGCATACGACGCCCGCAGTATCAAGGCTCGCTCCAGCTCCTCCACCAGTGGCTCGAACGGGATCCCCGACGCGGGGATGATACCGTTCATCACGTCGTCGACCCGCTGGCCGAGCGACGCGTCGGCCGCCGCGCGCGCACGGTTGTTGAGCTTGAGGTGCTGCGCTTCGAGCAGGTCCGCCGACTCCAACAGCACGGTGCGCTCGAAGAGGTTCTTGAGCTCGCGGATGTTGCCGGGCCAGGCGTACTCCGTGAGGACGCGCTGGGCCGACGGCGCAAGGTCGCGGAACGGCTTCTTGAATTGTTTGGAGAAGCGCTCCATGAACAGCCGCGCGAGCGGCAGGATGTCCTCGCGGCGCTCGCGCAGCGGCGGCACGAAGAGCGGCACGACCTTGAGGCGGTAGTACAGGTCCTCGCGGAACGAGCCTTCCTTCACCATCTGTTCCAGGTTCTGGTTCGTCGCCGAGATGATGCGCAGGTTGACCGTGATGTCCTTGGTGCCGCCGACGCGCTTGAACGTGCGACGCTCGAGCACGCGAAGCAGCTTCACCTGGAGCATCGGCGCCATCTCACCGATCTCGTCCAGGAACAGAGTTCCGCCGTTGGCCAGTTCCATGAGTCCGAGCTTCTGCGCGCGCGCGTCGGTGAACGCGCCCTTCTCGTGACCGAACAGTTCGCTCTCGAGCAGTTCCGCAGGGATGGCGGCGCAGTTGATCTCGACGAACGGGTTCGAGTGCCGCGCGCTCATCTTATGGATGAGGTTCGCGAAGTACTCCTTGCCGGTGCCGCTCTCGCCTTCGATGAGCACGCTGGTGGTGTCGCCGCGGGAAACCTGCTCCGCGATGGCATACGCCTCCTGCATGGCCGGACTTCCCGAGTGCAGGTAGTCCTCATCGGCGAATGCTTGATGGCGCAGGCGGCGCAGTTCCAGCCAGAGCTTCTGCGACTCCATCGCGCGTGAGGCGATGGCGAGCAGTTCTTCGGTCTGGAACGGCTTCTTCACGAACCAGAATGCGCCGGCGCTCATGGCCTCGACGGCGGTCTCGAGTTCGCCGAATGCGGTCATGAGGACGACGGTCACCTCGGGCTGCAGGCGCTTGATCTCCTTCAGCAACTCGATGCCGGTGCCGTCGGGAAGCTTGTAGTCGAGGAACGCCATGTCGGGCATCTCGCGTTCGATCGCAGCACGCGCTTCGCGCAGGTTGCCAGCGGTGACGACGTGGTAGCCGTCGTCCTCGAGGGCCTTGCTGACGAAGTGCCGGATCGAGTCCTGATCATCGAGGACCAGGATGGTGGCTTTGCTCATGATGCACCTCCATGGGATTCCAGCGGCAATTCCACGCGGAAGGTGGCGCCGTGTCCGGGTGTACTCTGGACGGTCAGGCTTCCGCCATGCCGTTTGACGATGTCGTGCGTGATATAGAGACCGAGCCCCGTGCCGCCGGGCTTCGTGGTGAAGAAGGGTTCGAACAACGTGCGGCAGGCATCCTCGGGGATCCCCTGCCCTTCATCCGTGACCGTCGCCGCCAGTGCCGGCGCTTGGCCCCGGCTCTCGGCGGCGAGTCCCAAGACAAGCGTGAGCGTGGCGCCGTCGGGCGACGCCTCGGCGGCGTTCTTGATCAGGTTGATGAACACCTGCTGCATCTGGTCGCCGTCATGCGGGACTGGCGGCAGGTCGGGTGCGATCTCGAAGCGCGTCTGTAGTGAGCGATCCAGCAGCATGGGCTCGAGCGACTGGTACGCGCGGCGGAAGGTGGCTTCGAGCGGCTTGGGGTCGGTGGTGAGCTTACGCGGGTGCGTCGCGTCGAAGAGCTGTTGGACGATGCGGTCCAGGCGCTTGATCTCGGAGAGGATGAACTCCAGATTGGTGCGCTGTGCGGCATCGCCTTGGAGTGCGCGCGCGATGTGTTGCACGCCCATGCCGATGCCCGTGAGCGGATTGCGCAACTCGTGCGCGATGCTCGACGTGAAGCGGCCCAGGGCCGCGAGGCGGTCCATCTGCCGCGCATGCTCCTCGGCGCGCTTGATCGGCGTGAGGTCCAGGAACGTGGCGATCGCGCCGTACACCGTGCCGCCGTCATCGCGCAGCAGCGATGTCGTCAGGCTCACCGGCACCGCGGCGCCGCCGCGCGCGCGCAGCATGGTCTCGCGCCGGCGGGCTTCCTGGCCTCGCTCGATCGCGGCGCCGATCACCGATTCGCCCTCGGTGCCCAGCACCGTCCCCACGGCAGTCCCCAGGATCTCCTGTTCGCTCCAGCCCAGCAGGTCGCTCGCGGCGCGGTTCCAGAGCAGCACCTCGCCGCGCAGGTTCACCGCCACGAGCGAGCCCGCCATGGAGTCCAGGATATGTTGCTGGAACTCCTCGCTGCGGCGCAGCTCTTGGAACAGCCGGGCGTTCTCCACCATCGGCGCCACCGAGAGTGCGATGGACTCCAGTAGCGTCACATCGGCGGCGGTGAGCGCCGGTGCGCCAAGCGGGCGTGCGGCGGCGATCACGCCAAGTGCGGGTAGCCGCGCGCAGGCCAGGCAGCGGCGCTGCGAGTCCTCGCGTTCGGTGATCCAGCGGCCCGCCGGCTCCCCGGGCGGCGGCGCCAGGAAGGCGCTGTCGCCAAGTACACAGCGCTCGTGACAGTTCTCCCCGTGCTCGCCTTGCGGGGCCTGGCTGCGCTGCAGCGGCACGCAAGCCAGCGACCCGAGCTGCGCGAAGGTCTCGTGCAGCGCGTGGGATTCGGTCAGGAACGCCGGCGGATGCCGGCGGCCGTCCAGGTGCAAAAGCGTGCGGTCCAGCCACACGGCGCGCGCCAGGGCGCCGCGCTCTCCCACCAGCGGGACTTCGAGCGATTCGGTGCGGGCGAGCTCGCCGCGGCCGCTCGTCCATCCGCCGCTCAGCACGCCGCGCTCGCGGTCGATGAGCAGCAGGCCGACCTGATCGAATCCGAACGCGCGCTGCAGATAGCGCGTGACCGTGCGCGTCGTCTCGGCAGCGTCGACCGTGGTGGTCAGGCTGCCCGCGACCTCGCGCAGGGACACGAGCTGGACGTTCGTCTCGATGAGGCGCCGGTGGCTGCGTTCAAGTTCCTCGACGAGTTCGCCAAGGGTCTGAACAAGCGTGCCCGTATCGTCCAGTCCCACCGTGGCGCTTGTGGCGCTCCGGTCGGACAGGCCGCGGACCTCATCCACCCTGCGCAGCAGCGCGCGCAGGGATTCGCGATTCTGATCGGTCATCGGGACCGTTCAGGCGCCGCGAGAAGGGGACTCTCGGCGCGGTCTCTGTTGGAGACCATCGATCACGCGCCGCCGCTTGGGCGGGGTGGGCGGCGCGTGAATGGGTTGTCTGGAGCTTTCCGGGCCTCCGGCCCGGCTGTGCTACTTGTTCGCGACGAAGTCCCGGACCGTCTGGGCCACGTGGCGGATCATGTCCTCTGAAAGCTCCGGATAGATCGGCAGCGCCAAAGTCTCGAGCGCCGCCTGCTCCGAGTGCGGCATATCGCCGGTCTTGTAGCCGAGCGACGCGAAGCACTTCTGCTGGTGCAGCGGCACCGGGTAGTAGACCTCGCAGCCGATGTTCCTCTCGGCCAGATGCGCCTTGAGGCCATCACGGTTGGTGACGCGGATCACGTACTGGTTGTAGATGTGACGCGTACGCGGATCGTGGTACGGACGGCCGACCGCCGTGCCTTCGAACAGCTGGTTGTAGAGCGCCGCGTTCTTCGCGCGCTGCTCGCTCCAGCGGTCCAGGTGCCGCAGCTTCACGCGCAGGATCGCGGCCTGCAGCGCGTCGAGACGCGAATTCGTGCCGACGACCGAATGGTAGTACTTCGGCTTGGCGCCATGGTTGCAGAGCAACCGCGCCTTCTCGGCGAGTTCCGCGTTCTGGGTCACGATCATGCCGCCGTCGCCGGCGCCGCCCAGGTTCTTGGACGGGAAGAACGAGAACGTGCCGAAGTCGCACATGGAACCCGAGCGCTTGCCTTCCCACTCCGAGCCGATCGACTGCGCCGCATCCTCGATCAGGAAGAGTTGGTGCTTGTCGCAGATGGCCTTGATCGACGGGATGTCGGCGCACTGGCCGAACAGCGAGACTGCCACGATCGCCTTGGTGCGCGGCGTGATGGCCTTCTCGATCAGGTGCAGGTCCATGTTGTACGTCTTGGGGTCGATGTCGATGAACACCGGCGTCGCGCCGTTGTTCGAGATCGTACCGGCCGTCGCGAAGAACGTGTACGACGGGCAGATCACTTCATCGCCAGGCCCGATGCCGAGCGCCCAGAGCGCGATCAGGATCGCGTCGGTGCCCGAAGCGCACGCCACGGCGTGCGCCGTCTGCGAGTAGCGCGCGATTTCTTCCTCGAGGCCCTTGATCTCGGGGCCGCCGATGAAGCCACAGCTCTCCATCACACGGCGGACGGCGTCATCCACCTCGGGGCGGATCGTGTCGTACTGCGCGCGCAGGTCAAGGAGCGGCACCTTCGAGATCGTGTTGGTCGACATGGGATTCTCCGTCTATCGCAATGAGTATGGCGGGCGGATCAGGCGTCCACCCAGCCTTGGTTCTCGAGCAACTGTTCGACCGGTACGGCACGCACCGGACGGGCGGGCTTGCCCATCACGAGGGTGCGCGGATCGACGTTCTTGGTCACGGTCGAGCCGGCCGCGACGAGCGCATCCTCGCCGATCACCACGCCCGGCAGAGTGACACTGCCGGCGCCGATGCGGCCGCCTTTCTTCACCGTGACACCCTTGAAGTGCTTGAAGCGCTCCTGCGTGCGGCCGACGAAGTTATCGTTCGACGTCACCACGCCGGGCGCGATGAAGACGCGGTCCTCGAGCGTGCTGTACGCGCACAGGTACGACTCGCTCTCGAGCTTGCAGTAGCGGCCGACGCTGCAGTAGTTCTCGATCGTCACGCCGCGGCCCACGATGGTGCCGCGGCCCACGGTGACGTTCTCGCGCACCGTGCAGAGGTCGGCCATGAGCACCTTGGCGTCGACCACCGCGCCGCGATAGAGCACGACCCCGGTGCCAACGATGCAGAGTTCGCCCACCTGCAGCGCGGGCAACTCCTGCTCTTTCGTCGTTGCGGAATTGGCGGCCTTCATGGGTAGCTTGCCAAGAGTGGCGTGATCGTCGATTCGAACATGGTCGCCGATCACCGTGCCCTCATGGATCACGATGAAGTTGCCGAGCTTGCAGCCCTTGCCGATCTGCACATTGGCGCCGATCACGCAGAAGTCGCCGTGCGTCGTGCCCTCGCCGATCGTCGCGGACGGATGGATCGGATTGCTCATCGGACCTCCTGCGGCAGCGGCGCGATCTTCACCGGCGTGCCACCGTTCTTGAGGCTCTTCTGAGCTGCGTCGAGCACCTTGACCACGCGCAGGCCGTCGAGGCCGTCGGTGAGCGGCTGCTTGCGGTCGCGGATGCAGTCCACGAAGTGCGTGCACTCAAGCCGCAGCGGCTCCTGCAGTGAGAGTTTCGGGATCAATATGTCGCCGTTGCGAACCGTGAGCGCGTCGCCATAGCTGACCACCTCGCCCGCCCGGTCGACGCCCTTGTCGTAGATACGGATCTTCTCGCTGGCGTCCATGTCGTCGAATACCACCATCTTCTTGGAGCCGACGACCGTGACCTTGCGCAGCTTGTGCGGGTCGAGCCACGACACGTGCACGTGCGCGATCTTGCCGTTCGGGAACTTGAGGTCGACGAAGACGACGTCCTCGACGCCCTTCTGCAGGAAGTCCGAGCCGCGCGCGACCACATCGACCGGCTCGGCGCCGAGCAGATACAGCACCACGCTCAGGTCATGCGGCGCAAAACTCCATAGCGCGTTCTCGTCCTTGCGCACTTTGCCCAGGTTCACGCGCTGGCAATACACGTAGAAGAGGTCGCCGAGTGTGCCGTCGTCGATCATCTTCTTCATGTACGTGACGGCCGGATGGTAAAGCAGCAGGTGGCCGACCATGAGGATCAGGTTCTTCTGCTTGGCGATCCGGCACAACTCCTCGGCGTGTTCCACCTCGAGCGTGATCGGCTTCTCGACGTACACGTCCTTGCCGGCCTCGAGCAGCGCCTTGGCGAGCGGGTAGTGGCTGGGCGCCGAAGCGGCAACGACGACCCCCTGGATCTCGGCGTCGGCAGCGACCTGGGCGACATCGGCGTAGGCCTTGGTGCCGGGGTACTGCGCGGCGGTCTTCGCCAGGCGCGGGGCGTCCGCGTCACACACGGCGACGAGGCGCGCGCCGGGCAGGTTCGCGAAGTTGCGGACGAGGTTCGCACCCCAGTCTCCCGTTCCCACCACGGCGATTCCGATGCGTTCCGACACGGCACCTCCACTGCTACAGGATGATGTGGGATATCCACTCAATACGACCGGGCGGCGACGCTACCTGAGCCTCCGGGGGTGGTCAAAGCGCCGGCGTCATGCGGCTGTCAGGTCATGAAGCGCATGCAGCGAGCCTCTAAGCGGCCTCCCGCGCCAGCCCTTCGATACGGTTGCGGCCCCGCCGTTTCGCCGAATACAGCTCGCGGTCGGACGTCTCGATCAGCGCGGTGACGGTGTCGCCGTCTTCCGGATAGCAGGCGATCCCCAGGCTCACCGTGATGCTGCCGGTGGGGGCCAGCGGGAACGTATGCGCCTCGACCGCCGCGCGCAGTCGCTCGGCCACGACGGCGGCCCCGGCGCGCTCGGTCTGCGGCAGGATCACGGTGAACTCATCGCCGCCGTACTTGGCGACCAGGTCCCAGGATCGCACCTGGCGCGTGAAGAGCTGGGCGATCTCCTTGAGCAGGAAGCTGCCGCGCAGGTGGCCATTGCGGTCGTTGTAGGCCTTGAGATTGTCGACGTCGACCATCACCAGCGATAGCGGCTGGCGGAAGCGGCCGGCGCGCTTGA
The DNA here is from genome assembly GCA_025360715.1 of Candidatus Eiseniibacteriota bacterium. Classification (GTDB taxonomy): domain Bacteria; phylum Eisenbacteria; class RBG-16-71-46; order RBG-16-71-46; family RBG-16-71-46; genus CAIXRL01. The sequence goes on along the minus strand of JANYBS010000228.1, from coordinate 10,152 downwards.
TCTCGCGGCGTAGCGCCGTCTTGAGGTAGCGGTAGTTGTAGACCTGCGTCAGATCGTCGGTGACCGCGAGCTTCTCCAGATCCTCGCCCAGGCGCAGGTTCTCGAGCATCGCGCCCGCCCACGCCACGAGCAGCGCCAGCGCGCGCGCATCGCGGGCGTGGAAACGCTCCGCGCCGCGGCGGCGATGCACCACGAGGAATCCGAACTCCTGTTCGCGCAGCCGCACCGGCAGCGCCAGCACGGGGCCGGCCTCCAGGCCAGGGCAGGCGAGTTCGCCCACGTGCGAGGCGTCGCTGATGTCGGCGATCACGCGCGGCGCGGTCGACGACATGAGCGTGCGTTCGAACGGCGAAGCGGCGACCGGCGCGGACGGCGCTTCGGGCGCTTCCTCGCCGGCGCGCAGGCTCATGCGCTCGATCTGCTTTCCGTTCGCCAATGCGAGCACGGCGCCGTCCGCCTCGGCGAGCACCAAGGCGTAGCGCAGGAACACCGCGGCGAACTCGGGGCGTGAACGCACCGCCGAGCGGCCCGACAGTTCCATCAGTGAGGCCAGCAATCTCTCGCGTCCGAGCATTCGTCGAATCCCTTGGGCGGGGGCCATTGGGGAAAATCCCACGACGGACTCGCAATGCGTGTGCCAATTGTGCCAACTGGCGCAATCTCAATCGCGAGCGGCGAGGAATCTCAGGGCAAGCCAGATGGTGCGGATCGCGAAGATCGCGAGCCCGGCAAGGAGGATGGTCCACCCCGCCGACTGCTGGAATGCCGTCAACGATATATCGGCATGTCGCTTGGCCCACATCACCACGGCGTACGTGATGGCCACCGTGAGGGCGCTGGAGACCACGAGTTGCAGGCCCAGCCAGGTGCGCTGGTCCGCGCCGGAAGCGCTCTCACGGGCAGGCCCGGCAGGGCCGGCTGCTGAGACGCGCGCTGCATTTCGCACGATTCCACCGCTCCCGGTGGGTTTCTTGCCGACTTCGCCGCCGGCCCGGGTGACCCATAGCCGGGTGGCGCCGAGCAGGAACGATTTACGGGCGGCGACCACGAAGCCCGCCTCGGCCATGTCCGCCTCGAACTGCGGCCCGTGCCCGAACTCGAAGATGCTCTCGCTCAGGTAACGATAGGCGGAAGGGTCGGGCGACAAGTGGCCCAGGAGTGGGATCACGTGGCGGACGTAGAACGCCAGGAACGGCTGGAGCGGGCCCGGCGCGGGTGCGGTGGCTTCGAGCACCACGAGCGTGCCGCCCGGGCGAAGCACTCGGCGGATCTCGGCGAGCGCCGAGACGCGCGGGCGGAAGTTGCGGATGCCGAAGGCGATCGTCACGGCATCGAGCGCGCCGCCTCGCAGCGGTAGGGCGAAGCCGTCGGCGCACGCCAAGCGCGGCGCCCAGCCGGGGCCGCCGTAGGTGTCCTGCGCCACTTCGAGCATCGCGAAACTCACGTCGATGCCGAGCACGGTGCGGCCGGGACGCTTGAGCCCGGGCAGTGAGACGCCGCTGCCGGTCGCGAGATCGAGCACCAAGTGCGCGTCGCCGGGGACCGCTCGCCACATCGCTTCGCGCCACGCGCCGTCCTGGCCGAGCGACATGAAGCGGTTGAGCAGGTCGTAGCGGCCCGAGACATCGTCGAACATCGACGCCATCTCCCGCGACGCGAGCGGCTTGAATCGATCGGGCTGCGAAAAGCTATTCATGCGAAGGCGCCGGGGATTGCGGGATGGTGCGCCCGACAGGGGTCGAACCTGTAACCTTCAGCTCCGGAGGCTGACGCTCTATCCAATTGAGCTACGGGCGCACAAGCGGCGGCGAGTCATAGCACATCTGACGTGTGGGCGGTACCTCACCGCTTCTCACCGCTTCTCAGCCCCGCCCCGTCACGCGCAGTACCTCGGCGACGTCTTTGTCGCCGCGGCCCGACAGGTTCACGAGCACGTTCGTGTCCTTGCCCAAGCGGTGGCCCTCGCGCAGCACCCACGCGAGCGCGTGCGAGGACTCGAGCGCGGGCAGGATGCCTTCGAGCCGCGAGAGCTTCTCGAACGCATGCAGCGCTTCCTCGTCGGTGGCATGCGAGTATTCGCAGAGCTTCTCATCGAGCATCCACGCGTGCTCGGGGCCCAGCGCCGGGTAGTCCAATCCGGCCGAGACCGAATGCGTCTCGCGGATCATGCCGTGCGCGTCCTGCAGGATCAGCGTGCGCGTGCCGTGCAGCACCCCCACGCTGTGCTCCGGGACACGCGCCGCATGTTTGCCGCTGGCAAGTCCATGCCCGGCGGCCTCGACGCCGACCTTGCGCACGCCCGCGTCGTCGATGAATGCGTGGAAGAGCCCCATGGCGTTGCTGCCGCCACCGACGCACGCCACGAGCAGGTCCGGAAGCTTGCCGACCGCAGCCTGGAACTGTTCGCGCGCTTCCAGGCCGATCACGCGGTGGAAATCGCGCACCATGACCGGGAACGGATGCGGCCCGAGCACCGAGCCCAACACGTAATGCGTATCGCGCACCCGCGTGACCCAGTCGCGCATGGCCTCGTTCACCGCGTCCTTGAGCGTCTTGGAGCCCGAGTCCACCTCGCGCACCTCGGCGCCGAGCAGTTTCATGCGCTCCACGTTCAGCCGTTGGCGGCGGGCGTCCTCGACGCCCATATACACCACGCATTCCAAGCCGAACTTGGCCGCGGCCGATGCGGTGGCCACGCCGTGCTGGCCGGCGCCGGTCTCGGCGATCACACGCGGCTTACCCATGCGCTTGGTGAGCAGGCACTGGCCGACCGAGTTGTTGATCTTGTGCGCGCCCGTGTGCAGCAGGTCCTCGCGTTTGAGGAACACGCGGCAACCGGCGGCTTCGGAGAAGCGCACGGCCTCCAGGATTGGCGTTGGCCGGCCGGCGAAGTGCTTCAGGATACCCGCGAGTTCCTGCTGGAACGCCGGGTCGGCCTTGGCCGCCCGGTACTCGCGTTCAAGCTCCTCGAGCGCGTGCACGAGTGTCTCGGGGACGAAGCGGCCGCCGTAGGGGCCGAAGTGTCCGGTGGCGTCGGGTGCCGCTTGCCTATCGCTCATCACTCTCTCGTACGGCGGCGACGAAGCGCCGCACCTTGTCGGGGTCCTTGATACCGATGCTCGCCTCGAGCTTCGAGGCCGCGTCCACCGCGTGCGGGCGCGCCGCCTCGATCGCGCGCGCCACGTTGCTGCCATCCAAGCCGCCCGCGAGCACGAAGGGCCGCTCACCCACGATCTCTCGCGCCCGCGTCCACGGGAAGCTCACACCGGTGCCGCCCGTCAGCGTGGCATGCGCCGTATCGAGATGCACCAGATGCGGCGCGGGTGCGAGCGGAGCGTGTGCCACGCCCTCCACGTCGACGCCGGTGACGAACGCGCACGGAACCGGGAAGTCGGCGGGCCATGCGAGAGCATCGCAGTGATGCAGTTGCAACCGCGTCGCCCCGGCCTCGCGCGCGATCTCGAGCGCAGCCTGGGGCGTGACCCGAGCGAGCACCGCCACACCCACGGCGCCGGGCAGCGATCGCAGGATCGCCGCCATTCCGGCAGCGCCGATCTGCCGCGGGCCGCCGGCGTTGACGATGAAGCCCAGCCAATCCGCGCCGGCCTCGAGCGCGATGGCCGCGTCGGTCAGCCGAGTGATGCCGCACACTTTCACGATCGTGCGGCGCGCGGCACTCATGCGGCGCCTCGTGCCGCCGCGGCGAGCGTGGCCAGCGTGGCGGCCGGATCGGCGCTCGTCATGAACACCTCGCCCATGAGCACCGCGTCGCAGCGCGTGGCGCGCAAGCGCAGCAGGTCTTCCGGGCGTGAGAGGCCGCTCTCGGCCACCGCGGTGACGTGCGACGGGATCTCGGGCAGCAGGCGCACGCTTGTCCCCAAGTCCACCTCGAACGTGTGCAGGCTGCGATTGTTGATGCCCACGATCGTCGCGCCCGCGCGCAGCGAGCGGTACAGCTCCTCGGCGTCATGCACCTCGACCAGCGCGTCGAGCCCGAGCAGCCGCGCTTCGTTCAGGTAGCGCTGGGTCTCGACCTCGGAGAGCAGCGCGGCCAGCAGCAGCACGGCGTCAGCGCCGCGCACCGCGGCGTCCAGGATCTGGTAGCTGTCGATGACGAAATCCTTGAGCAGCAGCGGTAGCGTAACCTGGAGGCGCACGGCGTTCATCCAGCGCGGGTCGCCCAGGAAGTGGTCGGGCTCCGTCACGAGCGAGACAGCCGCGGCGCCCCCGCGTTCATAGAGCATCGCGGTCGCGACCGGGTCCACGTTCTCGTTGAGCATCCCCTTGCTCGGCGAGGCGCGCTTGACTTCGCAGAGCATCCGGATCGCGCCATCGGGGCCGCCGCGGCGAAGTGCGCGCTCGAGCCGCCCCGCCGGCCGCGTGTGGGGCAACTGCGAGCGCAACTCATGCAGCGGCCTCTCGGCCTGCATCTGCGCGACTCGCCGGCGGCGATCGTCGGCGATGCGCGCCAGGAAGTCGTGGCCCTTGCCCCCTGCGCTCGTCTGCGTCATGCGTGGCCTTCACTTTCGATTGCGCCTGGGACCGCGCCGGAGGGCGCGGGATCCTGCACCACGAACACGCAGCCGCTTGCTAGGTCGTGGAGCGTCTGGCGGCGTGCGGTCCACAACTGCAGCAGGTAGCCCGTCGAGCAGGTGAGGAACGTGAGCAGCTGCGCGAAGTACCGGCCGCTCGCGCGGCCGAAGGAGAGCCGCCGGCCGCGCGTGTCCGTGACACGCATGCCGAGCGAGCGCTGTCCCAGCGTGCCGCCCGCGGCCGAGGACTCCTGCAGCGCGCAGTAGAGCCAGGACAGAAGCAGTCCGCACAGGCCGACGGTGGTTTCGCGCATATCGCCGGAGCCGCCGCCATAGCCCGTGACCGGCAGGCCCATGAGCGCGCGTGCGATGCCCAGCGGGAAGAACAGCAGCAGGTTATCGAGCGCGAAGGCAGCGAATCGCCGCCAGAAGCCGGCGTAGTGTGTCGCCGCCGCCTGCGTATGCAGTGCTTCGGGCGCCATCTGCGCCGGACCCGCAGGCGCCGCCGCAAGGTCCGCCGCATGCAAGAGGGCGCCGGTGAGCGGCGCGCCGCACATGCTGCACGCAGGCTGTGTGTCGGGGGCCCAGGTGCCGCAGCGGCTGCAATACATGGGAGTCCTTGGCTAGCCCCGGAACGCGGCCATGTCGGCGAGCTTCTTGGCTGCGGCGCCGGAGTCGAGCGCCTTCTGTGCCTGAGCCACGCCATCCGCGATGTTCTGCGCACTTCCGGCGACGACCATGGCGGCGGCGGCATTGAGCACCACGATGTCGCGCGCGGCGCCCTTCTCCCCGCCCAGCACGGCACGGACCCGCGCGGCGTTTTCGGGAGCGCTGCCGCCCGCGACGCTGCTGCGGTCGGTGTGCGCCAGGCCGAATTCCTTGGGGTCGATCGTGTACTCGGTCACCTTGCCGTCGTGCAGCTCGGCCACGTGGTTGGCGTCGAAAACCGTGAGCTCATCCAAGCCGTCGTGACCGTGCACGACCATCGCGCGGTCGCTGCCCAGCTGGCGCAGTACCTCGGCGATCGTGGGCACCAGTGCGGCGGAGTACACGCCGAGCAGCTGGCGCGTGGCGCCGGCCGGGTTCGTGAGCGGCCCGAGCACGTTGAAGACCGTGCGCACGCCCAGCTCGCGGCGCGGGCCCACGGCGTGACGCAGCGCGCCGTGGTAGTTGGGTGCGAACAGGAACGTGATGCCGAGCACGTCGAGCGACTTGGCCGCGTCGATCGGGGTGAGGTCGATGCCAACGCCGAGTGACTCGAGCACGTCGGCGCTGCCCACACGGCTCGAGACCGCGCGGTTGCCATGCTTGGCCACGGCCACGCCGGCGGCGGCGATCACGATGGCGACGGTGGTCGAGATGTTGAACGTGCCAGCGTTGTCGCCGCCGGTGCCGCAGGTGTCGAGCAGCGGCGAGCGTCGCGTGTGCAGCGGCGGCACCAGGCGCCGCATGGCCTCGGCCATGCCGGCGATCTCCTCGGCGGTCTCACCCTTCATGCGCAGCGCGACGGCGAGGCCGGCGATCTGCGACGGGGTCGCTTCGCCCGCGAGGATCTGGTCCATGGTGGCGCGAGCCAGGTCGCGCGAAAGGTCTTCCTTGGCGATGGCGCGAGCGATGGCAGTCTGGATCAAGCCGGGTCTCTCCTCTGCTGACGGCAAAGTGTGAGGAAGTTCTCGATGAGCTTGAGGCCCTGCGGCGTGAGCACGGACTCGGGGTGGAACTGCACGCCCCACGTCTCGTGGTCCTTGTGCTTGAGCCCCATGAGTTCATTCTCCGGCGTCCACGCCATGACCTCGAGGACGTCCGGCAACGTTTCACGATCGACGATCAGCGAATGGTAGCGCGTGGCCTCGAACGGGTTGTCGAGGCCGGCGAACAGCCCGCGGCCCTTGTGCAGGATCGGGCTCGTCTTGCCGTGCATGAGTCGCGGCGCGCGCACGACCTTGCCGCCATAGACCTCGCCCAGCGCCTGCTGGCCCAGACACACTCCTAAGATGGGCACTTTGCCGGCCATGGCGCGGATCGCGTCCTCGGAGATGCCGGCGTCCTTGGGCTCGCCGGGCCCGGGCGAGATGAGCAGGCCTTCGAGCGGGATCTGCGCGAGTTCGGGCAAAGTGATCTGGTCATTGCGGCGCACCATCACGTCGGCGCCCAGCGTACCCAGATACTGGACCAGGTTGTATGTGAACGAATCGTAGTTATCGATGACCAGGATCACCTTGCACCTCGCTCGGCCCGCTGCACGGCGAGCCACAACGCGCGGCCCTTGTTCATGGTCTCTTCCCACTCACGCTCGGGATCGGAATCGGCCACGATGCCCGCGCCCACGCCCCAGTACGCGCGGCCGTTCGCATACACCAGCGTACGGATCGCGATCGCCAGATCGAGATTGCCATGGTAGTCGAAGTGGCCCACGGCGCCGGCGTAGAGCCCGCGGCGCACCGGCTCGAGCGCATCGATGATCTCCATCGCGCGCACCTTGGGCGCGCCCGAGACCGTGCCGGCCGGGAACGTGGCGCGTACGGCATCGAGCGGCGCCAGTTCGCCCTTCACGCGGCCACGCACGTTCGAGACGATGTGCATGACCTGCGAGTAGCGCTCGATCGTCATGTACTCATTCGTCTGTACGGTGCCGAACTCGGCCACGCGGCCGATGTCGTTGCGGCCAAGGTCCACGAGCATCACGTGCTCGGCGCGCTCTTTCTCGTTCGCCAGCAGCTCTTCTTCGAGCGCGCGGTCTTCATCGGCGGTGCGGCCGCGCGGCCGGGTGCCGGCGATCGGGCGCACTTCGATGGTCGCGTCGGTGCGGCGAACGAGCACTTCGGGCGAGCTGCCGACGATCGCGAAGTCGCCCAGGCGCAGGAAGTACATATACGGCGACGGGTTCGTCACGCGCAGCGCCCGGTAGCCCTCGAACGCCGGCTGCGACACATCGGCGCTCATACGGTGGCTGAGCACGACCTGGAAGATGTCGCCCGCGCGGATGTGCTCCTTGGCGGTCTCGACCGATTCCATGAAGTGCTCTTTGCTCACCGTGGACTTGGGCTCGCCGGCCTCGCCCCACGCGGGAGGCTCGACCCACGAGAACGGCTTGCGCAGGCGCTCGACCTCGGCGTTGAGCCGCGCGACCGCGGCGTCGTATGCCTTGTCGGGGTCGTCGCCGCCTCGCGCGTGCGTGACCACCTTCATGGTGTGCGTGAGGTTGTCGAACACACTCACGACATCGCCGAACACGAACACGGCATCGGGCAGGTGCAGCTCATCGACTGCCTGCGAGGGCAACTTCTCGAACCAGCGCACGGCGTCGTAGCCCAGGTAGCCGACCGCGCCGCCGCAGAATCTTGGCAGACCCGGGAGCGCGACGGCCTGACGCTCGCGCAGCAGTCGCGCCAACTCTTCGACGGGCGTGCCGGGCAGCGGCGTGACGTTCGCGCCTTCGTGCAGCTCGCACTTCTCACCGCGGGCGATGAACACCATCGACGGGCGGCTGCCCAGAAGTGAGTAGCGGCCCCACTTCTCGCCGCCCTCCACGCTCTCGAGCAGGAAGCCATATGGGCCGTCATCGATCTTGCGAAACGCCGAGACCGGCGTATCGTGATCGGCGAACACTTCGCGATAGACCGGGACGAGCTTGCCGGTCTTGGCGAGGGCGTGGAACTCGGATCGGGTCGGGACGAGCATGGGATCTCGGGCGCCGGGGCGCCGTTCAGGACTCCTGTACGGGCGTCGCGAGCAGTTCGCGGGCCTGGCGCCGCGTGGTATCGGTCACCCGTTCGCCCGCGAGCATGCGCGCGAGTTCCTCGACGCGAGCACTCTTCTCAAGCAGTTGGACCCGGGCGATGGTGCGTCCCGCGCTGATCTGCTTCGAGACCGCCAGATGATGCCGCGCAAGCGCGGCGATCATGGGCAGGTGGGTGACGCAGATGACCTGGCGGTCCTGCGCCAGGCGCCGGAGACGTTCCCCGACCGCTTGGGCGACACTCCCGCCAATACCGGAATCTACTTCGTCGAAAACCAGAAGGTCAACCCGGTCACGGGTTTGCAGCGCGCACTTGAGTGCGAGCATGACCCGCGAGAGCTCGCCGCCTGACGCGATCTTCTGCAACGGCCGCGCGGGCTCGCCGGGATTGGCCGTGAAGCGCAGCAGGACCTCGTCCAAGCCGTTCGCTCCGGGGCGGGCACCCGCCAGCGGCAACACCTCGAACGTCACCCGCGCGTGCGGGAATCCCAGCGGCAGCAGCTCCTTGCTGAGCAGCGCGCTCCACTCCTTGGCCGCGGCGGTCCGCGCCTTGGTGAGCCCTTTGGCCTCGCGGCGCACGGCGGCTTCGGCATCCTCGAGCCGCGCTTGGACGCGTGCCAGGGCGCCGTCGCCATCCTCGCCGTCGGCGAGTTCCGCTCGCAGCTCCTCGCGCCATGCCAGCAACTCGGGCACGCTGCGCCGGTACTTGCGCGTAAGGCGCGCGATGCGCTCGCGGCGCTCTTCGATCGCCTCGAGTGCGGCCGGGTCGGCCTCGAGCGAATCCAGGTAGCGCGCCAGCGCGCGCGATGCATCCTCGGCGGCGATCGCGGCCTCCTGCACCGGCGCGAGCGTCTCCTCCAGGCTGGGATCGAGCGCTGCCGCTTGTTCCAATGCATGGCGCGCGCTGCCGAGCGAGCGCGCTGCCGACGCCTCGTCCTCGCTGAGCGCCGAGAGCGCCTGCGCGGTGAGTTGCCGCAGGCGGTCGGCGTGCGCGAGTCGCGCGGCGTCGAGCTTGAGCGTGTCCTCTTCCCCGTCCACGAGCGCGGCGTCATCGAGATCGGTGGCGGCCGACAGCAGGTAGTCGCGGCGCTCCGCATAGGTGGCGAGCGACGTCTGCAGACGTTCGCGCTCGCCCTCGGCTTCGCGCAGCGCCGCGAGCAGGTCGGCGTACCTCGCACGCGCATCCTCGAGGCCGGCCAGGCGATCGAGCGTCGTGAGCGCCGCGCCCTCGCGCAGCAAGCTCTGATGCTCATGCTGGCCGTGCAGGTCGAGTAACAACTCGCCGAGGCGTTTGAGGTTCGCCAGCGTGACCGGCGACTGATTGACGCTCGCGCGGCTACGGCCTTCGGCGGTGACTTCGCGGCGCACGATCAGAGTCTCGCCGTCGAACTCGATCCCCCACTCTTCCAAGAGCGCGTTCACGCGCCTGGCGCTGGAGCCGCCCAAACGAAACTCGCCTTCGGCGATGGCGGACTTGGCGCCCTCGCGCACGATGTCGGCATCGGCGCGCGCACCCACGAGCATGCCGAGCGAATCCACGAAGAGTGATTTGCCAGAGCCGGTCTCGCCCGTCACGGCGAGCAGTCCCTCGCCAAGAGCAATCTCGGCGCGCTCGACGAGCGCGAGGTCACGGATGGTCAGGCGTTCGAGCATGTTCTCCTGCGCTCCTACGGGGGCGGTCATTGCAACCGCTGGCAGAGTAGCCGCTCGCCGCCGCGCGCGCCATGCCACGCGCGCCGCCTGTGGCTGCTACATGATTCTGTCCGCCCCAAGTGCAACGTGAAAGTGTCCTCCCTATGGGACACCTGACGATGAGCCAGAAGGAAGCGCCTCGGGCCGGACTGGTCCGAGCTGCCGAGGACGGCAAGCTGACGAACGCGG
>JANYBS010000092.1 GCA_025360715.1 Candidatus Eiseniibacteriota bacterium | reverse complement strand
GGCACGCATGTCGCTCAAGGGCCGCACCGATCTGATCACCGGCTCGCTCTGGGCCACCACGGCCGGCCCGACCGGCACCTACCAGAAGGCGTATGACGAAGCGCGTGCCTCCTTCGGCAAGGTGCTCAGCGAACTGCGCGCTGCGCACGAACGTGTCGCGGCGTTCGAGGCCCGGCTCGAGCAGCAGGGCGCGCCGTACACGCCAGGCCGCATGCCGGTTTGGAGCGACGGACAGTAGCGGCATTCGCGCACATCGGTGATCGTCTACCCGCGGGTCGACGATCACTTTCTTCCTCGCCATCGCGATGCGGCCGGCTCACATGCCAGGCCGCCCGCGATGCGCAGAAGAGCCCTCTCGAGTGTGACTCTGCTGCCGGCGGCTAGGGCTTGGAAGCGGCGGGCTCGTCGAGGAACTCGCCGATCAGCCTCACGGTCGCCTCGATCGCAGGCGGGCGCGCCGGCGCCGTGAGCTCGCCGAAGAAGTCGCCATGCCCGCCCGGCACGATGAGTAGCCGCGCACCGGTGATAAGACGCGAGAGCTCGAGTGCATGCTCGGGCGTCACGATGTCGTGGTCGCCGCACACGATGAGCGTGGGCGCCTTGACGCTACGCACCTGATCGTCGGGCAGATCCGTGAAGGAGTGCATACGTTCAAGGTCGCGGTCGTGCATCAGGCGAAGCGCCGCGGAATCAGGATTCACGCGCAGGAACTCGGCCTTGGGCGCCGCGGGCATGCCGGCGAAGTCGGCGTTGGCCATCATCGGCCAGAACCAGCTCTGCGCCCCCGCGCGCTTGGTGAACGATGACGCGAAGATGAGCTTGCGCACACGCTCGGGATGCCGGACCGCCACCAGCAATGCGTTGCTCGCGCCATTGCTGAAACCCATCACGTCGGCGCGCGCGATGCCCAACTGCTCGATGCCCACCTCGAAATCATCGCCGCTGTCCTCGAACCGCTCCGGGCCGGCGTGCACGCCCGAGCGGCCGTGGCCCTGCTCTTCGAACGCGATCACGCGCCGGTGCTGCGAGATCAGCGGCAGGAACCGGGCGTACGTGCCCTGGATCGTCGAGCCGTCGCCGGGCAGGAGCACGAGCGGCGTGCCCGTCGCGGGCCCGTACTGCTCGTAGTAGAGTGCGATGCCGTGCACCGGGCGCGCATCTCACGCCCCCTCAATCCGGCAGGTGCATGCGCCGACGCAGGGCGGTGTAGCGCGGATCGGTGCGCAACTCTGCGAGCGCTGGCTCGAGGTTGATGAACAAGACGCTGTAGCTGCGTGCCCGGACTGCCGCATCGAGCTCTGCAAACGCTTCGTCCCGGTTGCGGAAGACCAGAGCCCACGAAGCCAGGATCGAAAGATCCCAGATGTATTTGTCGGCGGGCGCAAGGACCTTGTGCAGCACACGGATCCCTTCTACGTTGCGGCTCCCCTCGGCGGCAGTCACGAGCTCGAACGCGAGCGGATCCAGTTCCGCGCCCGCATTGCGGCCCTGCTCGAGCGTTCGACGAAGGGCGCCCCACTGGCGCGCCGCCAGCTCGATCCGCGCCCGTTGCGGATAGCCATCCCCGTATGTGGGATCCAGCGCGACCAGCTTGTCGCACCACGCCCTCGCCTCGTCGAGGTGACCGGACATGGAATTCACCCACGCCATGTGATCGAGACTGGCCGGAGCCAGGGGGTCGAGCTTGAACATGAGCGCCGCCTGTTCCCGTGCCTCCGGTACCCGGCCCAGCGCCGCCAGCAGGTGCGAATAGTGGTGGTGCGCGTCGGCATCGCTGGGGTTCAGCTCGAGCGCTCGGCGGAACTCCCGTTCGGACTCGGTGAAGTTCCAATCGTGCATGAACAGGAACTTCGCCAACGCCGCGTGTGCCTCGCCCAGGCCGGGATCGATCGTGAGTGCCTTGGCGATCGCCGTGCGTGCGAGCTGAGCCGTGTCTGCATCGGCTGTGATCGCCAACAGAGCTGCCCCTCGCCCCGCGCTCGCCGCAGCGAACGTGGAGTCGATAGCGAGTGCCTGGTCGAAGAACTGCACCGCTTTGCGCGCCCCGGTGGGAGTCCACCGCTGGTAGCTGTCTCGCCCACGCAGGTAGGCTTGGACGGCTGCTGGCTGCCGGGTGGTTTGCAGGGCGCCAGAAGACGCCGTCGAGCCGGGCAGGGCCGCAGGTCGCCGCCTCGAGATCGGGGCGAGCGTCCCCGCGACTTCGCCAGCGATGGCTTCTGCCACTTCATCCTGGAGCGCGAGCGCATCGCCGACTTCTCGCTCGTAGCTATGGGCCCACAGATGCTCGTCATTCGCGGCGCGCACGAGCTGGGCGGTGATCCGGACGCGTCCACCGGATTGCTGGACCGAACCCTCGACGATGGCGTCCGCGCCGAGCTGGCGTGCGATCTCGGGCAAGGCCAGCGCCGCGCCGCGGAAACGCATCACCGAGGTCCTCGAGATGACGCGCATGGTGCCGAGTTGCGCGAGCCGTGTGATCAGTTCGTCGGTCATGCCATCGGCGAAGTACTGCTGCTCGGCGTCGTGCGAGAAGTTGTCCAGTGGCAGCACCGCGAGCGACATGATCGGCCGGTTCGCCTGACCCGGGGCGTGGCTCCGCATCCACCACGCGAGCGCGGCCGCTGCCACTGCGATCACCATCACGGCGCCGACGGCAACCGCGGCCGGCCTCCGGCGTGCACGCGGTGCCGGCGTTTGCGCCGATCCGCCGGCGAGACTCACCGGCGCCGCGGTGACCGCGGAGATCGCTTCGAGCGCAGCGTTCAGTTCGAGCGCCGAACGAAACCGCCGCTCGGGATCGCGCTGGAGGCAGCGGGCGACCAGCGCGCACACTGCGGGCGGGACGGCGCGGGGTAGTGGCGGCGGCTCGGTGGTGAGGATCGCCAACGACATCTCATGCGAGGTCTTGCCAGCGAAGGGCGGCGTGCCAGACAACAGCGTGTGGAGCAACACGCCGAACGCCCACACATCGCTGCGGGTATCCGCTCGCGCTCCGCGCCACAACTCGGGCGCCATCGCGGAGGGCGTGCCGACCAGCGCGCGCGCCTGCGTGACGTCGAGCGAACGTGTGTCCGAGTCGTCCGAGACAACGCGAGTCGCGAGCCCGAAATCGAGCACCTTCACGTCTCCGCGCGGACCCACCAGGACGTTGGAGGGTTTCACATCGCGGTGCACGACCCCCTGCTCGTGCGCGCATGCCAGCGCGGCCGCGATCTGGCCGGCGAACCGCATGGCATCCGCGAACGGGATGCCGCCGGCCGCCATGACCTGGGAAAGCGATCGGCCGGAAAGGTATTCCATCGCGATGTAGACGTGCCCGCCGGCCTCGCTCACTTCATAGACCGTGACGATGTGAGGGTGATTGAGCGCCGCCGCCATGCGCGCCTCGCGCAGCATCCGCGCGCGCGCGTCGCCGTTCGCGACGAGCGGATCTGGCAGCACCTTGAGCGCCACATCGCGATCGAGCTGCGGGTCGTGCGCGCGCCACACCACGCCCATACCACCCGCTCCGAGCATCTCATCGATGCGATACCTGCCGAGAACTGTCCCGAGCATGGCCCTCCCCAACCGACCTGCGACGTGCCCGGCGGAGACTACCTCATGAGCGCTGCCAAGCGCCTCCTTTCAGTGCATAGTGTTCCTCCCTGCGGCGATTCCCTGTGGCATGGAGCCGCGGGCGTAAGGTAGCTTGAGGAGATGACCCTCCCCCCGGGCACACGTCTTGGCCGTTACGAGATCCTCTCGCCGCTCGGCGCCGGAGGTATGGGCGAAGTCTACCGCGCGCGCGATACACGGCTCGATCGCGATGTGGCGGTCAAGGTGCTCGCACAGCATCTGGGCTCCCAGCCCGACGTGCGCGCACGGTTCGAGCGCGAGGCGAGGACGATCTCGGCTCTCGACCATCCACATCTTTGCACGCTCTTCGATGTCGGCAACGAGGGCGATACCGACTTCCTCGTGATGGAACTGCTCGAAGGCGAGTCGCTCGCCACGCGGCTCGCGCGTGGCCCGCTGCCCTACGGCGAGGTCCTAAGGCTCGGCGCCCAGATCGCCGACGCGCTGTCCTGTGCGCATCGCTCGGGGGTCGTCCACCGCGACCTCAAGCCCGGCAACGTCATGCTCACGCGCTCGGGCGCAAAGCTGCTCGACTTCGGCCTCGCGCGCACGAACGCGGCATCATCGTCATCCGGCACCCCACCTTCGCCCAGTGCGCTCAGCAACACACCCACGGTCGAACATCCGCTCACCGCCGCGGGCGTCCTCGTCGGCACCTTTCCATACATGGCGCCCGAGCAACTCGAAGGCAAAGACGCCGACGCGCGCAGCGACATCTGGGCGCTCGGGTGCGTGCTCTATGAGATGGCCACGGGCAAGCGGGCATTCGATGCGCCGAGCCGGGCCGCCCTGATCGCCGCCATCCTCGAGCGTGAGCCCGCTCCTATGGCGGGCGTGGCGGCCTCCTCCTCACCCGCGCTCGACCGGCTGGTGCAGGCATGTATCGCGAAGCAGCCCGATGACCGCGTCCAGACGGCGCACGATGTGAAGCTGCAGCTCGAGTGGCTGCGGGCCGAGGGTTCCTCGACCAGCGCCCCGGCGGCGAAGCATGCTCGTGCCGGGTTCCCAATGCGCACGGTGCTCGGCTACGCGGCGCTCGCCGCATTGATTGTCACCGGCTTCGTGGTCGGCCGAGGCGCCGCTCCGGGCAAAGGCACCGCGCTGCCGATCGACATCCAGCGCCGCACCTTCCGCAGCCAGTCGATCTTCGCCGCGCGCTTCGTGCGCGACTCGCACACGCTGGTCATGAGCGCCGCGCTCTCGGGCAACCATCCGCGGCTCTGGGTGCTGCGCGAGAACGCGCCAGAGCCGCAACCGATCGGCCCGGAGAACGTGCATCTACTCTCGGTCTCCTCACGCGGCGAACTCGCCGTGCTCGATCACGCGCGATTCACTGGCCATCACCGGCTCTTCGAGGGCACGCTGTCGCGCATGCCACTTGAAGGTGCAGCCCCGCGCGCGCTCATGGATGATGTCCGTGAAGCGGACTGGGCGCCGGACGGCGAGGAGATGGCGGTCATCCATCAGGTGGGCGGCAGTGACCGGCTCGAGTATCCGGTGGGCAAGGTGCTGCATACGAGCACCGGGTACCTCAGCGACGTCCGTGTCTCACCGAATGGCGATGCAGTTGCGTTCATGGAGCATCCGCAGCGATGGGACGATCGCGGATCGGTGATGGTCGTCGGCCGAGACGGCAACGGCCGAGCGCGGGTCCTTGCGACCGGTTTCGCATCGATGGAAGGGCTTGCGTGGTCGCCGCGCGGGGACGTGATCCACTTCAGCGCCACCGAGAACGGCAGCGAGTACCTCGTCTACGAGGTGAGTCGCGATGGCGGCGCACGCACCCCGGCGCGCTCGCTCGGCTTCGTGACGTTGCACGACATCGCGCCTGATGGAACGTGGGCGGCGACACACGATGAGATCCCGACACAGTTGCGCTATCGCCGCGCCGGTAGTGCCGCCGAGACCGACGTGTCCTGGCTCGACAGCGCGAACCAGCCCACGCTGTCTGCAGACGGTCGCACGCTCGCGCTCTCGGACCAGAGCGTGATCGCCGGCGGCAACTACTCGGCGGTCGTGCGGCCCGCCGCAGGCGGCCCGATCGTGCGACTCGGCGAGGGGATCCCCGAGGAGTTCTCGCCCGACGGGCGATCCTTGGTCGCCGTCGTGCCGTCCTCGCCGCCTCACATCTTCTCGTACCCGCTCGGAACCGGTGCGGCGAAGCGGCTCGATCCCGGCGGCTTCGAGAACATCCTATGCGTGCGGTGGCTGCCCGACGGTCGGCGCCTGCTGGTCTGCGGGAACATGCCCAAGCAGGACTCGCGCACATTCGTGCTCGAGCCGGGCACCGGGCACTCTCAGGCAGTCGGCCCCGAGGGGCTCTGGGAGTGCTACCCCGCCCCGGATGGCGCTCACTTCGCGGCGCGCTCGGCGAAGGGCTGGGTGATCTGCGCGACCACGGGCGACACGGCGGCACGCGTGATCCCCGGTATGCGAAACGAGGACGAGGTCATCCGCTGGAGCCGTGCCGGAGATGCGCTGTACTGCTTCGGGCGCGGTGATGTCCCAGCCAAGGTGGACCTCGTGAAGATCGCCACGGGTGAGCGGCGCACCGTCACCGTGCTCGGTGACCATGACGCTGCGGGACTCATCGGCGTGCTCAACGTGTCGATGACCGAGGACCTCGGCCACATCGTCTACTGCGGCGCGACTTATCAGTCGACGATGTATACCGTATCCCACGCGCGCTGAGCGCCGCGGGCGGCCCGCTCGACCTCGTGCTCATTCGGGCGAGAGATCGAGCCTTCTTAGTAGCGCCGTGAATCGCGGATCGGTGCGCAGCGCATCGAACCCCGGCATGCCCGTGTAGTAGAGCAACCCCTGGTGCTCGTCCTCGGCACACGCGAGAACATCAAACGCTCCGTCGATGTCGCCAAGTGCCCCGAGCAGCCAGGCCTCGGACACCGCCGTGGGGGAGGACGCTGGCCGCGCTCGGAGTTCGCCCAGCACCCGCCGCGCATCGCTCGTGCGGCCTGCCGATGCGAGCGCCCATCCCAGGACGCCAAGGAAGTAAGGCGACCGGTGCGCCACTTGGACACCACGCTCGCCTGCCTGGATGGCCTCCTCGAACCGGCCGAGCGCGACATGTGTCATGCACAGCGCGGCAATGGCAGAAGCGTCGTCCTTCTGGAACGTGAGGGCATCCTCAAGTGGGCGCAACGCTTCCTGCGCTCTTCCACACACCAGCAGTCCCCATCCGGTGAGCATGTAGGGAAACGATGCAAGCGGGTCGGCCCGCCGCGCGCGCTCGAACAACGGCACGGCCTCGTCGGGACGCTGGCGGCCACACAGCGTGACCGCGAACGAGCCCAGAGCGAGCACGTGATCGGGCTCGAGCTCGATCGCGCGGCGCCACGCGATCTCCATCTCCCTCCAACGGCGCTCGAGGAAAGCCGCGAACGCCTCGACGTGCAGACCCTCGGCCGACTCGCCCTGCAGCGCATGTGCGGTCGCGAGCATTCGCCTTGCGCTTGCGCACGCATCGCGCGGCAGGATCATTCCCATGTGCGCCGAGAGGACCGTGATCTCCGCCAGCGCGGTCCACGCAGGCCCGTGGGCGGGATCCAGACGAGTGGCCTCCTCGAACGCGCGCATGGCCCCACCAAAGTCCTCGATCCCGCGAAGGTGCCGGCCCTTGAGATAGCTGCGGTAGGCGTCCAGGTCATGCGCCGGTGTGCGCGCGTGAACCCTGCCGCTGCGCGGCCCGAGCCGGGCCTTCACCGCATCGACGACGCCCGCGGCGATCTCGTCCTGGATGGCGAAGACATCGATGGCTTCCTTGTCGAAGCGCTGCGACCAGAGCTGGTAGCCGCTCGCGATATCGGTGAGCTGCGCGGTGACACGCAAGCGCGCGCCTGCCGAGCGCACGCTGCCTTCGAGCACATGCCCCACGCCGAGCGCGCTCGCGATGGAGGCAAGGTCGCCGCTGCGGCCGGCACGGAACGCCGAGGTGCGGGACGCGACGCGGATCCCGTCGATCCGCATGAGCGCGTGCATGATCTCCTCGGCCATACCTTCGCAGAGATATTCCTGGTCCTTCGCCGGGCTCATATCGGAGAACGGCAGGACCGCGATCGCGATCGGCGCCGGCGCTTCGTGGCGGGCCGCTGACTCGCCAGTCGCCGCCGACAGTCCCGGCGCAACCGCTCGCAGCGAGTCCAGCAACTCTCGCGCCGAGGCGAATCGGTCCGCGGCGCGCTTCTCCATGCAACGCGCGATGACCCCAGTGAAAGCCGGTGCCAGATCGCTGCGCCGCGCGGCGAGTGGCGCCGGCGAATCGCGAAGGATGGCAGCGGCGAGATCGGCCGGAGCTCCCGCGAATGGCCGCTGCCCGCT
Organism: Candidatus Eiseniibacteriota bacterium; assembly: GCA_025360715.1. GTDB lineage: Bacteria > Eisenbacteria > RBG-16-71-46 > RBG-16-71-46 > RBG-16-71-46 > CAIXRL01. The sequence continues at coordinate 4,283 of JANYBS010000092.1, read as the reverse complement.
CGCCATCTCGTACAGCATCACGCCGAGCGAGAAAAGGTCCGTGCGGTGATCGAGCGCCTGCCCGAGCAGCTGCTCGGGCGACATGTAGGGCAAGGTGCCCATCACAACACCTTCGGTGGTCTTGAGCTCGGTGGCGAGCTGCGAGTCGGCCGAGGCGTTCATCTCAAAGCGGTCGAGCTTGGCGAGGCCGAAGTCGAGGACCTTCACGCGCTCGTCGCTCGTCAGCATGACATTCGCAGGCTTGAGGTCCCGGTGCACGATGCCCTTGTCGTGGGCCGCGGCCAGCGCATCGGCAAGGCGCGTGGCGATCTCGATCAGGCGCGGCGCCGGCATGCCGCGATCGGAAATGAGCCGGTCGAGCGGCTCGCCCTCGACCAGCTCCATCGTCAGGAAGTGGATCCCGTCAGCCACTTCGACCGAGTAGATCGTGACGATGTTCGGATGGTTGAGGGCGGCCACAGAGCGCGCTTCGCGTTGGAACCGCTCGAGTCGCTCGGCACTGGCGGCCATCTCGGGCGGCAGGATCTTGAGCGCCACATCGCGATGGAGTTTGGAATCCGTCGCGCGAAAAACCTGGCCCATGCCGCCCGCGCCGATGGCGGCGATGATCTGATAGTGGGCGAGACGCTGACCGATCAGGGGTGATCCTTGGGATTCGCCGCTGCAGCGCGGCCGTGGGAAAGCGCGGGCTTGAAGAGCCGACGGACACCATTCTCCAGCAATTCGACCGCCTGCTCCAGCGCGCCGAGTCGTCCCACGCGCACGATCGCCACCGACAAGCGCAACTCGAATGACGGCGGGCGCAACACCTTGACCGTGCCGCGGGACGTGTTGCTGGCCACGAATCGCGCTGGTAGCAAGCCCAGCCCGTATCCCGACTGAACGAACGCCAACTGCAGATGCATGTTGTGGATCTCGGCGGCGATCAACGGGGCGAGCCCGGCACGCTCCATTCGATCGATGAGGCCGGCGCGCAAGAAGCAGCCGGGCGGATTGAGCACCCATCGCGCCTCGCTCAAGCTCTTCCAGTCGCTCTTGCACTCCCCCTTCGCGCTCTGGACGATCTCCACACGGTCGGTCGCGATGATCTTCGTGACGAGCGGTGCGGGCGCCGTTCGACCCTCTGGGAACGGCACGACTGCCACGTCGAGCTCGCCCGCAAGCATGCGGTTGAACAATTCATTCGTGCGCTCACTCGAGAGCCGCACCCGGACCTTGGGGTACTTCTCCGTAAGCGCCCGGATCGGGTCGATGAACGTGCCCTCCGCCAGCGGATGCGCGAGCCCGATGCGCAGCAGACCGTGAGGCTCCGAGTCGCTCGAGGCGAGAGATCGCAGCGCGTCCGACTGCTGAAGCACCTCGCGCGCGCGCTCCAGCACGCGCGTACCCAAGGCATTCAGGCGCGGCGGCTTGGTGGAGCGGTCCAGCAACTCCGCACCCAACTCGGCCTCGAGTCTCTGCAACTGCCGGGTGATCGCCGAGGGTGTCCGGAACAGCCGATTCGCTGCACCCGCGATGGAACCGGCTTGAGCGAATGCAACGAGCGCATGCAGATCCTCGAGCACGGGATCCTCCTGAGGAAACAGTCGAAACAAACCGCCGGGGGGCGATTGTATCGTGCCGTGGCGGCAATATGATGCTGAGAATAATGCACTACTGGAAACATGCCCCAAAGGAGAAAGTGATTTCCGTCGCCGCGGAGTACGTCACCCACTCGCTCGAAAGGAGCGCACCATGAACAAGACGGCAGTGACCTCACCGGAACTCCCCCCGCCCGTTGGCCCGTTCTCGCAGGCCGTCGAGACCGGCGGCTTCCTCTATTTCAGCGGCCAAGTCGGCCAAGACCCGGCGACCGGCAAGGTGGTCGAGGGAGGAGTGATCGCCGAGACCGAGCGTGTGTTCCTCAATCTCGCAGCCGTTCTCAAGGCGGCCGGACGGACGTTCGACGACGTCGTGCGCGCCGGCGTGTATCTGACGAACATCGGCGACTTCGCCGCGATGAATGCAATCTACGCCAAGCACTTCGCGCAGCCGTTTCCCGCACGCACGACGATCGGCGTGGCCGCGCTGCCGCTTGGCGCGTGCGTCGAGATCGACCTCGTCGTCAAGGCTTGAGGCGGGCCGCGCCGGCTGCGCCACACGTATCACACACCCACCTGCTCAAGGAGACTCCATGTCACCCGTCACTCGCAGCGCTCTCGTGATCCCGTCGGGATTCGCCTCACCGCAAGCCGCCTCGTTCATCGCGCAGATGGACGATCTGCTTGCGCGCCAGCACGACCAGACCCGCAAGCTCACGCCTGCAGACCTCGAGTGGCAGATCGCGCCCGGCATGAACACGATCGGCATGCTCATGGCGCACCAGGCCATCACCGAAGTGGGCTGGACCGGGATGGGTATCGAGGACCTGCAACGCGACCAGGTCCGATTCACGGAGATCATCGGTATCACCGATAGTGGCATGCCGCTCGCCGAGGGCAGCGCGCCACCGGCGGCTCTTGCCGGCAAGGACCTGGCGTTCTACGACGATCTGCTGGCCCGCGCTCGCGAGCATCTGAAGCGCGTCGCGGCGGGCGCAACGGACTCCGACCTGACGAGCATCCGGCAGCGCCCGCGCCCGAACGGCGAACCGCGCGAACTCGAGGTGCGATGGATGCTGAACTTCATGGTGGGGCACTTCGCCGGGCACTTCGGCCAGATCCTGCTGCTGCAACACGCGCTGCTTGCGATGAGGGCGGACGCACAGCGAGCCTGACGAACCTGTCGGTCATCAACCTTTCGCGGCGCCCTCGGCGTACTCACCGGCTAGGAATAGGTGGTTCAGGATGCCCATCACATCGCTCCTTCAGACTCGGTGTGGAACTACTGATTGCGCTCCTCGAGATCGGCAAGCACGGCGTCGCGCCGATCGAGTAGCTCGAGCCGGCGCCCGGCGACTCGGTAGCCCCAAGTCCGGTGCAGCACCTTCAGGAACGCCGCCTCGCCTTCGAGGTCGGGGCACGTCCGGCGTATTGGGACGAGTCCGCGGATCCGCAGAGTCCTCAACCCCACATCATAGATGCCTGTGATCTCACAGCAGCCTGCCAAGCCGGTGACTCGCCGGGTCCTCTGATCGAGCACGATCCACTGTTCCTGTTGCCGCGCGGTCGCGGTGACCGAGCGACCTGCGATGCGGCGCGGGACCCAACGCGTGTTCGCGAGCGGAGCCTGGAATTCAGGTGGCTGCCCGAATCGGGCTGCCGGTAAGCTGTCCACTCGCCTGACCTCGAAATCGAGATTGGATGCGATCGAGTCACCCCGCTCGTCGACAAGCATGCGAAGCGTGCGAGCATCACTCAAGCGCCAGACCGAGCGGACATCCTGCCCGTTAGCGTCGCTCCCAGCATCGAGCGTGAGCGTGCCGCCGTCCGCGGAGATCCACCAGATCCCGTACGAAAGTTCATCCTGCTGAGAATCGCCCTCGCGCAGGCGCTCGACAGTCTGGGCGAACTTCGAGTTCGGTAGAAGATCGATCCGCTGGCGAATGCCAATGCAGTCGGCGCACGACAGCACACCGAAGAACCTCGCGGGCAGCGGGCAGATCGAGGACTTGGCCAGTGCCGTCGCGCTCCACGCCGCACTCGCGCTCAGATACGCCGAAAGCAGCGCCACCTTTGCGGTTCGGCTCAGCGTTCGCCAAGCGACCACGCCGATCAAGTGTCCGCCTTCATGCCGTGCGCTTCACCTTGACGCTCGCTTCGAGACCCACAGCTTCGAGAAGGCGAAGCAAACGGTCGATGGTCACCTTCTGCAGGCTACCGGAGAGGATCCCGGTCACGGCAGTTCGAGGGAGCCCCGAACGCCCCGCTACCTCCGTGTGTGTCAAGCCTCGACGGTCCATCTCGCGAGTGACCGCTGAGATCAACTGCGCCTTGATCACGGCTTCAGCTGCCCGGCTCTTCGAGATGCCAAGCTGACTTGCCAGCCGTGCTTCAGACCTCGTCCGATCGGTCTTCAAGAGGGGATCTCCTTCAACCGCTTTCGCGCCAACTCCAGATCGCTGGCGGACGTGGATTGCGTTGTCTGCTTGAACGCGTGCAGCACGTGAACTGTGCCTCTTCGGACAAGCGCATACACGACTCGGTATGCGTCCGAGCGATCTCTCAGCCTGAGCTCGTGAACGCCGCGTCCGATGTCTGGCATCTGACGCGACAGCGGCATCGAAAGGACCAACCCGGCATCGAGCCTGGCCAGTGCATCCGCCAGATCACCACGGATCTCATCGGGAAACATCTCGATGTCCT
>JANYBS010000039.1 GCA_025360715.1 Candidatus Eiseniibacteriota bacterium | reverse complement strand
CCACGTTGCCCAGCACCGCGATCGGCAGGGCGGCAACGAGTACGGCGGCGCGGCGCAACGGGCCGCCTTTCTGGAAGTACGCGAAGAGCGTCCCGGTCGCGAGCAGTGCCAGCAGCGAGCGCAGGCCGCTGCAAGCGTTCTCCACACGCAGTTCGCCACCATGGATGAAGATCGACATGCCTTGGCGGTGCAGTTCCACTCCGCACGCCCTCGCGATCACGGTGGACGCCAGGGTCGCGATCCCCTTGAGCGCATAGCTCGCCGTGTTCATGACGACTGGCGGGAATGTGAGCATGAAGCCCAGGTAGCCGATCGGGAAGGCGAGGGCGCGCAGCAGCGGCATGCCCAGCAGCGCGAGAGTCAACCCGAAGAGCAGCACGATGAACGACCACCCCTGCAGCGCGAAGAGATCCGCGCGGACGCCGAAGACATGCATCGCGCACGCGAGAGCCACCAAGACCAACCCGCGTGCGTCGGGCGCCACGGCACGCTCGCGCAGGACGTCGCGGCGTATCCAGACCAGCGCCAGCGACGTGAGCGGCACGAGCGGGCCATGCGAGTAGTTGTCGTTCGTCATCCACGTGGACCACAACGACGACGCCGCGTTGTGATAGGCCACCGCGATGGGCACCATCAGCAGCAGCAGCTGTGCCCAGCCCGGCAGCGCGCTGCGGCGCGGCGTCACGTTCGTGAGCGACGTGCTCATCGCACGCCTCGCATGGTGAAGAGCGTGAGCGCCGTGCGCACGAGGATCTCGAGATCGAAACCCAGCGAGAGGCGCTCCAGGTACTCGGCGTCGTAGGCCACCTTCTGCGCCATGGGGATCTCGTCGCGGCCGTTGATCTGCGCCCAGCCCGTGAGGCCCGGCAGCAGGGCATCGACTCCCGCCTGCTGGCGCAGCGCGATGAGATCGTACTGATTGTGGAGCGCGGGGCGCGGGCCCACGAGCGTCATGTCGCCGCACAGGATGTTCCAGAGCTGCGGCAGCTCGTCCAGGCTCGTGCGGCGGATGAACGCGCCGATGCGGGTGACGCGTACGACGCCGGGCTGCACCAGGTGCGTGGCCAGGTCGGGTGTGCCGGCCGCCATGCTGCGGAACTTGAGCAGCGTGAACCACCGCGAGCCCTGGCCGATGCGGCTCTGACGGAAGAGCGCCGGGCCGTTCGAATCGAGCCGGATCACGGTCGCGAGCAGCAGCATCACCGGCCACGCGACGATCAGGCCCACGGCCGACAGCACGATGTCGATCAGGCGCTTGAGCGCACCATGCACACCGGCGGGCCGCGGCGCGATCCCCCGCCCCTTCGCCTCGGTATGCGCTTCCGCGATCGTGGTGACGAGCTTCTCGCCGATCGCGCGGCGCGAATGCTCGCGCTCCACGAAGCGCGGGCCGGACTCGGCCAGTCGGGCGCGCAACGCCGAGTCGGACTGGAGCCGCCGCACGCCTTCGGCGATCGCGGAGCCGCTCTCGGGTTGCACCACAAGGCCGCCGCCCGAACGCTCCACCACACTGGCGGCATCGCCGCACACCGCGGCCACGACCGGACAGCCGGCCGCGAGATAGTCGAAGATCTTCACGGGGATCGTCTCGCCCGCGAAGCTGCTGCCGCGCGTGGTGGCGATGCACGCATCGGCCTCGTGCAGCAGCGCCACGAGGTGCTCCGGCGCGACGCTGGGCTCGAAGACGCAGTTCGTCAGGCTTTCGGCTTGCGCGCGCTGCTGCAGCGCCGCCTTGGCCACACCGTCGCCCACGAAGCGGAAACGCACGCCTTCCTCGCGCAGCAGCACGGCCGCATCCATGATGGCTTCCATGCCGTGCACCAGGCCGTGCGTGCCGGCATAGAGGACTGTGAAGGGCGACGACGGTTCAGCCGGTGCGCGGCCTCCGGCCGCGCTCGCTTGTGGAAGACCCGCGCCACTGCGCGGCCGGAACAGCTCGGTGTCCGCACCATTGGGAAGGAACACCAGCCTGCGCGCCTCGAAACCGCGCGAAGCCAGCTGGCTCTGCATGCCCGGGGTCACGACCAGGATGCGCGCCGCACGCGACTGGAACGCGCGCGCGATACCGTCGAGGACGTTCGCCACCAGACCGGGCCGCATCTCGCCCAGTGCGATCGCGGCATGCGGCCAGTCGTCGCGGCAGTCGTTCACGAATACCGCCCCGCGCAGCCGCGCAGCGATCATGGCCGAGAGCCCGTGGAAGAGCGGCGGCGTCGTCGCGATCACCACGTCGGGCGCCGGCCCCGACAGCAGCACCGGCAGCCCCGAGAGCGCGAAGCTCAGGTGGTTCCAGAGCCGCCGCAGCGCGGTCTTGTTCGGCGTCGCGTACAGCCACACGCGTTCCAGCGCAGCGCCTTCGAATGTCTCGCGCGTGCCTGCTTTATCGCGCCACTGCGGCGGGATCACGCCGGCCGGATGGCTCGGCAGCCCCGTGACCACGCGCACCTCATGCCCGGCGCGCACGAGCGCGCGCACAAGATGCCGGGCGCGCGCAGGCGCGGCGCCGGTCTCGGGCGGGAAGTACTGGGTCACGAAGAGCACGCGCATCGAAGCGGGGTCCTTGAATGAAGTCAGCGAGCGGGCGTGGCCACGACCAGCTGCCGCAGCGCCACTTGGTGTCCGAACCACCACATACTCTGCACTGGCCGCATGGCCAGCTGGTAGACCGGCTCGGGCAACATGCCGAGACCGCCCCAGAAGAGCTCGTGATGGACCATGCGCAGGCCATTCGCCTCGAAGATCTGGCGGATCTCCCCCGGCGGGAATTCGCGTTCCATGGCATAAGTGTAGTGCTGGCCGTCGGGCGCCGTGTAGCCGGGGTGCACATCGTCGCCGCGGATCTCTTGCAGGCGCTTGTGGTGCTTGGGGTGCGCGCCGTTGATGTCGCCGATCACCAGCACACCGCCGGGCTTCAGGTGCTTGCGCACCTGTTCCAGGAAGCCTTCGACCGGATCGATGTGCGACAGCGCGTTGTAGACCCACACCAGGTCGTAGTCGCCGTCCCACTCCTTGGTGAGGTCGGCTCGGTCATAGCGCACGGGCAACGTCTCGCCGGTGGACTCGCGGTGGAACTCGAGGCGAGTCTGCGCCGCCGCCAAGCGGTCCGGGCGCAGATCGGCGCCCACGACATCGGCGCCCGCCGACGCGTAGAGCATCGCGTACGTGCCGAAGCCCGAGCCGGCGTCCATCACGCGTGGACGCGCGCCGATCGCCTTGGCGCGCTCGCCGATCCAGCGCGCCGTCCAGCCGGCCTCGCTACGCCAGAAGCCGCGCAGGTAGCGCGCGATCGCGGCCTCATCGCCGGGCTTGGGCAGGTTCTTGTAGTAGTCCGCGAAAGCCGCACGCTCGCCTTCTGGCAGCCGCGCCTGGATGGGGCCGTACTCCTTCTGGATGGTCCAGCGCACGAAGCGCTCGAAGCGCTCACGTGCGTTATCCGCGGCGTTGCTCATGCAGATCTCCTTGCAGGTGGGTCAGCGGCCTTCTTCTTCCCTCGCGTGAGCGCGGTCCATAGCAGCGGCAGATGACGCGGCCGCACCGACCCCAGCAGCTTCACGACGCGATCCCATCGACCTTGGCGCACGTAAGTGCCAAGGCTCTGGAGTTCGTATTGCAGCAATCGTGGCGCGCCCTCGGCAGCAAAGCGCGCCTCCGCGTCGGCAAGACCATCGCTCAATCCGCGCCACCGCGCGAGTGCCGCGTCGGCCGGCGGCCCCGCGGCGGCGGAGGGGAAACCGTCATCGTCCAGCTGCAGGGGTTGCACGTCGAGTCCATGGGCGTCATGCGCCAGTGTGAGCATGAACACCGCGCTCTCGAGCCGCACCTGGGCCGAGACCTGGGCGTGAAAGTCGCCGGCGCGGCAGTTGAACACCGCGTCGCCCATGCTGTAGAGCACGATCGTCCGGCCGCGGCGCTCCGCGCCTTGGAGCACGTGCGGATGGTGCCCCAGCACGACGTCGGGCCCGGCGGCGAGGATCGCCTTGGCCTGATCGAGCACGCGTGGCGGAGGGTAGTCCACGTACATGGAACCCCAATGCACAGAGACGATCACGACGTCCGTCTGGGAACGGGCGCGCGCGACGTCCTCGGTGATCATCATGGGATCTAGCGGCGCGATGCCCGGCGACTGGGCGCCCGCGGCATCGGTGCTGGTCTGCGAGTACGCGAGCAGCGCCACGCGCGTGCCGCGAACGGTGAAGCGCGCAGGCGCACGCGCCGCCGCCAGGTCGGCGCCCGCGCCCATCACCGCCAAGCCGGCTGAGCGGCAGACCTCGAGCGTCCGCGCCAGACCTTGCGGTCCGCAATCCATCATGTGGTTGTTGGCCAGTGAGACGACCTTCACGCCGGCGCGCACGAGCGCTGCGGCGATGTCGTCGTCGTGAAAGAACTCATCGGCGCGGCCAGCCTTGACCCAGTCGCGGCGTCCGACCGGGAACTCCAGATTAGCGAACGACAGGTCGGCGGCGGCGAACGCCGGCGCGAGCGCGGCGAACGGCGCGTCCCAGCCTTCGCGCGCTGCGCGCGCGCGGGCGCTGCCGATAACGCCCACGTCGCCGATCGCAGCCAGAGTGAAGTACGGCTCCCCCGCGGGCTCAAGCAGCCGCATGCGCCACCTCCCGCCCGCGCGCTGCGAGCGCATCGCGATAGAGCCGCTCGGTCGCGCCGACCATGCCGCTGGCCGTGAACCGCTCGCGCCAGCGCGCATGCCCGGCTGCGCCGAACGCGGCCAGGCGCTCGCGATGTTCGAGCAGGTCCACGAATGCATCTCCCATGGCGGCATCGTCTCCCACCGGCACGATGCGGCCGGTCACGCCGTCAGCCACGGCTTCGCCATTGCCGCCCACCTGGGTGGCGAGGCAGGCGCGCGAGGCGCGCATCGCTTCGAGCAGCGTCACCGAGAGCCCCTCGCGTGAGGACGACAACACGAACAGGTCACACGCGGCCATCAGGGTGGGCACGTCGGTACGCGGCCCCAGGAACCGCACGCGCTCGCCCAACTGGAGCTCTCGGTGCAATGCCAGAAGCGGCTCGCGCAGTACACCCTCGCCGGCGATGAGCAGCACCGCGCCCTCCACCCGCGCGGCAGCGCGCGCGAAGCCGCGCAGCATCACGTCCTGCGACTTCTGCTTGGTCAGGCTGCCCACGGTGAGCGCCATTCGCTGCGTGGCGGCAAGCCCCAGCGCGGCGCGCGTCGCATCGCGATCGGGCGCCGGCACCGGCGGATCGGAGATGCCGTTCAAGACCGTGATGAATTTGTGCTCCTGCCCCGTGAAGCGCGACGCGTGACTCGCGCGCGAGGCCTCGCAGACGCAGATCACCCGGTCGCTCAGCGTGGTGATGAGCGACTCGATGGGACCGTAGAAACGAAAACCCCGGCCCGGATAGTGAATGCTGTGCTCGGTGCGGACCACGACCGGCACGCCGGCCATGCGCGCCGCGAGCGTCGCATACATGGCGCCCGTGGGATTGTGACCGTTCACCACATCGATGCGGCGCTCCCGCATGAGCGCCGAAAGCTTGAAGAGTCCCGCGAGCCGCGCGTCACCCTTGCCGAGCAGCACCGTATCGGCGCCGGCTGCCGCGGCCGCTTCGAGCGAAGGCCCGCCACGATTGAGCGCCACGACCGTGTTCTGGATGCCCGGCGCCGCGAGCCGCACATGCTCGACCACGAGCGATTCGGCGCCGCCCTGATGCATGGCCTCGACCACGTGCATGACTCGCATGGTCATGAAGCGGCCGCGAAGAACAAAGCCCACAGCTTCTCGAAGTTCGCATCCGCGTCGAACGTCTCGGTCACCGAGGTGCGCGCGATCGCGCCCAGGCGGTCGATTTCGGCCGCGTCGCGCAGCAGCGGCTCGATCGCGTCCGCCAGCGCCTTGGGGTCGTTCGGATCCGACAGCGCGCCGGTGCGTCCGGGGATCACCGCTTCTTCGATGCCGGTCGCGCGCGTGCCCGCCACCGGTACCCCCGCCGCCATCGCTTCGATGACCACATTGGGGATGCCGTCGCGGCGGCCATTCGCCATGACCTTGCTGGGCGCGAGCAGCATCCACGCCTGCGCGTACAGCGGCGCGATGCCGTCGTGGTCGAGCGCACCGCGGAACTCCACCTGCGATTCGACGCCCTGCGAACGGGCCAGGTCCTCGAGCGCCGCGCGCTGGGGGCCGTCGCCCACGATCACGAAGCGCGGCGTGAGTCCGCGCGCGCGCAGGTGTCCGAGCGCGACGAGCGCATCATCGAAGCCCTTGGGCGCCGCCAAACGGCCCACCACCAGCAGCATCGGCTCGGCGCTTCGCGCGCGCACGATGGTGCCAAAGCGCTTCAGGTCGGTGCCGTGGTAGAGCCATTCGACGCGCGCGCCCGGCGCCAAGAGCCGCAGCATGTCGGCGTTGCCGCGCACACAAGCGGTGGTGAAGTCCGCCGCAAGCAGTTTGGGAGCCAGGAACGCCTGCGTGCGATACAGGTCGGCGCCGGCATGTGCAGCCATGCTGAAGCGCCGGCCCGTGAGCTTTGCAGCCAGATAGGCGACCGACGCCGGAAAGTGCGCCCATGCGCCATGGATGCGATCGATGTCCTCGGCCTGAGCCAGGCTCGCCACGCGTGCGGCCGCGGGCAGGTATGCAAGGTGCCCGGCAAGCGCGTACGCGCTGCGGCGCGATGCCCACAGCATGTGCGCCACCTCGGGGACCAGCACGTGCGGCTTGCGGACCAGCCACGCGAGCAACGCGCCCCACCCCGCAAGCGCGAACGGCGAGCCGATCTCCTGCGTGAGTTCCAGCAGCGGCGCATGTTCCGGCTGGTACTCGGTGCTCTTGCGCCGCAACGTCACCACCTGCACGCGCACGCCGCGCGCATGCAGGCGCTTGACCTCATTCTCGATGAACGCCGCGAGCGTCGGGAACGTGGTCGTCACGTACAGCATGCTCGGCTGGCGCGAAGCGCCCGCAGGCGTCATGACGCCACCTCGTCGCGGCCGAGTGCGTCTTCGTAGAACTTCTCATGCCGCCGCACCATCGCATCGATGCTGCGCTCGGTCAGCATCGCCTCGCGTGCGGCGTGGCCGCGGCGTTGCGCCTCGCGGGAATCGCGCATGGCCTGCGTGAGCGCGTCCGCCAGCGCAGAGGGCGTCTGCGCCGGCACGAGCCAGCCGGTCACACCATCGCGCAGCACTTCGCGATTGCCGCCCACGTCGGTGACCACACAAGCGCGAGCCGCCGCCATGGCTTCGAGCAGAGCGTTCGGAATGCCCTCCTCGCGTGACGAGAGCGTGAACACATCGAACGCCGGCAGCAGCCGGTCCACATCGCGGCGCTCGCCCAGGAACGCCACCTGTGCGCTCAAGCCCAGCTGTGCGGCCTGTGCTTCGAGCGCTGGACGGTCCGGTCCCTCCCCGGCGATCGCGCATGCGAATGCCACGCCTTGGTCGCGCATCTGCGCGAGCGCGGCAATCAGCGTGCCGTAGTCCTTGCGAGGTGCCAGGCAGCCGACGCTGCCGATGAGCGGCACGTCCGCGGCACGCGCGGGCAAGCCCAAGCCATCGCCACTCGCGTCCTGGCCATCGAAGCGGGCGATGTCGACACCGTTCTCGATCACCGTCACGCGCGAGCGCGGCACGCCCAGTGCCACGGAGCTCTGCGCGACCTCTTCGCTCACCGCAGTGACATGCGTGGCCCAGCGGTGCGCCATGCGCTGCACGGCGATCTGCCGCGGCGTCTCGAAAGCGTCGACATTTCTTTTGGCCACCGCCACGACCTTCACGCCGCACAGCCGCCCGGCAAGCGCCGCGAACAGGTTCGGACCAAAGAGATATCCATGGATCACGTCGGGCCGGAATTCGCGCACCAACGAGATGAGGCGGAGCAAGCCGCGCACGCCCGTCGCGTTGTAGAGCTTGGTCACTTCCAGATCGATGATGGGCAAGCCGAGCGCTTCGACCTGCGGCGTGAACGCGCCCTCGCGGCGCAGGCAGGCGATGCGCACGTCGAAGCGCGTGCGGTCCAGCCGCCGCCACATCTCGAGCAGGTGACGCTCCGCGCCGCCCGTGACGAAGTTGCCGGCCACGTACAACAGCCGGATCCGGCGCGGCGGCGAGCCCGGTGTCGGCGCGCTCATGTGCCCGCCTCGACGCGCCCGCGACGCAAGGGATCGAACGCGCCGGTCAGCTCCGCGCGCAGCATGTGCGCCGAGAAGCGCGCCCCAGGGCCCATGCAGGCGCCCTCGGTGAGCGCGCGGCGCGGAAGGCGGAATGGCGCGCGCACGTCGCGGCAGTCACCCGCATTCGTGGTGACCGCGTACGTGAGCCCGCTGGCCTGCGCGGCGCGCACGACACTTTCGTCGTGGTCGCCATTCGGGTACGCGAGCCCGGTCACCGGGGCGCCCAGCCGTTCACGGATGAGCGCCGCGGAGTCCGCGATCTCGCTGGCCTGCGACGCCGGCGGTACCAGTGTGAGGAACGGATGCGACAGGGTGTGCGCCCCGACCTCCATGGCAGCCTCGGCGAACCGCGCCGCAAGAGGCCAGCCAGCCAGCTCGCAGGGCGCGGGCGAACTCACGCCGGTCGCGCCTCTCAGCGCATCGAAGCGCGCGCGTTGTTCGTCCGGCGGCACGCGCAGCAGCGGCAGCAGCGCGCCGAGCGCAACCCTCTGCCCCGCCCATGTTCCCAGCTCCAGCGCCACCGGCTGCGCGCCGAAGTCGATGCTCGCGCGCTTGCGCGTGGCTTCGGTGAGGCACCATGCGAGTTCGTCCCACCATGGCGCGCGCTGCTCCTGCATCAGGCCGGCGGCCAGGTAGAACGTGCCCTTGGCGCCGTATCGCGCCAGGATCGGCACCGCGTGCGTGGCGTTATCCGCATAGCCGTCGTCGAACGTGAAGGCCACGCGGTGGCCGCGCTCGCCGCGGGCCAGCCACGCGAGGCCATCAGCCACCGTCATGGGCGTGAGCCCGGCCGCGACGCACGATGCGACCTGTGCCTCGAAGATCGCCTCGCTCACGCCCAGGCGGTAGAGCGGACGTTCCTCGGCGCGATAGATCCGGTGCTGACGGATGATCGTCAGGCGCGGCGCACCCGCATGTGCGCGCGGCGCGCGCACGCCAAGGCTCAGCAGCCAGCGCAGGGCACGGCCACTCATGCGCGCGCCCTTCCGAAGCGGCGCGCGCGCGGAACCACCGCAAGCGCCGGCTCGGCGGCCGGCTCGTTCTGCACTTGATGGTCGACAAGCGCGCAAAGGATCCAGAATCCGCTCGAGATGATCACGCTGAAGAAACGGTCCCCGAACGCGCACGAGACCACCATGGTCACGACCGCGCCGCACAGGCCCACCGCGAGCGAGCGGTCGAACGCATCGCGCGCACGGCGCACGCCCTGGTCGCCCAGCACCCAGGCCTTCCAGAGCAGCCAGACGAACAGCGCCAGTCCGACCGCGCCCATCTCACTGAGCATGCGCAGGAAGGTGTTGTGGGCGGAATCCTTGACCTCCTCCAAGCCCAGTTCGGAGCCCACATCGGGAAGTACATAAGCCAGTCCGGCGAAACCCACGCCGTCGAGCGGGTGATCCTGCACGACCGTGAGGATCGTGCGCCACGTCTCGAGGCGAGCTTCGGCCGCCATGTCGACCGTGGCCTCGTCGCTGCCCTCGACCTGCACCGACGAACTCTTGATGCGGTCCATGACGTAGTCCGGCAGCCAGATCGGGCCTAGGGCAAGCGCCAGCACCAGCAACCCCACGACCCACTTGGAACTGCGCCACGCGACCACCACCAGGCCGGCGACGAGCGCGAGCAGACTGCCCCGTGAGACCGACAACATGACGCCGAGCACGCCGATCCCCGCGATCGCGGCGATCGAGAGCTTGGCGAACCAGTTGCGTGTACCCGCCATCATCGCCGCGCCCATCACGCTGAAGATCGCGAGGTACGCACCCAGTTCGTTCGACTGGCCGATCGTGCCGATCGCCCGGCTGCCCGAGCCGTTGCGGCCGAGCTTCATCGTGACGAGGCCCTCGAGCAGCAGGCCGATGAGCAGTGCCCACGCGACGCGCCGGCGCTCCGTGCGGTCGCGCAGCATGGAGAGATAGATGAAGTACGGTGCAAAGGTGGTCGCTGCGCGGAAGAACTGCAGACTGGTCGCGCGGGCGTCATAGATATAGCCCGTGGGCACGGCGGCGCCGCGGAAGATGGACACCAGGCACAGAAGCAGCAGAAATCCCAGGATCCGTCCGAGCCGCGTCGGACGAAAAACGTCCTGGCGCGCAAGGATGCGGCCCAGGGCGAAGGTCCCGAAGATCGAGAACAAGAGGACGTTCAGCGGATTGAGCCCGGGTATCGGCGTCGGCGGCACCCACGGCAGGAACGGCGTCACGACCGGCAGGAGCAGCAGTCCCAGACGCGGCATGGCAAGGATCGCGCCGAGCGCGGTCACGCCGATGAGTACTTTGATGACGCGGTGCGTCTCCTGAACGAAAAGGTAGTCGAGCGCGATGAGAGCGCACATGATGATGATCACGACGGCGATCGCCGCGTAAGTCACCATGTGCCGGGAGATCGCTTCGGCCTGGCGGTGCGCGGCGACGCGCACCTCGCCTGCAGGATCCACGCGCCGGACGCCTTCAGGCTCCCGGTTCACGATCGCTCCCCAGCGCGGCCGTTCGCACCTGCATCGCCGGCTCCGGGATCATCCTCGCCCCGCAGCGCGACGCGCCGCACCGCGACCATGGGCGTGGCCAGGGCGACGGCGCTGCTGCGTCCGCGCAGCCGCTGGAAGAGGGCCGCAGGCAGCAGCGTCGCCACGAAGCCCAGCAACACCGGCACCACGCGCTCGGGGACCAGCCATGCCCGCGAGAAGTGCTCGCGCGCCGCGCCGCCATGGCCGCCGCGCAGAGCATGCAGAGCCAGCTTGTAGGCATAGAGCGACGCGCGGCGCCGCGCGCGCCGGCGCAGGCCGGGCGCGAGGGCCGGGTCGGCCGCGAGCCGCGAGAACAACATCCAACCGCCCTCGAGCCGCTTCACGGTCTGCTGCGTGAGGCCGCCTTCGCGATGCTGATAGCGCACGAGCGCGCGGCGCGAGCCCGTCGCGAGCCCGGCGCGAGAGAGACGGATCCACAGATCCAGATCCTCGGCGTGCGTGAGCGCCTCATCGAAGCCCCCGACGGCCTCGAGCGCCGAACGGCGCACGATCGTGGAAGACGTGAGCACGAAGTTCACTTCGAAAAGCTGTGCCACCGGCGAGCCCACATAGGGCTCCACCAGATCCGCATAGAGCCCGAACCACGACGCGTGCCACTGGCCGTCGAGCGTACGGAAGGCGCCATCACTGAAGAACCAATCGGCCTTGGGTGCGGCGGCGAGACGTTCGGCGGCCACCGCGAGCTTATCGGGGAACCACAAGTCGTCCGCATCGAGGAACGCGACCCACTCACCGGCGGCCGCACGCCAGCCGGCATTGCGGGCGGCCGAGGCGCTGCCGAAATGCCCGCGCACGAACTTCACGCGCTCGCCGAATCGCTGCTCGAGCGCTCTCGCAGAGCCGTCGCTCGAAGCGTCATCGACGATCACGATCTCGTGCGCCGGCGCGGTCTGTGCCAGCACCGAGGCAACAGCCTCGAGCACGTCGGGCAGGCCGTCGTGGCAGGGGATCACGACCGAGATGCGTAGCGCGCCACTCATGCGGAGTCCGCCCGGTCGTGCCCCGTGGCGACGGCGGGAGGCGCCGCGTCACGCTCCACATGGATCGCCCCACGTGTCGAGGTGATCGCTCCCTTGAGCCACTGCATGCGCATGAGCTGCGGCAACAGGAAGTCGGGCACCGAGGCCGCGAACGTCGCCAGCATCCGCCGGCGCGGCGGACCGCTGCGCGCCGCACGGCGCAGGATCGCCCGGCCTTCCGCTCCACGCCCCGTGCGAAGGCAGTTCAGGCCGATCTGGAATGCGAGCGTCGAAGCGCGCTCCTCACCCAGTTCCCGCATAGCCGGCTCGGGCCGCAGCTCGCCGGCGGCGATCCGCTCCATGAGCATGAGGTCGTCGCGGTGCCGCGCCTCGTAATTGCGAGACAGCGCGTTCGGGTGCGACCAGTATGAGATGAGCCGGTCCGCCATGACTGCGCCCGGGAAGCGCGCAGCAAGGCGCAGCCACAGGTCGTAGTCATGAGAATAGACGATTCGCGGGTCCATGCCGCCGATCTGCTGGTAGGCGTTGCCATCGACCAGCATCGAGCTCATGAGCGGATAGCACCGGCGCGCCAGTGGTTCGAACAGATCGCCCACGCGGTCGCGCACGGGATCGAAGTAGTCGCTCAGCCACGACTGGCGGATCAGGCCATCGTCCGAGATGTACTCGCCATCGCTCGTGAGCCAGCGGACCTCGGGATGCTTCTCGAGGAACTCGAGTTGGCGCTCCAGCTTCTCCGGCGCCCACCAATCGTCGGCATCGAGGAACGCGAGCCAGTCGCCCGAGGCAGCCGCTAGCCCCGGGATGCGCGCCGCCGAAGCGTTCTGGTGCGGCAGCCGCATGACGCGCACGCGTACCCCGTAGCGGCGCTCGACGAGGTCGGGGGTTCCGTCCGACGACCCGTCGTCGCAGACGATCACCTCCAAGGGCGGCGCGGTCTGGGCCATGACGGTGTCCAGCGCCCGCTCGATGCACCACGCCGCGTTGTAGACCGCGAGCACGACAGAGACGGTGGGACGGCTCATGAGACACCTCCTTCGCCAGCGGCCGCACGCTTGCGACCGAAGAGACCCGGCATCATTCGGCCCCAACGCGCACGATCCGGCTCGCGGATGCCGAAACGCAGGACCACGGCCGCAAATACCAGCCAGCACGCCGCGCAGGAACCCAGGATCGGAAGCCAACCTAAAGGGTGCCAGAGACGCTGCACGAGCATGGCCGGCAGCGCGAACGCGAGCGTGAACAAGCCAGGGTTCACCATGCCCTCCCACAGATAGTGCGCGAACGGCTGCGAGAGCGCCCGGCATGCGAACACCATCGTCGCGATGCCGCTCACGAAGAACAACGGCACGGCGGTGCCCATGGCCACACCCACCAGCCCCGGGCTGAGGGCCACGCCGAAAAGCCACGCCATCGGCGCCGGCCAGCGAGCCCACCAGAGCGACAGGCCCAGGTTGATGAACGCCGCAAGGATCGACAGGAGCACGACGCCCTTGTGACGGCTCACGCCAAAGAGCAGCGACGACGCGGTGGCCTGCGGCAGAGCGACCATGGTGGGCACCGCGAGGACCGCGAGCAACAGGCCCGCGGAAGCATACTTGGGCCCCACCCACGTGGTGAGCAGGTTCGAGCCGAAGATGATGAGCCCGGCGAGGACCGGCCAGCTGACCAACACCGAGTAGCGCGAGCCCGCGACGAGCATCATGCGCAGCTTGTCGCCCTCTCCCAGCGTGTCCATCTCGCTCGCCGTGGGCGAGAGCACGTACGCCGCCGAATGCACGAGCGTGCGCGCGTTGTCGACCAGACCCGACGCCAGCGCGAACGGCGTGACGAGCGCGGCGCCCAGGATAGGCGTGATCACAAGCGCGTCGGTCTGGAACGCGATGTTGGTGGCGAGTGCGCCGATGAACGCGTATCCGCCATAGCTGGCGATACGCCGCAGGTGCTCGCGCGTGACCCACTGCGGGCCGTAGCTCACACCCGGCAGCAGGCGCTGCGCGTAGATCCACGAGGCCGCGTGACCCAGCACGTTCATCACGAGCGAGGCCCACGCCAGGTCGAGCAGGCCGCCACCCAAGCGCAGGACGACCACGAACAGGATCGCGCGCAGCACGCCCACGATCATGCCGAGCGCGTTGGCGATGTCGTAGCGCTGCAGGCCCGATAACACGGCGCCGAAGACGCCCAGCGGGAAGCCCAGCGCGATCGAGAGCCCCACGACCATGATGAGCGCCGGCGCGACCTTGAGCAGGTCGGCGTCCACACGGATCCACGCGGGCGCTTGCAGCGCGACGACCACGGCCACGGCCAGGGCGATGATCGCGACGACACTGTAGAGCGCGAAGGCGCTGCTGATCGTGCGCGAGAGGCCGTCGCGGTCGCCGGCGGCGTGGTCGCGAGACACGTAGCGCACGAGCGAGGGCCGGATGCCCTGATCGAACAGACCGAAGTAGCCGGTCAGCGAGAACAAGGTCACCCAGAGGCCATAGTCACGGTCGCCGAGGTGGCGGACCATGAACGGCGTCAGCACGAATGCGATCGCCCCCGCCAAGAAGAAGCGCAGGTAGTTCGTGATGACGTTGCGAAGGACACGGAGGCTGCGCAACGGACCGGGCTCCTGACTCTTGGACGCTCGCGAGGGGCTCAGCCCTCGGCCGCCTCGGACTTGTAGCCGTAGTAGTTGGCTTTGTAGCCGTAGTACTGCGGCAGGAACTCGCCCACGTCGTTCATGAGCACACCGATCACGTTGTCGCGGGCTTCACGCTGGATGCGCACGCCGTGCTCAGCGGCCTTGCGCACCGTGGAGCCGGCCTTGATCACGTAGAGCACCCCTTCGATCGCGCGGCCCAGGATGAGCGGGTCGGGTACGGCCAGGTTCGGCGCGGCATCAATCACGATCAGCGCATAGCGCGCGCGCGCCTCGCGCAGGAACCACGCGACGGAATCCTGGTCGATGAGTTCCGCCGCCGGACGTTCGCTGCGGCCGGCTGGCAGGAAGTCCAGGTCCGGCAGCGCGGTCTGGCGCACGAAGCGCTCATCGAAGTTGCGTTGCTGGAGCATCTGCGAGAGCCCCCAACTGCTGCCCGGCAGGCCCAGCGCGCGGTGCAGGGCGGGGCTGCGCAGGTCGAAGTCGACCAGCAGCGTGCGCTGCTTGTGTTCGCGCGCGAGCGTGATCCCCAAGCAGGCGGCTGTGGTCGTCTTGCCCTCGGCGCGAGTGGAGCTGGTGATCATGAGCGTCTCGGGCAGGCTACGCCCCGTCGTGCGCGCAAGGTTCAGGTAGATGCGCTTGAACTCCAGGCCGAGCGGGCTCTCGAGCTTGAGCCGCTGGATGAGGCCCTGGTCGCGCGGCGCGGGCAGCGCACCGGGCGTGGTCGCGCCAGCGCCCTGCTGCGGGCGCGGCCGGCGGCGGATGCGCTCGAGGTCCTCGACGCGCGGGATGGCGCCTAGCACCGGCAGGTCGAGCAGGCGTTCGACCTCGTCGGCACTGCGCATGGACTGGTCCTGCTGTTCCACCACCAGCAGCGTACCCACGCCGATCATGCCGCCGACGATCACCGACAGCAGCACGAGCAGCACGCGATTGGGCTTGCTGGGTGACAGCGGCCGGTTGGCCTGCTCCATGATGATGAAGCGACCGCTCACCTTGGCGTTCTGGAACGCTTCGGCGATCTGCGCGGCGGCCGACTGCTGCTGGAAGGCGTTATACAGACTGCGCTTCTGGTCGACCTCGGCCTGCAGATGGGCGATGTCGAGTTCGCGGTCCGGCGCGAGGACCATCGTGCGCTGGAAGCTGTTCACCTGCGAAGACAGCCAGCTGTGCCACGACTCGCGCGCCTGCAGGTCGGCCTGCGCCACGCGGTAGCGGATCGCCAGGTCGCGCGCGTCCTGCGAGAGCGCCGGCAGGGAGCGCGCGGCGTTCGCGGCAAGCGCCGCCTCGAGGTCGGCGGTTTTGCGGGCCATCGACAGCCGGATGCCGGCGCCACCGCCGACCGTGCCCTCGGAGAGCTGCGCGCGGCCAAGCTGGTTCTGCAGCGAGCCCAGCTGGCCGATGAGCGCATTGACCTCGGGGCCCGAGATCGCGCCGGGATCGTTCTCGCGCAGCCTGCCCGCGAATGACGCGCGCAGGTCCGAGACACGCTGGCGCTGCTCTTCAAGGTCGGTTCCGGCCTGCTCGAGCAAGGTGGAAGCGAACGTGATGTTCTTGTCGTTCACGGTGCTGCCGGTGATCGTCGAGGAGATCGCCGAACGGCGCGCCGCCTCGAGCTTGCCTTCGGCCACTTGCAGCTCGCGCTGGTAGACCTGCAGCTGCTGGACGCTGAACTCCTGCTGCGCCTCGACGGCTTCCATCTGCCGGGCACGCGAGGAGGCCACGAACTGGTTCGCGACCGCGTCGCAGAACTTGCGCGCGCGATCGGGGTCATAGTCCTCGACCGTGACCTGGAACAACTTGCCCTTGCTGCGCTTGATGCTGATCGCGTCACGCAGCTCGTCGACCAGGAACGCTTCGACCTGTTCGTCGGGCTGCATGCCGGGATAGCGCTTGGCACCCTTGAGCGCCCAGGCGCGGGTCGCGGCGTCCTGCTTGACGCCGGTGGCGGCGATCACGCTCTTGAGGAAGAGCGTGCTCTGCACCTGTTCGCGCATGATGTCGGCCTGCTGGTCGACATCGACGCTCGCCAGGTTGCCGAGCGGCCCCTGCATGCTCTGGCCACGGTCGAGCAGCATGAGCGTGGAGCTCATGTAGATCGGCTTGAGCAGGAATGCGGCAGCCACGCCGATGGCGATGGCGACGAGCCACGGGATGAACAGCAGCCACTTGCGCCGCCATACCGTGCGGAGCATCTCGGCCGGGTCCACCGGCGCTGTCACGCCTGCTGGGATCTCGCTCATCGGGCCTCGGAGGGTCACTTCGTCGTCGATCGGTTGTTGAAGTAGTCCAGCAGCACCACCACGTTCAGGGCGTCACGCGACAGCGACATCAAGCTCACGAGCCCAGTCCACACGTTCGCGCCCTGCGGCATGACCACGACCACATCGCCGGGCTTGACCACGATCGGTGAACGGCTGCCCTTGGTGAGCACGCCCTTCAGATCCAGCGTCGTCACGGTCTGGCCGCCTTCGGAACGCGTGAGCAACCGCACGTCGTCCAGACGGCCGCGCGCGGTCAGGCCGCCCGCGGAGGCCAGCACGGCCCAGATGTCCTGATTCGTCGCGACCGCGTACAGGCCCGGCTTGCTCACCTCGCCCAGCACGGCCACGCCTTCACCCGCGCTCGCGCCGGCGCCATTCGCGTTGCTGGAGATCACGATGGCATCTCCGGGCTGCAACGCCGGCAGGCCGCTCGTGTCGCCGGTGCGCAGGCTCGCCGAGAGATCAGCGCTCAGCGTGCGGCGCTGAGCACCGTCCTTGCGGATGATCTGCACGTTCGAGAGGTCGGCGCCAGTCAGCGCGCCACCCGCCTGGCCGAGCACGTCGACGATCGTCGGGATGCGCTCGAAGCCGAAACGGCCGGGCTTGGCGACCGCGCCCGAGATGAAGACGCTGCGCGAGAGGTACTGCGCAACGCTCACCGTGACTGTGGTCGTCTGGCGCAGGTACGATGAAAGGCGGTCGGCGATCTTGTCGGAGAGCTGCTTCGACGTGAGGCCGGCGGCCTTGATATCGCCTACGGGCGGCAGCGTGATGTTGCCGTCGGCGTTGATCGCCACCGAGCGTTCGAGCTCCGGGTGCAGCCACACGGAGACCGAGATCACATCCTCGGATCCGAGTACGTAGTCTTCAGCGTGGGCCGAGCCGGCGACGCCCGAGAGCATCAAGCCCAGCAACACTGCCGCCCACAGCGCCGGGCGCCGGGCGTGACTCAGCAGAACCTCGATCATGTGTCCCTCCTGGACGCGCGGCTTTCCCGTTCCGGCTGGCACCCTGCAGGCACCATCCCGGCTGGTCGCCGGCATCTTACTTCACCGTGGGGCCGGACAAGCCCCGTTCTCGTCAGTCTTCGGTGTTTCCAAGCCACTTCTTCAGGCAGCGGGCCGTACTTCGCCCGCGACCCCCGGCTCGCCCGTGCGGGGCCGGCGGATGACCACGGCGAGCGTGCGCGCCAGGGTCCGCAGATCCAGCAGCAGCGAGCGATGTTCGACGTAGAACAGGTCATAGTGGACGCGCCGCACGACCCCGTCGGCGTCGCAATCCGAGATGCCCGAGACCTGCGCGAGACCGGTCAGTCCCGGACGCACGGCGAACCGGCGCGAGTAGTCGGGCACCAGGTGCTGCCAGCGCAGCACGAGCTCCTCCTTCTCGGGCTTGGGGCCCACGAGCGCCATGTCGCCGCGGATCACGTTGAGCAACCACGGCAGCTTGTCGAGCCGGTGACGCGCGATCAATCGACTGACGGGCCCCAGGTCCGCGCGGAACCGTGCACAGGTGATGGGCGCGCCGAGCAGGTCCTGTGTGCGGCGCTCGATGCTGCGGCGATCGATCGCCACCGATTGCGCAGCGCCGCGCCGTACCGCGTAGCGCCGCGTGCGGCCGATGCGTACCTCGCGTTGGAGGATCTCGCGCTCACCGCGCAAGCGCGCCTCGAGCGCGACCGCTGCCCAGAGCGGCGAACCCAGCACGAGCAGCGCGCCTGCCAGCCCCACGTCGAACGTCTGCCGCAGCACGTCGGCCCAGTCGGCAGGCGCCGCCGGCTCGATCGCCGTTGCCGCAGGCAGGCGCACGTCGCTCTGCTCGATCGCCGGCGTGTGCGAGAGCAACAGCTCTTCGGGACGCGGCTCGCGGTACTCCGGAACGATGTCGTGCAGCTTGTCCTTGACCGCCTGGGGATCGCCTTCCTCGGCGATCGCCTCGAGATACGCGACATCGGTGCGCAGGCCCGTCTCATCGCGCGCCGAAAGGTCCCAGTTGAGGATGCGTTCGTGCCGCGTGATGCGCGTCTTCTCGTCGTGCGAGTGCAGTTCCTCGTAGAGCTTTTCGCCGGGGCGCAGGCCGGTGAAGACGATCTCGATGTCCTCGCCCTCGCGCAGGCCGGCCAGGCGCACGAGCTGGCGCGCCAGGTCCAGGATGCGCACCTGCTCTCCCATGTCGAGGAGGAAGACCTCGCCGCCGCGGCCCATGGCGCCCGCCTGCAGCACCAGACGCACGGCCTCGGGGATGGTCATGAAGTAGCGGCGCGCTTCCGGGTGCGTGACCGTGATCGGGCCGCCGCGCTGTAATTGGCGCTGGAAGAGCGGGATCACGGAGCCGTCGCTGCCGAGCACGTTGCCGAAGCGTACGGCGCAGAACTTGGTCTGGCTGCGCTGCGAGGCGCTCTGCAGCAGCATCTCGCACACGCGTTTGGACGCGCCCATGACGCTCGTGGGATTCACGGCCTTGTCGGTGGAGATGAGCACGAACTTGCGCACCGCATGCCGGTCCGCCGAGTCCACCAGGTTGCGCGTGCCGACGATGTTGTTGAGCACCGCCTCGCGCGGGCTGGATTCCAGCAGCGGGACATGTTTGTGCGCAGCAGCGTGGAAGACGACCGCGGGCTGGAAGCGCTGGAACGTGCGCTCGACGCCGGACGAGTCGCGGATGTCGCAGACCATGGCATGGATCGGGAAGCCCAGTTGCTTCGCCACCAGTTCGTGGTGGATGAAGTAGAGGCCGTTCTCGGCGTGGTCGAGCAGCACGAGTTCGGTGGGTCCGAAACTGCTAACCTGCCGCGCGAGTTCTGACCCGATCGAGCCGCCAGCACCCGTCACGAGTACTCGCTGGCCGCGCAAGAACTCGCCGACCTCCTCGAGGTCGAGTTGCACCGGCTCGCGGCCGAGCAGGTCCTCGATGCGGATGTCGCGCATCTGCGCGAGCGTGGGGCGTGCGCCGTGATGCAGGTCCGAGAGCCCGGGCAGCGTCTTGACGCGCACCGACGCCTCGGTGCAGACGCGCGCGACGTCACGCAGCACTCGGCCGGGGATGTCGGGGTCCGAGACGATGACCATCTCGATGTGCTTCTCACGCAGCACCGTTGGCAGGTCCGCCACCGTGCCGAGCACCTTGAGCCCTTCGATCAGGTGGCCCGTCATGCGTTCGTCGTCATCAAGGAAGCCCACCGGCATGAGCGCTTCCTCGTTGTTCATGCGGCGGCGCATCTCTTGGACGAGGTTCACGCCGCTCTGGTCCGCGCCGATCACGAGCGCAGGCACCGAGTGTCCGGTATGCGGGCCGAGTACGCGCTCGCGCATGAGACGCCAGGCGAAGCGCACGCCGCCAACGAGCACCAGTTCGATCAGCCACAGGATGGCGATGACGCTGGTCGGGAACAGCCGGTCCGGGAGCAGCAGCAGCAGCACGACGAGCGTGGCAGCCGACAGCGTGACGCCCTTGAAGATCTGGAAGAGCGTGACTGTGCTCGCATAGCGCCAGAGCCCGTGGTAGAGGCCGGCGACGAAGTAGGCGAGCAGCGAGAAGAGCGTGAAAGCGGGCGCGATATCGAGGTAGCCGATCCAGAAACGCGACGGGACCTGGCCCTCGAAGCGCAGTTGCAGCGCGGCAAGGAACGCCAGGTTCACGATCGACGCATAGCAGACCGTCAGCACCAGGAAGCGAGGTGCTTTACGGAAGCGGATCTCAGGCTGAGCGGACAGATCGTCTCCGGTTCTCAAGAGCCCTGACCTTCAGGTGCCCCAGACCATAGCAATCGGCCATCCGGGCCCTGAAAGTGACCCCCGGTTCACACCCAACGCCAATGCGGCGGCCAGTGTGACCCGGGGCACCCGTCGGTGCGGCGCCTGGACATGGGGGAACGGGCGTGCGCATCGGCCTACCGGCTTTCCGCAGGATCGATCGAACCGTCGGAGCAAGCGGGGTCCCGGCTCTTAGGAACCGCGATGATAGGCACATGGTAGAGATGGGTCAACTGGCGGGCCGCAAAGGGTTTAGGGCCGCTCATGCAAGCGCTTTGCAAAGCCTTGCGGCGCTCTCCCGCCGCCTGCGGCGCCGGCGAGCGGAATCTCCGCTGCTAACGGCTCTCGTGCCGCATCGCCTGCACCTCGGCGGCGATCCCCTCGGCGAAGGGCCGTGGCGCGAAGCCCAGGTCGCGGCGCGCGGGGCCGATGTCCACCGCCTTGGACTCCGTCAGCCGCAGGACCTGCTCCGGTCGCACCGGGAACGGCAGCTTCAGCCGCCGCGCCAGCATGGCGGCACCATGCGCCGGCGCCAGCGGAAGCGGCAGGATGCCGGCGCTCACGCCGAGCGCGGCCCCGCACTGGCGGACCATCTCGGCAAGCGAGATCGCCTCGGGGCCGCCGACGTCGTACTCTCGCTCGATCGGTTCGCCGTTGGCGATCCGCGCAAGGCTGGCGAGGATGGCCTGCACGAGGTCGTCGACGTGCACCGGTTGCTGCAGCGTGATGCCGCCCAGCGGCGCGGGCACGAAGCGCCAGCGTTCGATCCACGTCAGGAGCCGGACCAGGTTCCGGTCGCGCGGCGTGCCGTAGATCATGCTCGGTCGCAGCACCACTCCCGTCATCGGCGAATCCCAGACCGCGCGTTCGCCACTGCGCTTGGCCTCGGCGGCCGGGCTCACGAGCTTGGTGTGCACACCGGCCGAGCTCACGAACACGCCGCTGGTCACACCGGCGGCGATCGCGGCGGGCAGGAAGTCCGGCGCGAGCGACATGCCGGCCAGATGGACCATGGCATGCGCACCCTCGAAGGTCTGCGCGAGCGTGGTGGGCTGCGAGAGACCGCCGGTGCGGATCTCGCGCCCGGGATACGCGCGCGCAGCGTCGGCTTCACGGCCGGGACGCACGACCAGCAAGGGCGTGGCGCCCAGCGCCTCGATGCGCGGCAGCAGGTGCGAGGCGACAAAGCCCAGCGCGCCGGTGACGGCGATCGTACGGGGCAACGTCATCGGTGCGCACCTCTGGCCATCGGGACCACCTCGTTGCGGCAGCACGACTCGAAGCGCCACCGGCCTGTCATGACAAGACCCGCGCGAGCGAGTCTCGGGCGGGTCCGTTCCTGCGAAGTGGTAGCGCTACGGGGATTCGAACCCCGGTTTGATGGCTGAGAACCATCCGTCCTAGACCCCTAGACGATAGCGCCACGAAACTTGTGGATGTTGCTGCTGCGAGCGGATCGCACGCCCCGCAGGCACGAAGCGGGAGGATCCTGGGTGAAGCGGGCCAGCGGCCCACCGACCGCTTAAGCAGGTGAGCAGTTGAAGCGGAAGAAGCTGGCTGCCCGGCAAGGATTCGAACCTCGACTAACAGGGCCAGAACCTGTCGTGCTACCGTTACACTACCGGGCAAACGCGGACGGGGAATCTACCCACTCGTACGATGGAGCGCAAGTCACCGTGCCGGGCCGCTGGCTCGTGCGCTCAAGCGCTCGCGCGCTCCAACGCCCATCGCGCCGCGGCGCTGCGCAGCCGCGCCAGCGTGCGTTGCGGCCCCAGCAACCACATCACCTCGAAGATCCCGGGCGCCACTTTGCGGCCGGTGAGCGCCACGCGCGCCAGGCCCATGAGCTCACCGGGCTTGATGCCGACCTCCGCGGCGAGTCCGCGCGTCGCGATCTCGAGTTCGCCCAAGCCCGCCACCGGCAGCGCCGCCAGTACCTGGGCCAAGCGCTCCAGGCGCGGTCCCGCTTCATCTTTGGCCAACACGTCGGCCCAGGCTTCGGCGTCGAACACCACCTCTTCGTGCAGCGCGAACGCGCCATAGGTCTCGGCATCGACGAGCGTCTTGATGCGGTCCCCGAGCGCACGGACGAACACCGAGATCCACGCGCTCGTGCGCGCGGACAGGTCGTGACCGCGCTGCGCAAGGAACGCCACCACGCGTCGCTCGCGCTCCTCGAGAGCGAGCGCCTTGAAATGCTGGGCGTTCATCCACTCGAGCTTCTCGGTGTTGAATACCGCGGGGCTCGGCACGATGCGCGCGATGTCGAAGATGCGCTCGAGTTCGCCCAGCGAGAAGAGCTCCTGCTTGCCGTCGTAAGCCCAGCCGAGCAGCGCCAGGAAGTTAGCCATGCCCTCGGGCAGGATGCCGAGGTCACCGAAGGCCTCTACCGATGTCGCGCCGTGGCGCTTGCTCAATCGCTTGCCATCGGGCCCCAGGATCATCGACGCGTGCGCGAACACCGGCGGCTCGCTGCCCAGTGCAGCGTAGATCAGCAGCTGCCGCGGCGTGTTCGAGATGTGATCGTCGCCGCGCAACACGTGCGTGATGCGCATGTCGAGGTCATCGACGACGCACGCGAAGTTGTAGGTGGGCAGGCCATCGGAGCGCACAAGGACGAAGTCGTCGAGCACCTCGTTCTGGAACACGATGCGGCCGCGCACGACGTCATCCCACGCGATCTCCCCCGCTCCCGGCAGCGCGAAGCGCAGCGCGAATGGCGTGCCGGCGGCCTCGCGATCCGCCCGCACTTGCGCCGTCAGATGCCGGCATTGGCCATCGTAGCGTGGCGCCTCGCCGCGTTGCGCCTGGGCCGCGCGCCGCTGCTCGAGCTCCTCCGCCGTGCAGAAGCACGGATACGCCGTGTCCCGTGCACGCAGGTCGGCGGCGGCCTTGTTGTAGAGCGCGCGCCGCTGCGACTGGAAGTACGGCCCGTGTGGCCCGCCCACGCCGGGGCCTTCGTCCCATGTCAGACCCAGCCAACGCATGCCCTCCAGGATCGCATTCGCTGAAGCATCCGTGGAGCGCTCGGCATCGGTGTCCTCGATGCGCAGCACGAACACGCCGCCCTGGGCGCGTGCGAAGAGATAGTTGTAGAGCGCCGTGCGAGCGCCACCGACATGCAGGAAGCCGGTCGGGCTCGGGGCGAATCGGACTCGGACACTCATGCAGGGCACTCCGATCGAAGCGGCGGGTTCTGTCGTGGGCGCGCGACAGTAACCACGCCCGCAGGCCGGAGCAAGCAGTACGCGCGCGACTAAAACGAGACGGGCCCTCGCGCAGAGGGCCCGTTTCGCTGAAGGTCACAATCGGCGATGGCGCGTTACTGCAGCACCACCATCTTGCGCGAGAGGCTCTTGCCGCCCACGGTGAAGCGGGCAAAGTAGACGCCGCCTTCCACGTTGCGGCCAGACTCGTCACGCAGGTCCCACTTGAGCGAGAAGCGGCCTGCACGCGCGCTGCCCGTATCGACGCGCTTCACGCGGCGGCCGTTCAGATCGTAGATCGAGAACTCGTACGACTGGCCTGCCAGGCCGGCCGGGATGCCGAACCACATCCGCGACGTCGTCCGCGACGGGTTCGGCGAGGGAGCCGCGAACTCGAGCGCAGTGACCGGCTGGTTGCCCGGGTCGGTCTCATCGACACCCACGAAATTCGGGGCGCTGGCGAAGCCCGTGCGGCGCGCGTCGTGGTGGAACTGCGGCCACGCCGCCGTACCGGTGGGCTGGAACGGGAAGTCGTAATCCCACACGTACAGGTTCTTGTCCCAGTCGGCGAGCACGATCTCGGTCTTGCCGTCGCGGTCGATGTCGGCCACGGCCGCGGAACCGCGGACCTCGCCAGCCAACTGGATCGGGAAGCCCGGCAGCACCGTCGCCGTCAGGCCCGAGATCGCCGTGAGCGTGGCGTTCTCGTCGCCGATGATGATGTCGGGACGGCCGTCTCCATTGATGTCGGCCACGACCGGACTGCTCTCCGACGCGCCACTCGTGAGCGTGCTGTAGCGGATGTTTGCCCACGGGAAGACCAACGTGCCGTCACGATTGACGACGTAGATGCCGCCGTTCGTGCAGCACTGCACGATGTCGTTGAAACCGTCGCCGTTCATGTCCGCGATCGCGACCGACGGCGTCTTGCTCACGCCATCCATCCGCAGCCAGATCGGAAAGCCGGGGCGGCGCGAGCCATTAGGCTCGAAAACGTACATGGAGTCGTTCGAGCTCGTGCAGATGATCTCGGGCACCGTGTCGCCGGGTCCGTCGAGATACGCGACTGCGACCGACGACGTGATGTTGCCGCCGAGGAAGATCGGGAATCCGGGCACGTTCGCGCCATTTCCCTTCCAAGCGTAGAGCGTGCCGTCGAAACCGCCCATGAGGATCTCGCACTTGCCGTCGCCATCGATGTCGGCGACCGCCGGAGTGCCGTAGTTGTACTGCTGGCCGAGGAGCTTGAAGACGCCCTTCGTACTCGGGTTCGCATCGCCGTCGATGATCTCGGTACCGTTGGAACGCACGCCGTAGAACTGGCGGTCATTCGAGCCCCAGAACATCTCGAGCTTGCCGTCGCCGTCGACGTCACCGCAGGCGACCGAAGACCAGATACCGCCCGCCGGGCCCACGACCGGGAAGCCCGGGCGCACCTGACCAGCCTTGTCGAACACGTAGACGCCGGAAGAATCCCACGCCGGCGCGATGATCGACCAGCCGGTGCCGTCCAGGTTCGCGACCGACGGACCCGCGGCGTAGTAGCTGCCCCGCGTCGTGAAGTCGCCCTGCGTGGCACCCGAGCCGTCGGCATCGACCGGCGCCGAGCCGTCGGCGTGCAACAGGTAGAGCACATCGGAGCCCGCGACGATGTCCATCTGCTGCGCGCTGTAGATGTACTCGAGCGCGACCGACGACGGCGTGTTGCGGCCCATCGGGATCGGGAAGATCGAGTGATTCGGCGCGTTGGTACTGGCGTTCGCCGGCGACGACAGCAGCGACTCGTTACCGGACGAATCGACGGCGGAGACCTCGTAGTAGTACTTGGTGAGCGGTGTCAGGTTCTCGTCGTTGTAGTACGAGACCCGGTCGGTCGGCACCGGGTTCACCTTGAGGAACGGGCCTGCGGGCGCCGTGCTGCGGTAGATCCAGTAGCCCATCAGGTCGGGCTCGGTGTTGTGCGCCCACGTGAGCGCGATGCTCGTGGCCGCGCCCGTGCCCAGCAACCAGAGCGGGAACGATGGCGACGTGATGTCGAGCGTCTGCGTCCAGCGCACGCCGAAGTTATCCGAGACGACCAACTGCAACTTGGCCGAAGTGGAGAGCGGTTTGAAGATGACGCCATCGCCTGTGGCAGTCGCTCCCGGCGCGATATCGCCGAAGGTCGACGTGCTGTCGGTGATGACCGACAGGCTATCAGGGCTGCGCAGCTTGAGCGTGACGCCGTGCGCGATGCCCGTACCCTGGTTGCGCAGCTGCAGCGCGTAGGTGACGACCTCGTTGACGTCCGGACGGCCGTTGTTGTTGCCGCCCGCCTCGGACTCGATGTGCGAGAACGTGCGCAGCTCCGGCGCATGCACCGTGACCTGGAACGTCTCGTGGTACACGTGACCCGCGCCATCGAAAACGTCGAACTTGAATGGGATCTCGCTCTGGTCTGCGAGTCCGGCCGGCAGGCTCACGCGGAACGCCACCGTCGGCTGCACCGTGGCACCCGGCGCGACCGCGGCATAAGCGGCCGTCGCTGTCGCGATCACGACCGACGCCGACGTGGTGCTCAGGTTCGCCGTGACGCTGGAAGCGGTCGCGCCGCCATTGTTGCGCACCGGAACGATCAGGTCGACGGTCTCGCCGGCATCGAGCTGGCCATTCGAATCTCCGACACGGCCGCCGGTGTTGTTGTCGAGGATCACCGGCGTGGTCTCGACGAGCAGCGGCGCCGCGGTCGCGGTGATGGTGACCTGCTGCTGCGCCGGATGCGCGTTGAACGCCGTGACCGTGAGCGTGAAAGAGCCGATCGAGTCCGGGCGGAACGGCACAAGCGCGACGCCCGCCGCGTTCGTCATGACCGAGCGGAAGTCATCGCCCGCCTTGTAAGCCGTGACGCGCGCGTTCGCCACCGGCAGGCTGTTGCTGGTGACCGTCACCGTGAACTGGGAATCGCTCACCGCGACAGACGCCGGCGCCGAGACCGAGAGCAGACGCGGCTTGCCGCGCCACATGCGCAACTCGGGGTCGCCGAGCATGAGCAGCGTCATCTGCGTCCAGCGGTTGACGCCATCATAGGAAGAGTAGGCGATGAACGGCAGCTTCTGGCGCGCCTCGAGTTCGCCGACCGCCGTCACGCTGTCCTCGACGAACTTGCGGAAGTACTCGACCTGATACGCACGGCCGGCCGCCGGGAAGTCAAAGCGCGTCGAGCCGATGTTGGTGACCGCGCCGCCATTCGGGTTGAGGATGAACGCCTCACCGATGCACGGGAAGTCGATGGCGTTGGACGTACAGTCGATCGCGTAGAGGTTGAAGAGCTTGTTACCGTTGGTCAGCCCCAGGGCATCGGCGTTCGTCATACTTCCGTCGCCGACCTCCATGATGTTGCGATAGCCGTGACCCACGTGGATCGCCAGGCCATAGCCCGAGCTGAGTGAATCCAGGATGCCGGCCTTGTGCTCCGGCAGCGAACCGGGCCGCCAGCGCACGTCGGTGTAGTTCTCGTACAGACGGCCCACATGCACGTTGGGCATCTGATCGGTCACCGGAAGAAGGTCCTCGGTGAGTTCGGCGCCGTCGAGCGACGTGTCCTGCCCCGGCTGCCAGCCCTGCGGGAAGAGCACCTCGGAGAACATGAGCCACTTGTCCTCGTAAGTGCCCAGCGGCGTCTTCTCGTATTGGAGCGTCTTGTTCACGAACGTCTGCGCGTCGGAAAGCGTGAGGACCGGCGCGCGGCCCACGTACAGCTCGGGCAGCAGGTCGACGTTGTCGCCCGGGTCGGTGTTGTCGTAGTAGCCCTCGCCGTAGAGGCTGTCGCCGTCGGCGTTCCAGTTGCCGTCGAGGCACTGGTAGTAGAGATCGGTCGCGATGCTCTCGCCTCCATAGAACGTCGTGAAGGCCTGGCGCGCGGGGATCACGTCGGTGTCACCGCCCAGCAGCGCCCACTTGGTGCCCCAACGCGAGTAGCAATCGCGCAGGAAGAGCCGGATGCGCTCGGCGTCATCGGCGGCGGCGGGGTACTGCTGGCGGATGAAGCTGGTGGTGCGCACGACCGCTGGGACGCCGCTCTGCGTCTTCCAGTCGGCAAGCTGCTGGAACGCCGGCGCCATCGCATCGTTCGTCACGATCACATATGCGACCGGGCTGCCCAGCACCGACGGCACTTGCGTCGCGCGGAACGGCGCGGTCTTGCCCTTGCCCAGCGGCGTCGCGCTGGCCAGCGCAGCGCCCAGTTCCTTCGTGGGGATGCCGCTCGGCAGGCCTTCGTCTTCCCACTCACGCACGATGCGCTCACGCGTCACGGCCTGCGTGCGCGAAGGCTCGAGCGTGATGCGCACCTTCACGTGCGAGATGCGCTCGAGCGTGCCGGTCGTCGGCTCCCAGCGCGCACCCGCGACGCGCAGATAGGCATAGCGATGACCGCGCATGTCGCCTTGCGCGCCCAACGCCACGAGCTGCGCCGGCTGGAAGCCGACGCTGTTGAAGTAGGCAGGATCAGGTTTGGAGCGCTCGATCGGCCCCAGACCCGGGTGCGGCACCTCTGCCGAAGGCAGGTGCGCGCCACTGGCGAGCGCCTCGGCCTGGACGTCGACGACCTCGACGCTCGTGACTTCCATGCCCTGCGGAAGCTCGACACGTTCGGAGAGCCACGGGAGGTCCGGCCGGCCTGCAGCCAACTCGCGCATGGCGGTCTTCGCCGCGACGTAGGAGTAGCCTTCCTTCTGCGTGAGCTTGACCCGCTGCGCGTCGTAGCTGAAATCGCGCTCCAAGGTCACGGATGCCTGAGCCGCAGTGGCGCAGCTGATCAGGACGGCAGCAAGGATCGCGACGGAACGGTATCGCAGCATGAGTCGGGGTCTCCCAGAGACGTGGCACTGGACGGACGGCATGCGGTGCGGCGACCTTCACTTACAGATGACAAGCAAGTGACGGTCCGGTGTCAGGGCGGCCAGGCATTGGGCACGACGAACCCATCGCCATCGGGGACATAAGCGTAGAGATTGCCGAAGGCCCGGGTCAACGGTTCAGTGTGTGAGAACGAAATGAACGAAGTGTTGCGTACTCTGGCCCGAAACGCGGGTGGAACGCCGCAGCCCGGCCCTCGGAGCGCTGTAACCAGCACCAGGGCAGGTCGGCGATGGGTATGGCCAGGCATTGCTCGGCCAGCCGGTTCTGCGCCGCGGCCGCATCGAGTGGCGCCGGGGCATCGGGCGCTGCGACCCAGCTATCGAATTCCCGCGTCCGCCACCCGCCTCGGAAGCCCCCCACCGCCGGGCCGCGCAAGGGCATGACCAGCGTCGCCAGTTCTGCAGCCGCGCCGGGGATCGCTGCCTGGGACTCCACGAGCAGCGCCTGCGGCGCGACCGGCGCGAGCGGCGCCGCCAGTACCTGCGGCCCGCGAACCGGCGCCAGTTCGGCGTAGAGCCCGGCCCGCGCCCACTGCCCCTGAAGGGCACGGGCCACCTCGGCACCGGCGCCATCGGCGTCGAACCCGAGAAGGATGTGGAAGGACGCGCCCAGATGGCCCTGCTCACGCCAGCGCTGGCTCTCCGTGAGGTCGTAGCTGGGCAGCTCGAACGGCCCGGCGCCCGGGAGCCAGAGGTCGGAAAGTTCCGCGCGTGCACCCATGGCCGAGAACAATTCGCGAGGATCGATCGCGTGGGCGAGCGCATTGCGTGCCGGCAGTTGCGTGGTGGGGGGAACGTCGGCGCGGAAGACGAGCAGCAACCGGCGGACCGGCTCGGCAACGCGTTTGACCAGCGACCAGGACGCCGGCAACGGCTCGTCGAGCAACGCCGGAGGCAATGGCCAGACCAGGTCCGCGCCCGCGGCGCGCAGCATGGTGCGCACGCGTGGCGTGCCCACGATGAAGCGCACACGCAACGTATCGACGCGCGCGATCGCCCACGCGCACGTGTCGGCGCGCACGAGCGTGAGCGCACGGCCCGCATCGCCAGCCAGCACGCGGTACGGCCCCGCGCCCACCGCCTGCGCCCAGGCGATGCCGGCTCGTTGTTGGAACGGCGTGGCGATCCCCGGCGTCGCCAGGCGCTGGAGCAACAGCGGGTCGCGCTTGGCCAGATGCAGCACGAGCGTGCGCGCATCGGGCGTCTCCACGCCCAGAGCCGCCCCCGCCGGCAGCGGGCGTCCCGCGCGCACTTTGTCGATGCCGCGCACAGCCTGCAGCAGCCACGCGCGCGTGGCATGGTCCTCGCGCCCGAGCCCCGCGGTGAGCGCGGCGGCGAAGTCGGCGCTCGTGATCGGCGCACCGTTCGTGTATCGCAGGCCCTCGCGCACCGTGAAAGTGAGCGTCAGGCTGTCGGCGCTCCACACCCAGCGCTCGGCGAGCGCACCTTGCACGGCGCCGGCCGAGTCGCACTCCACAAGGCCGCGTGACAGCAGGCGTTCGAGCGACGCGCGCAACGCGTCGGGCGGACCATCGGGCGCGAACGCGGGCTCGGAGTGGCCGGCGATCCAGAGCGCGCTCGTGCGCACGGGCGCCAAGGTGCGCGGGGCGCAGGCGCCAAGGGCGAACACCGCAAGAACGGCCGCTTGCCAGACCTGCGCGCGGCGCGTGATCCATGTAGGAAATGCCATGGCACCCAATGTAGAGCATCCGTGCGGGGCCTGCCTGCCGCCCGCTGCCGCCCGCTTGCGGTTCATGAAGAGGACGGGCTAGCGTGCCCGGCATGGCTCCCACCATGGCCCTCTCCCGTCTCGCGCGTGTGCAGGCCGCGCTCGCTGCCTCCGGCGCGCAGTGGCTGATCGTTCCCGCGTCGGCGGACTTCTTCTGGCTCACGCTCGCGCATGCGCGTATGACCGAGCGCCTCGTCGCACTCGCGCTACCGGCAAGCGGCGAGCCGTTCGTCATCACGCCGAGACTCGAGGCGGCTCCGCTCGCCGAGGCGATGCCCGGCATGGACCTGCTCATCTGGGATGAGCAGGACGATCCCATCGCGTTACTCGTCGCGCGCGCGTGCATCACGCCGGCGACGAGCGTGTTGCTCGGCGAGGATCTGCGCGTGGCGCAGGTGTTGCGCCTGGCCGCGATGGCGAAGTGCGCGCCCGCCGCCCATGTACTCGCGGCCCCGCGGGCCGTGAAAGATGAAGTGGAACTCGAGATCCTCGCCGAGGCCGCGCGTCATGCGGACCAGGTCGTCATGGAGGCGGCGCGTCACGCGCGCCCCGGCATGAGCGAGCGCGAGCTGGAGCGCTACATCTTCCAGCGCTTCGAAGCGCTCGGCGACACCGAGCCGTGGGCGATCGTCGCATCGGGGCCGAACTCCGCGAGCCCGCATCATCATTCGGGCGACCGCCTCATCGCCGCCGACGAGGTGCTGTTGCTCGATCTGGGCGCGACCACACGCGGTTACCGCTCCGACATCACGCGCACGTTCTTCCTGGGCGAACCACCGCGGCAGGTTCTTCGGGTCTTCGAGGTGGTCAACGCCGCGCGCACGGCGGGGATCCTGGCGGCGAAGACCGGCGCGACGGCCGAGAGCGTCGATGCCGCCGCGCGCGCCATCATCGAGTCCGCAGGGCTCGGCGAGCACTTCACGCACCGCACGGGCCACGGGCTGGGTCTCGAGATCCACGAGGAACCCTACTTGGTCGGCAGCAACACGCAGACGCTCGAGGCGGGCATGGTCCACAGCGTCGAGCCCGGCGTGTACCTGCCCGGACGCTTCGGCGTGCGGCTCGAGGACATCGTCGTGGTCGCAGAAGGCGGCGCCCGGAGATTGAACCAGGCGCCGCTCGACCTGCGCGTGCCCGAAGGACCGCGATGAGCGAACTCGCAGACGCGAATGCGGGCGACGCGCAGGCGCCCGGGGCGGCCACCGGCGCATCCAGCATCCGCACCGGCGCGTCGATCGAGGCGATCCTCGAGAACCTGAATCCCGAACAGCACCAAGCGGTCACGCACGGCGAAGGGCCCATGTTGATCGTGGCCGGCGCCGGCACCGGCAAGACGCAGGTGATCACGCGGCGCATCGCATGGCTGATCGCCGCCAAGAAGGCGCGGCCCGAGCAGATCCTGGCGCTCACGTTCACCGACAAGGCCGCCGCCGAGATGGAAGGGCGCGTCGACGAGCTGGTGCCCTATGGGCTCGTGGGCGCCACCATCGCCACGTTCAACGCGTTCTGCGACCGGCTCGTGCGCGAGCACGCGGTGGAGCTGGGCCTGACCTCGCAGCTGCGCGTCGAGAACCAAGCCGAGATCCTGGTGTTCCTGCGCGAGCACCTCTTCGATCTGGGGCTCAAGCGCTACCTGCCGCTGGGCAATCCCGACGCGCATCTGAAGGCGCTCACGAGCGTGTTCGACCGCGCGCGCAACGAAGATGTGTCCCCGGCGCAGTATCTGGCGTTCGCGCATGCGCTGACCGCGGCCGCGGGCGACGACCCCGAGAAGCGCGACCGCGCCGAAGCCGAGCTGGAGAAGGCGCAAGCCTACGTGCACTACGAAAAGCTCATGTTCGAGAGCGGCCGCGTGGACTTCGGCTCGCAGATCGCCCTCGCGCTGCGGCTGCTGCGCGAGCGGCCGTACCTGCTGAGCGAATATCAGGAGCGCTTCCGCTGGGTGCTCGTGGACGAGTTCCAGGACACCAACCACGTGCAGTTCGAGCTCGTGAAGCTGCTCGCTGGCAAGCGCCGCAACCTCACCGTCGTCGGCGATGACGACCAGAGCATCTACCGCTTCCGCGGCGCCAAGGTGCAGAACCTGCTCGAGGTCCTCGACGCCTTCCCCGGCACGCGCGAGGTGCTGCTCAAGCGCAACTACCGCTCGGGCCAGAACATCCTCGACCGCTCGCACCAGATGATCCGCAACAACGATCCCGACCGTCTGGAGTCCGCGCGCGGCTACGACAAGCGCCTCACGGCCGAACGCCGCGACAAGGCCGACGCGGTATACGACGGCGTGGTCGAGCATCGCGCGTTCCAGACCGCGAGCGACCAAGCCGACATCGTGGCGAACGAGATCGCCGCCGCAGTCGAAGAAGGCCGCGCCATGCCGGGCGACTTCGCGATCCTGGCGCGCGCACACAATCATCTGGATCCGTTCGCGCTGGCGCTGGCCGCCAAGGGCGTGCGCTTCCGCCGCGTGGGTATGCGCGGGCTCTATTCGCGGCCCGAGGTGCTGCTCTGCCTGAATGCGCTGCGCTCGCTCGCCGACCCCGACGACAGCGCGTCGGTGTACATGGCGCTCGGCGATCCCTTGTTCGGCGCCGACCCCGAGGACCTCGCCACGCTTGGCGCGCTCGCCAAGAAATCGCACCGCGGCCTGCTGCGCGTGGCCATCGCCGCGGCGCGCGGCAGCGAGCTTGCGGAACACACCACTGCCGCGATCGGGCGTTTCGCGCAGTTGCACCGCGACCTTGCCGGGCTCGCGGTGAACCGCCCGACATCCGAAGTGCTCTACGCGTTCGTGCAAGGCAGCGGCATGCTCGAACAGCTCGTGGCCGACGAATCGGCCGAGAACCTGGAGCGCGCGCAGAACCTGAACAAACTCTTCGGCATCCTCTCGCGCGTGGGACCCCTGCTTCGCCGCGACCGCGTGGACCATTTCATCCCGCATCTGGACCTACTCATCGAGATGGGCGACGACCCCGCCGCTGCCGAACTCGAAGCCGACGAGCAGAGCGTGAGCCTGCTCACCGCGCACGGCGCGAAGGGCCTGGAGTTCCCCACCGTGTATCTGGTCGACCTCACCGAGCAGCGCTTCCCGCAATACCCCAAAGGCGACAGCCTGCCGTTTCCCGCCGAGCTGCGGCACGCCGGCGGCGACGAGAAGGAAGAGCACTATCGCGAAGAGCGGCGCTTGTTCTATGTGGGCATGACTCGCGCCCGCGACCGGCTCGTGATGTGCCACGCGCAGGACCTTGGCGGCAAACGCGCGGCGAAGCCGAGCCGCTTCGTACTCGAGGCGCTCGGATTACCGGCGCCACCCAAGGGCGCCAAGGGTTCCACGGCGCTCGAAGCCATCGCGCGCTATGCGCCCACGCCCGATGCACCGTCCCCCGCCATGCCGGTCATCCCCGACGACCAACCGGTCGTGCTCTCGCACTCGGCGATCGATCGCTATCTGGAATGCCCGCTGCGCTACTACTACACCGATGTCGCGCACGTGCCGCTGCCCAACTCGCCAGTGCTCATGTACGGCAACGCGATCCATCACGCGATCAAGATCTTCCATCAGCACGTGATGAAGGGCCTGCCCATCGAGACCGCCGACGTGATCGCGGCCTACCAGAGCGCCTGGGCCAGCGAGGGCTTCCTCACGCTCGCGCACGAGGAGCGCATGTTCGCGCAGGGCCGCGAAGTGATCGAAGGCTTCCTGCGCCGCGATCGCGCGAGCGGGCTCAAGCCGCTGGCGATCGAGACCGA
>JANYBS010000021.1 GCA_025360715.1 Candidatus Eiseniibacteriota bacterium | reverse complement strand
GCCACCAGGTCCTTGATGTGCTCCGGCGTCAGGTACCCGCCCCAGTGCGGCATGTACGTGGAGCGCCCGACTTCACCGCCGCCGCCCGAGATGGCCAAGAACAGCGCGCGGTCGGCTTTGTGCTCGAAGTAGGCGTGGTCGGTCAGGTCGCGCACACGCACCTGGTGCCGGCTGAGGATCGGCTGCGCCATCGGCCCGTCGCCCTTGGCTTTGGGGCCGTGACACACGATGCACTGGTGTACGAAGACCGTCTGGCCTTCGGGGGCCACGCCCGGCGGCGTGCGGTAGAAGCCTCGCAATGTACTCGAGGTCACGCCCGGCTGGAGCTCGGGCAGTGCCACCACATACTGCGCGACGTCCTCGATCTGCTTACTCGTGAGCGTGTCGGCCCAGCGCGGCATGAACTCCGATCGCCCGGTGTGCGCCCCACCTTTGACGACAACCGTCTTCACGCCTGCGAAGCCAAGGCGCGTGATGGCGGCGCGGTCGGTGAGGTTGCCGACGCTCACATTGCCCCGGCGCTTGATCTCGGCGGCGAGTTCGCCATCACCCTGACCGCCATCGCCGTGGCACATGGCGCAGTACTGGATGAATACGCGCTGCCCGTGCAGCGCCGGCCGCGACAAGAAAGCCGGCCGGGTAGCGGGATCCTGCGCCGAAGCGGGCAGCGAGATCACGATCAGGAGCAGTGCGGCCAGCACTGCGAATGCGAATACGGCCATCAGGTCGACGATCCGTCGGGACATGATTCCTCCTGGCTCGAAGGCGATCGCGTCGCCTCGTGTGGTCTGCGAGGCCGCATGCAGCTCGGCCCCGAGACAGTCGAACGCGGGCACGGAGGATGGAGGGCGCTCGAGCGGCTGTCGTGGATTCCACAGCGCGAAATGCTTGGAACTGCTGCGCGGAGCGAGCTATCCGCACTCGGCTGAGCATGCGCCAACCGGCAACGATGTTCAAGCGGCCTCAGGCGCTGTTGCGCAACACCCGCCGCAGCATCGCCTGCGCTTCGTGGATCTGAAGTATCGCGGCCAACCCCAGATAGCTCGCGCCATACACGGCGATCAGCGCCGCCGAAGTGAGAGTGCGCAGCAGTGCGCCGTGCGTGTCGGGCTGCAGCGCGAACGACAGCGCCCACGCCGCGACGGCAGCGGCGAGCGCCGCGCCCCACAGCTTGGGCACGAGGCCGGCGGGCATCGAGAAATCGCCGATCCGGCCTCGCAAGCTGCGGCGCAACAGCACGAACTCGACCCAGCCCGCGATGCCGGCCGAGGCGGTGAGGCCGCACGTGCCCCATTTGAGGTCGATATGCAGCAGCTTGGGCAACCACAATGCCGCAGCAAGCCCGAGCACAAGCGTGAGCGTGACGCGCAGCACGGCGTACTTGAGCGGCGTGCGGATGTCGCCCAGCGCATAGTAGGTGGACGTGAGCAGGCGGCCGATCGAACCTGCGAGCATGCCCACGGATGAGCCCGCGAGCGTGGCCCATACCCAATAGGAATCCGCGCGCGAGAAGCGTCCCGACTGCAGCAGGATGCCCGCGATCCAATGCCCGAGCGCGAGGAACGCCACCGCCGAGGGGATGATGAAGAACGCGATGCGCTCGCTGCCGGCGGTGATGCGTGCGCGCAGCGCCTCTTTGCGCGGCGCCGAGTCGCCGGCTTCTTCGGAGAGCTCGGGAAGCTCGGCCGCCGCGACGCTCATCGCGAACAAGCTCACGGGCAGCAGGTAGAGCGTCTGCGAGTTCGAGATCACCGCCACCGCGCCCAGCGGCAGCACGCTCGCGATCATCGCGTCGATGAAACCGCTGATCTGCACGACGCCGCGCGAGAGGAACACCGGCGCGAAGTTGCCGAGCACCTTGCGCACGCGCTCGTCCTTTGTATCGAGCGACAGTT
The DNA here is from genome assembly GCA_025360715.1 of Candidatus Eiseniibacteriota bacterium. GTDB lineage: Bacteria > Eisenbacteria > RBG-16-71-46 > RBG-16-71-46 > RBG-16-71-46 > CAIXRL01. Next base: position 6,983 of record JANYBS010000021.1, on the reverse strand, counting down.
GCACGCCGCCCGTGAGCTTCCACACGGCGGGCAATTGGATCGCAAACTGCAGCACGCTGCCCACGACGGCGCCCCACGCGGTCCAGATCACCAACTGCTCACTCGTGGCGTGGCGGCTGGGGATGAGCGTGGCAGCGATGATGGTGACGTTCCAGATCACCGGCGCCGTGTAAGACAGCAGGAACCGCCGATGGCTGTTGAGGATCGCCAGGCACCACGCCGAGAAGACGAGCGCGCCGACGCCGGGGAACAGGATACGCACGAGCGTGATGGCCAACTCGCGGCGCGGGCCATGGAAGCCGGGCACGATGACATCGACCAGCACCGGCGCTGCGGTGACGCCGATCGCCACGACGGCGAGCACGAGCGCGCCGAGCAGTCCGCCCACGGCGCCGGCCAGATGACGCGCGTCCTTCTCGCGGCCGGCGGCGACCAAGCGTGTGTACTCCGGGATCATCGACGCCGACAGCACGCCTTCGCCGAACAGGTTCTGCAGAAAGTTCGGGATCCGGAACGCGGCGTAGAACGCATCGGCCGCGAAGGTCGCCTGCCCCAGATAGTGCGCGATGATGCGCTGGCGGATGAGCCCGAACAGACGGCTCGCCAGGATGCCGATAGCGACAAGACTGGCGGCGCGGCGACGCGGCGGATTCAGGGATGGCCCTCGCAATCTTGGAGTGCACGGCGGCGGGAACGGCCGGCCCATAGTAATGCAAGCGGCGATGGTGGGCGACGAGAAGCCGGCGAAGCGCGGCGCGCGGCGGCCATTGACTCGCCCGCGCGCGGCGGCGCATCCTCGCGCGCATGAGCGCTCTTGCGGACTTCGGTCTGCGCTTCCTCGGGGCCGAGCTGGCGGGCCAGGAGATCTTCTCGATCCGCGTTTCCGGCACCGCGCTTCCCGGTGAAGAGCGCCAGCTCGTGCAGGATCCCTTCGGCGAGCGCATCAAGCGCATGGACCGCGAGTTCGTGCTGGAGCTGGCCGATGCGATCACCGAGGACGCACCCGCAGGCGAGGTGGTGCTGCTCGAAGAGCCCGCGGACGGGCTCGAACGCCTGGCGTACGAGAGCGACCGGATCGAACTCTTCGGCCATGTGGTCTTCCATCCGTTCGAGCCGGCGATCGTGAGCTGGGCGCTGTTGCGGGTACCGGAGCGCCGGGCGTTCTTGCTGCTTTCCTCGCACCGCTCGCCCACGCATCGCGATGAACGCGTGCACGCGCTGGTGCCCGAGGGCGCCGAGGCGGCGCTCCAGACCGGCGCGATCCTCGAACACCTGCTCGCCGACGATCTGGCGCTGGCGCACGGCCTGGTCGGCGGCACGCCCATGGACGTGGTGCGGCTCGCGCCGGACTCGCCCCTCGAGCCGCGAGTCGCGGCGGCGTGGTATCAGGCTCTGGCGGCCCGGCGTGCGCGCGACGCGGGCGAGCTCGAGGCGCAGCTCGCCGACTTCGCGCAGCATCCCGGCGACCCGTGGACGCGCGCGCAGCTGGGGCTCGAGCGCGGCATGCGCGCCGTGCAGTCGCAGCTCGCGGCATCCGCAGGCGCGGCGGCCGGCCGCGCGGCCCCCGCCGACGCGCTGCTTGCGCGCTGGTGGGAGACCGTGGCGAGCGACACGCACGCCGCGCGCGAGCTGCCGGCGTTGCCTGGCGCGTGGGCGGCGGCGCTGCGGCTGCTGCGCGACGATCTCGACGACCCCGAGCCCTCTTCGGGCGAGGGCGAAGCGTCGCACTGAGCGCAGCGCGTGCAGCGGTTCGCAGCCCCCTCGCCGCGTCCGTCGCCCCGGCACGCCGCGCTCAGCGGCAGGGGGGTTGACGCGAGCGCCGCGCGTGGTCTCCACTGTCGCGGCTTACGTGCCGTTGACACGGTTCCGCTGGCGCAGCTTGGGCACAGCCTGGGCACAGCCTTGGCACAGCCTGGGCGCCTCGCGGGCCTTACTCTCCCCGAACCACGAAGGATGTCCTCCATGAAGCGTGTGTTCACCGCCTTCACGCTGCTCGCCCTGACCGTGGCCGGCTTCGCGACTGCGGCCCCAGCGAAGCCCGCGGCCAAGGCCGATTCGGCCAAGCCGGACGCCAGCACGTTCTCCGGCCTGTCGTTCCGCAGCATCGGCCCGGCAGTCGTCTCGGGCCGTGTGCTCGACATCGCCGTGAGCCCGCGCGATAAGTCGACGTGGTTCGTGGTCACCGCCTATGGCGGCGTCTTCAAGACGAGCAATGCCGGCACCACGTTCTCGCCGGTGCTCGATAACGCCGGCACGCCTTCGTTCGGCTGCGTGACCATCGACGCCAAGAACCCGCTCAACGTGTGGGTGGGCAGTGGTGAGAACAACAGCCAGCGCTCGGTGGGCTGGGGCGATGGCGTCTACAAGAGCACCGATGGCGGCAAGACCTTCACGAACGTGGGCCTCAAGGCCAGCGAGCACATCGGCCAGATCGCCGTGGATCCGCGCAATTCCAACGTGGTGTTCGTGGCCGCGCAGGGACCCCTGTGGGCGCCAGGTGGCGACCGCGGGTTATATAAATCCACCGACGGCGGCAAGACCTGGAAGCGCACGTTGAATGTGGACGAGTGGACCGGCGCCAATGAAGTGCGCTTCGATCCGCGCGATCCCGACGTGCTCTACTGCACCACCTACCAGCGCCACCGCAAGACGTGGACCCTCATCGACGGCGGTCCGGGCTCGGCCATCTACAAGAGCACCGACGGCGGCGAGACCTGGAACAAGCTCACGAACGGCCTGCCCACCGAGGACATGGGCCGCATCGGCCTCACGATCTCGCCTGCGGCGCCCGAGGTCGTGTACGCGATCGTCGAGGCGGCAAACGGTGCGGGCGGCCTCTTCCGCTCGAGCGACGCCGGCGCGAACTGGGAGAAGATGAACGGCTACGGCACCACCAGTGGCCAGTACTACAACGAGATCTTCGCCGACCCCAAGCAACCGGGCCGGGTGTATCTGGAAGACACTTACCTCCAGATCACCGAGGATGGCGGCCGCACGATCCGGCCGCTGGGGGAGAAGAGCAAACACGTCGACAACCACATCGTATGGATCGATCCCGACGATACGCGCCACCTGCTCGTGGGCTGCGACGGCGGGCTCTATGAATCCTTCGACCGCGGCGGCAACTGGATCTGGATGAGCCACCTGCCGATCACGCAGTTCTACAAAGTCGACGTGGATAACTCGCTGCCGTTCTACTACGTGTACGGCGGCACGCAGGACAACAACTCGCTTGGCGGCCCGTCGCGGACGCTCACGCAGAACGGCGCTCTGAATTCCGACTGGTTCGTGACCACGGGCGGCGACGGCTTCACGAGCAAGATCGATCCGGAAGACCCGAACACCGTCTACGCCGAGTCGCAGCACGCCGGCGTGGTGCGCTACGACCGCAAGAGCGGCGAGCAGGTCGACATCCAGCCGCAGCCGGCGCCGGGCGAATCCGGTTCGCGCTGGAACTGGGACACGCCGATCGTGATCAGTCCATACGACCACAAGCGTATCTACATGGCGTCGCAGCGCGTGTATCGCAGCGAGGATCGCGGCGACACGTGGACGCCGATCAGCGGCGACCTCACGCGCCAGATCGAGCGCAACAAGCTCAAGGTCATGGGCCGCGTGTGGGGCGTCGACGCCGTCGCCAAGAACGCGTCGACGAGCTTCTATGGCAACATCGTCTCGCTCGCGGAATCGCCGGTGAAGAAGGACCTGCTGTGGGTGGGCTGCGATGACGGCCTCATCCAGGTCAGCGACGACGGTGGCGGCCACTGGCGCCGCATCGACAGCGTTCCGGGCGTACCCGAGTACGCTTATGTGTCGCGCTTGATCCCGTCGCAGTACGATGCGAATACCGTTTACGCCACTTTCGAGCGCCACAAGATGGGCGACTTCAAGCCCTACGTATTCAAGAGCACGGATCTGGGCAAGACGTGGGTCAACATCGCCGCGGACCTGCCGGCCAACGCGACCGTGTGGTGTCTGGCTGAAGACTTCATCGATCGCGATCTGCTCTTCGTGGGCACGGAGTTCGGGCTCTTCTTCACACAGGATGCCGGCAAGCGCTGGCTGCCATTCAAGAGCGGCCTGCCCATGCAGACGATCAAGGACATGGTGATCCAGAAGCGTGAAGGCGACCTGGTGCTGGCCACTTTCGGTCGCGGCTTCTACATCCTGGACGACTACTCGCCGCTGCGGCTCATGAAGTCGGCGCAACTGAACGATGCGGCGGCGCTGCTGCCGGTCAAGCAGGCGCTGCTCTACGTGCCCAAGACGCCGCTTTCGGGCCGCGGCAAGGCGCAGGCGGGCGAGCGGCTCTACACGGCCGAGAACCCGCCGTTCGGCGCGAGCATCACCTACTACCTGAAGGACGACAGCAAGACCGCCAAGGACGCGCGGCATGAGCGCGAGAAGGAGATCGCCAAAAAGGGCGGCGACACGTTCTACCCGAGCTGGGACAGCCTGCGCGCCGAAGCTCGCGAAGAAGCTGCGTCGGTCGTGCTCACGGTGACCGACGATCAGAGCCAGGTCGTGCGGCGCATCACCGGCCCGACATCGAGCGGCTTCCACCGCGTGGCGTGGGACCTGCGCTATGCGTCGACTTCGCCGACCACGCTCGAGGAGCGCGATCGCGGCGAGTTCGATGGCGGCGCCGATGCGCCTCTGGTGACACCGGGCACGTACCAGGTGTCGATGGCGCGCGTGATCGATGGCGTGGCCACGGCGATGGCGAGCCCGCAGAAGATCGTCGTGGCGCCGCTCGAGAACACGAACCTGCCGGTGGGCGACCGTGCGACGACACTGGCGTTCCAGAAGCGGACCGCGGCGCTCGGTCGTGCGCTCGAGGGCGCCACGAGCCTGCTGGGTGAGGCCCAGGGACACTTGAAGGTGCTGCGCAAGGCGCTGCTCGACACACCCAATGACGTGGCCGACCTGCAACGCGACGCCAAGGCGCTCTCGATCCGCTTCGCGGACCTGAACCTGGCGTTCTTTGGCGACAACACGCTGCGCTCGCACAACGAGCCGACGCCGCCATCGCTCGTGGAGCGCGTGAACGTCGCGGCGAACGGCTGGACCGCCACGACGCCGCCGACCACGACGCACAAGCGCAACGTCGAAATCGCTTCGAGCGAATTCGAGAAGGCGCTCGCGACGCTCAAGGCCGCGGTCGCCGACCTGCGCGCGCTCGAGGCCAAGGCCGAAGCGGCCGGCGCGCCATGGACCAGCGGCCGCGTGCCGGAATGGAAGGCCGAGTAGCGGTGAGCGCGCCGGCGGTTGACGGTGCGCGGAACGGATGACAGGCTGCGGCGGCTGCGATGCATGCGGCCGCCGCAGCGCTTTGCATCGCAAACGTGAGAGCCCAACGCCCCGGAGGCGGGAAAGGTGGAAGCATGGCGCGCAAGCCGAACCAGGAAGACGCCCAGCTGCTGTTGCACCTGTACGAAATGCGGCGCGAGAGCGAGCTGCGCCGGGCGCGCCAGTGGTTTCTGAGCACGTTCCAGCCCACGGGGTGGGACGAGATCCAGCAGCGCTATCTGTCATTCGTGGATGAAGACCGCTGGTTCCGCATGACCATTTCGTACTGGGAGATGGTCGCGACGTTGGTCAACCGCGGCGTGCTACACCCGGACTTGTTCTTCGACCACACGGGCGAAGACGTCGTCACGTGGAATCGCTGCAAGCCGTGGATCGAAGGCGCGCGCGCGAGTATCCGCCCGAGCTACCTCCACCAGTTCGAGCGCATGGTGAGCGACCATCTCAAGTATCGCGACAAGGTGAACGCGGCGGTGAGCAAGCGCGTCGGAAAGCCGTCGAAGAAGGGTGCGGCGAAGGCCGCCAAGGCGCCCAAGCGCGGCGGGAAGCGCTGAGATGTCCTCGACCTTCGGCACGCTGTTCCGCGTGAGCACCTTCGGCGAATCGCACGGCCCGGGTGTCGGAGTCCTGGTGGACGGCGTGCCGCCGGGTATCACCATCGACGTGGCAGACATCCAGCGCGAACTCGACCGGCGCCGGCCGGGGCAGAGCGCCATCACCACGCAGCGCAAGGAGGCCGATCAGGTCGAGATCGTCTCGGGCGTCTTTGAAGGTGTCACGCTCGGCACGCCCATCATGATGCTCGTGCGCAACGGCGACCAGCGCTCCAAGGACTATGACGCGCTCAAAGAGGTGTTCCGCCCCGGCCACGCCGACTACGCGTATCAGGAAAAATATGGCGTGCGTGACCATCGCGGCGGCGGACGCTCGTCGGGCCGCGAGACCGTGGGCCGCGTCGCAGCCGGTGCGCTGGCCAAGGCCGCGCTCGCAGGCGTGGGCGTGAGCATCGTCGGCGGCACCGTGCGCGTGGGCGCGCTGCAAGCGCACCGACGCGATTGGGACGTGGTCGAGAGCAATGCCATCCGCTGCCCGGACGCCGAAGCGGCGGCCGCGTTCATCGCGCTGATCGAACGCACGCGCGATGCCTTGGACTCGATCGGCGGCGTGGTCGAGATCGTGGCGCGCGGCGTACCGGCGGGCTGGGGCGACCCGACCATGCAGAAGCTCGACGCGCAACTCGGCGCCGCGATGCTGAGCATCCCGGCCACCAAGGGCGTGGAGATCGGCGGCGGGTTCGCTATGTGCGAACGGAACGGCTCGCAGACGAACGACGTGTTCGACGGCGAGCGCTACACCAGCAACTTCTCGGGCGGCATCGCTGGCGGCATCTCGAACAGCGCCGACATCGTGGTGCGCGTGGCGGTGCGCCCAGCGACGAGTATCGGCAAGCCTCAGGTGATGGCCAAGAAGGGCGGCGGCACCGAGGTCGTGGCGATCGAAGGTCGCCATGACCCGTGCATCTGCCCGCGCGTGGTGCCGGTCGCCGAGGCCATGATGGCCATCACGCTCGCCGATGCCTGGCTGCGCCAGCGCGCTTTGCGCGGGCGCGAGAAGTAGAGCGGCTTTGACCCGCTTGCGAAGGCGGTGCTAGGCTACTTGTCTCGTAATCACTTCGG
>JANYBS010000013.1 GCA_025360715.1 Candidatus Eiseniibacteriota bacterium | reverse complement strand
CACAGGCGGTACGCCGATACGCTTCGTGATCCCGGCGAGCGGTGGCGTGACGCCGACCGGTTCGCTCGAGGCGGTCGCCATTGCACCCGACGGCGGCACGATCGCGTTTGTGAGCCAGGACTCCACTGGCACGTCGGCCGTGTGGCTGCGCAAGCTCGCGTCGATCGAGGTCGAGCGCGTGGCAGGGACCGAGAACGCGATCGGCGTGTTCTGGTCGCCCGACAGCAGGCAGCTGGGCACCTTCGCCGACGGCAAGCTCAAGACCATCACGCTCGCGAGCGGTGTGGTGCGCACGCTCTGCGACGCGCCCGACCCGCGCGGCGCCGCGTGGGGCAGCGGCGGGACCATCGTGTTCGCACCTGTGGCCACGGGGCCGCTGCGAGCGGTGGGCGCCGAGAGCGGTGACGCGGTGGAGTTGCTGGCACCCGACTCCACACGCAAGGGCGAGGACAGTTTGCGCTACCCCACGTTCATGCCCGACGGGAAGCACTTCCTGTTCGTGTCGCTGCCGCGTGTAGATGGGCAGTTCTCCATCTGGATGGGAGAGATGGGGTCGAAGTCCCGACAACTCGTGATGAGATCCGAAGCCGCACCCGTTTGGGCAGGTCAAGGTTGCGTCGTGACCGTGCTGCACGACCGGTTCGTGGCGCTGCCGTTCGATCCGTCGAATGGCGCTGTGAAAGGCAAGAGCGTGGATCTGGGCGAGGCGCCTTTGAATCAGGCGCACGACGGAGCCTATGCGGCCGCTGCGTCGAACGATGGCAAGTTGGTGTTCTGCAGCGGAACGCTCGCCAATACCGAACTCGTCTGGCTCGACCGCACCGGCCGGAGGGTCGGCAGGATCCCCATGCCGGCAGGCCGGTGGGAGACGTTCGCGATCTCGAGCGACGGGACGCGCTTGGCCGTGACCAAGCGACTTACGGCGAGCGAGACGAGACTGTGGCTGGTGGACGTTGCCACGGGTCAGGGCAGTCCGCTCGGAACCGTGGCGCCTCAATCGGCGATGGCCTTCTCGCCCGACGGGCGGATGATCGGGTATCAGAAGGAGTTCAATGGCTTGAGCAAGGTGTATGCGCGCCCGGTCGACGGGGGCGCCGAGCATGTACTGGATGCGAGCACCCGAAAATTTCAGAATCTCTGGGGGTGGTCGCCGGACTCGAAGCTGGTCTTCTTCTCCCAACCGAATCCCGGAACAAACTGGGACGTGATGGTCGTGCCCGCCGATGGCTCGCACCGTGCAGAGCAGGTCATTTCGACGCCCGCAAATGAGAACGGCGCGCTGATCTCTCCGGATGCACACTGGATGGTCTATACGTCGGATGAGTCTGGCCGGCTCACGCCCTACGTGCGCTCGTATCCCGGCGGCGGCGTGCGCAAGCAGTTGGCGTCGGCAGGGATCGGAGCGACTTCGATCAATTACCTGGTCGACTGGGCAAAGAGCGGCCGCGAACTGATGATCTATTCGACGGATGTGGTCGTATTCCCGATCGAGCCCGGCCCGACGCTCCAGATCGGCCCCGCGCACAAGCTGTTCACGGCACCCTCGGCCACCATATGGCTATTCCCCGCACCGGACTACCAGCGATTCCTGGTGAGCCTTCCGCTCTCCGGCGCCGCGCCCGCGCAGCTGACGGTCGAGGCGAACTGGTGGGCGGCGTTGAAGGGGAAGTAGGGGAGTGCGGCCGCTATGAAACACATGCTCGGCGTTGTTCTCCTCACGACAGTGCTTGCTACGACCGCATACACCGGCCATGCCGCCACGCGAAAGGATCCGTGGCCGTTGCGCCAGGAGATCGGTAGCGGGCGCGAAGTGTACGAGCGTGTTCGGACGACCTTGCAGACGACGGATATCCGATCCGCCAGCGCCGATTCAGCGCTGCGCGGATGGGGCTTCAGCAAGGACGCAAGCGCCTGGACACTCAACGTGCCGGACGGCTGGCTGAAGGTGGAAGAAGTGGCCCGGCCCAGAAACGCCGTGCTGATCACATACGTCCCGATGCTGCATAGCGTGCTTGCCGCCACGGTGGTCGAGAAGCTCGCGACAAGCGCGGACAAGACCATCTTCTCGGGGCCCGACCAGGTGGCGTTCGCATTCCGCCTTGATGAGCCACTACTAGCACATTCAGCTCGCGGCAAAAGCGCCCGGGTCGATGAAAAGGTCTACGTGTCGGTGATGGACTACCGTTGGGTAAGGACGGTTGCGCTGATCCAGCGGTGAGGGGCTGGGGTGCCGCGACCAGTCGTGCCACCCCCAAAATCAGATGCCGGGAGGTGAAGAGAATGCTCGCGCGTCCTGAAACGCGTTTCGGGTTCCTGTCTCGAGGTGTATGGGCGCTGATCGGTCTCTGCCTTGTCGCTATGCCTGCGCGGGTACGTGCGCAGCCGCCGACACCGGATCCCAGTGGCCGAGTCATGCGAACGCGCCTGAACCCCGAGGACACCTGGGTGCAGGATGGCGGCTACAGGGACGGTTCCACGGACCCACACCTTTTTCTCGGCGGAGGGTTTGTTCTACTGGTGTCTGGTTCGTCCAGTGGTCCTTTGGTGCTCGGCCGGGTGGGCGAGCTGACGGGCGGGGCGGAGCTCGCCACCGGAAGGGACTGGGCATTCGTCCCGCGGTTACATTTCTCGACCGCGAGTGGCGGCGGCGTGGGAGCGATCCGCTGGACACGGCTCGCACTCGACGGCCGGCTGTCGAGCCGAGGTGGCGCGTTCCTGAACTACCAAGAGTTGGGCGTGGGTATGGGGTACTGCGAGTATCCGGTGTCGGTCACGGATGCGGCGTTCAACTCGCACATCGAGGAGCGCTTCTGCGGCACACCGTTCGCTCAGTACGCAATCGGGAAGCGGGGCGTGCCATTCGAGTCGGCGCCCTTGATGATCGAGCTCGTCGTCGCCGCCGGATTTGGAGCCGCGCGTCCGAGTGAGATCGCTTTGGTGACGGGGATCGTCTTCTAGAAATGAAGGGGAGGTAGCCTGGCCTCAGGCCGGGCTACCTCCCGTGACGACGGCGATCACGACCACGCCGGTCTTCTCCCCGGTCTGCACGTATCGATAGGCGTCGGCGATCTCCGCGAGTGGGTAGCTGCGGTCGATGACGGGGATGAACTTGCCCGCCTCGATCTGGTCTCGCAGCGTGTTCACGAACGCCTGCCCACTGCCACGCTTGGCCAACGGCACGACGAACCGCCCGTTTCCGGTGATCCCCGACCAGAGCAGGTGTGGCCAGTACTGCGCGTGGGGCCCAAGATCCGTCGTCGCGAAGACGCCTCTGGGCTTGAGCAATCGCCGCAATCGGGGAACGCCAAGTTTGCCCACGGCGTCTAATACGAAATCGAAGTCGGGGCCAAGCTGATCGAACGCACTTGTGGCGTAATCGATGGCGATGTCGGCTCCCAGCGAGCGGACCAATTCAAGATGCCGGCCCGCCACGACCGCGGTGATGGTGGCGCCGCGATCCCTTGCGAACTGAAGCGCCGCCGTGCCGATCGCGCCCGATGCGCCATAGACCAAGAGCCTGTGCCCAGGCTTGAGGCCGAAATGCTCGATGATCGGATGGGCGTAGAACGCACCTTCGCAGATGACCGCCTGATCGAAGCGAAGATTCGAAGGCATACGCGCGATCGCCCGGGCCTCGGGCATGCAGAAGTATTCCGCTTGAGCGCCGTCGTTGCCCGAGCCGCACAATCCGTAGACGCGGTCGCCAGGCTTGAACAGGCTCGCTGCGGAGCCGACCGTTTCGATCACTCCGGCGAAGTCCATGCCAAGGGTTCGCCTCTTGGACAGCCCGGCGCCGCTCACCAGCCGGATGAGCGTCGGATGCAGCAGTTCGCCGCAATCGGATCTGTTCACGGAGGTGGCGTGCACGCGGACCAAGACCTCGTGCGATGCGGGCACCGGCTTTGGCACGTCGCGAACCTCGACCACGCCGGGTGATCCGTAGCGTAGAATCGTGGCTGCCTTCATCGGTCCTCCCGCGTGCCGTCTCGCAACCGTACGTTCGCCAGCCGATTGGTCTCGCGCGCCAAGCACGGCCCTTCGTGCCGCTGGACCTCGCACCTTCCCACAATGCGCGATCCGGCGTGAGGATGGTCGAGAAGCCGCCCGAGCGAGCGAGTGTAGCCGCGACCGTAGCCAATGCTCGCCGAGGCCGAGAAGCAAGTAGGGGATGCCCACGCCCTATATGTCTGTACCATGCGACGATAGGCGGTTGGGCTGCGGCCGAGGTGGTATGCGAGAGCAGCGGGTTCCTAATCGAAAACGGCTCGTTTTCGAGTGAATCCAAGACATTCACGTAGGCTATTGGTGGCAGCGCTCATGTTGAAGCCCTCGCGTCAGTTGCCGGCGCGAGGGCTTCAACATGAGCGGGCGAGCGAGGACACGAGCGGACGGGCTTTGATACGGTACTCGTAGCTAACCTCGTGGCCACTCGCCACGGGTTGCCGAGATTGGATATGGGCGGCGTCCCGAGCCATGCCCACGAAGACAGCCCACGAAGACAGAGGTCTTCCTCTCCTCGAACGCCGCGGTATACTCGTGTTCGAACACTGACCTACGATGCCGGGCTGTTGTGGGCCGACGCCAACGGGACGGTCGTGATGCGATCTCCGCTGGCTGGCCAGCCGTCTCTTGCCCACAGAGGTCCCAGATTCTGCCTCCTCGCATTGCCGTCGCACTCGTTCCGCTTAGCTTCGCACCGGGTCGGCTCGCCTCTCGACCGGCACAAGGCCCGAGCCATGGCGAGCCGCCCCTCGTGGTGGATGGTGTCCTCGAATCAACGCAGATGCGTGCCCTCTCCGCTCCAAGACCAGGAGGTTGATCTTCATGGACCGCACGTTTGTCTTGTGGCCGATGTTTGGCGCAGCATCCACTCCTTCGCGCGCGAGGACAGCGGACCCTGCGGTCGCAGGTCGGAGAGGGGCTGGGCGCAGCATGTGGGGAGCCTGGCATGTCCTCGCGCTGGTGGCCACGGCATCGATGGCGGGTACGGGTCTGGTGGGCGCCCAGGAAACCATGAGTGCACGATCGACCGACCCCGGCCCCGCCACGAACGCAGTGCCGATCGAGAACCTGCTGCGGCCCGACGGGACGCTGGACCTCTCGCGCGGCTACCGCGGGAACGTGTCCGCGGAAGGCGGGCAAGCGGGGCTTGGTCCCGACGCGGCGCCCCGGTTCGAGCATGACGGCGGCATGCCGGCTGTGTCGGGTGCCCTGCCGGCCGCGGAAGCGGGCGCCACTGCCTATCCCGGCTGGGATCCGGAGTTCGTTGCGCCCGGCATGAGCTCGGACGTCACGGCCCTCCTGGTCGACGGGAATGGAACGCTGTATGCGGGGGGAGACTTCACGACCGCCGGGGGGGTGAACGCAAGCTACATCGCGCGTTGGAACGGTTCGGGCTGGTCGGCTCTCGGCGCCGGAATGGACACGGGCGTCCTCGCGCTGGCGGTGAACGGGAGCGGGACTTTGTACGCCGGTGGAGCCTTCGACCACGCGGGGGGCATCAGCGCACATCGAGTCGCGAGTTGGAACGGCAGCAGCTGGTCCGCCCTCGGCCCGGGGCTGAACAGCCCGCCGTACACGATCGTCCGTGCCCTCGCGGTGGACCGTGGCGGGATGCTTTACGCGGGAGGAGACTTCAACATCGCGGGAGGAGCGGTTGCGGACCACATCGCCCGCTGGAACGGCACAGCGTGGTCGGGGCTCGGCTCGGGCACCAACGGGTCCGTATCCGCCGTGGCAGTTGACAGCAGCGGCAACGTGTATGTTGCCGGATACTTCACGAGCGCCGGCGGGGTGAGCGTGAACAACATCGCGCGCTGGGACGGCACCAGTTGGTCGGCCCTTGGCTCGGGGACGGACGCAGGCGTCTATGCCCTCGCGGTGGACAGGAACGGGGACCTGTACGCGGGGGGGTGGTTCTCGTCCGCTGGCGGGGTGTCCTCGCCGTACGTCGCGCGCTGGAACGGCACCAACTGGTCGCGCGTCGGCACCGCGGTGAACAACATCGTTAACTCGCTCGCGGTGGACAAGAGCGGCAACCTCTATGCTGGCGGGAACAACTTCGTCATGCGCTGGGACGGCACCGGTTGGTCGACCCTCGGCTCGGGGATGAACAATCAAGTTCTTGCTCTCGCGTCGGGCGCGAGCGGGACCGTATACGCAGGGGGATACTTCACGATCTCTGGCGGCACGAGCTCGAACTACGTCGCGCGCTGGGACGGCACGGCCTGGTCGGCGCTGGGCCGGGGGCTGAACAACGCCGTGCTCGCCCTCGCAACGGACGCGAGCGGCAAGCCGTACGCGGGGGGGTTCTTCACGAACGCCGGCGGCACGGGAGCGAACTACGTGGGACGCTGGACCGGCACGAGATGGTCCGCGCTGGGCTCGGGAACGAACAACTGGGTCCGCTCCCTGGTGGTGGGCGGAGGCGGCATGCTGTACGCGGGGGGGCTCTTCACGAGTGCCGGCGGGGTGAGCGCGAACTACATCGCCCGCTGGGACGGAACCGCCTGGTCGGCGCTCGGAACGGGAATGAACACCTGGGGAGTGAACGCCCTGGCGGTGGCCGGAAGCGGGCCGCTCTACGCGGGGGGAGACTTCACGAGCGCTGGCGGGACGAGCGCGAACTACGTCGCGCGCTGGGACGGCACGAGCTGGTCGGCCCTCGGCACCGGGATGAACGGCAGCGTCCGCGCTCTTGCGCTGGACGGAAGCGGAAACCTGTACGCGGCGGGGGACTTCACGACCGCCGGAGGGGTGAGCGCGAACCACATCGCGCGCTGGAACGGCACGAGTTGGTCAGCGCTCGGGGCGGGGATGAACAACAGGGTGTGGGCTCTGGCGATGGACGGAAGCGGGACCGTCTATGCGGGGGGAGAGTTCACGACCGCCGGTGCGGTAAGCGCGAACTACATCGCGAAATGGAACGGAAGCAGCTGGTCGGCCGTCGCCTCGGGGGTGGACTACTTCGTCTACGCCCTGGCCGCGGCCGGCGGTACGAACCTCTACGCGGGAGGGTGGTTCACGAGCGCGGGCGGCGCGTACGGCAGCGCCAGCCGGGTCGCGCACTGGGACGGCACGAGTTGGTCGGCCCTCGGCTCGGGGTTCGATGCGACGGGGAATCCCGCTGTCAACGCCCTGGCGGTGGGCGCCGGCGGGAACCTCTATGCGGGCGGAAACTTCACGGGCGCTGGCGGCATGCCCTCCATGTACTTCGCGCTGTGGGGCAATCCGACTCTTTCGGTGCCGCCCGGGACGCTCAGCCGCCCATCCCTCCTCCTTTCGGCACCCGCGCCCAATCCGTCCCGCAGTACGGTCAGCCTGGGGCTCTCGCTGCCAGCCGCCGGGCAGGTCCGGGTGGATCTCCTCGACGTGAGCGGCCGCCGGGTGCGCACGCTGCTGGAAGAGATGGCCCCTGCCGGATCACGCGCGCTGGTCTGGGATGGCCGCGATGCGCGCGGCGCCTCGATGCCGCCCGGGGTTTACCTGATACGGGCGCAGTCGGGAGCGGCCGTCTCGTCGCGTCGCGTGGTGCTGCTGAGGTAGCCCGAGGACGAGAGTGTGGAGCTGACCTGACCCTTCCCAGCGGTCAACGAAATGCTGCAGGAGGGGGAGGGCCGAAGCGAAGTCCCTGACGAGCAGCGATCTGACGAATCGGTGGCTCAACGCAGCGGTCGAGTTGAAAGACCGCTGGTCCGGAGCAGCGGTTTCCTAACGCGGTCGGGCATGAATTCAACATTTCGAAGCCATGCGCTGCATCAGGCGTCGCGAGAACGCATTACGATGGGCCCCAACGGGTTGATGACGTCGGGGCCTTCGTCGTCTATGGTCCACGGTGGACGCTGCTGGACTTGAATGGACGCTGAGACCGTAGCCACGTAGCCAGGCGGAGGACGGCAATCTCTGCTCCTTGGGCTTTCGCAGAAGCTCGTGACTGGCCTGAGGCAACATTGCCTGGCTGCACACACGCGAATGAGCGGCAACGGTTAGCGCCGCCCCCCCGGCTCTCATGACTGCCCAAACTGCGTTGGGTCGGCAGGCTGGCCAAACTTGGTTCGGCAGCGAATCGGGTTCTGAAGCTGCTGTTGCCGCAACTGAGAGGGAAGTAGTCCTCACTTGCTTCTTGATACGCGGCCCGTGTAGCCTTATGCAACTACGCCTTCTGATTGGCTGGGCAATGAAACCTTTCTTGCCTGAGCCTTCTCACTACAGCCAAGAGAGGCCAGCATGGCACTGCGTAGGCGATTCGCGTTCGCCTTTGTCGCCCTGATCATTCCATCAAGCTTTGCTTGCTCACCGGCTTGCGGCCAAGCTTATCTCGGGCAGTGGGGCAGCAGCGGATCGGGCCCAGGCAAATTCGCACATCAAGGTCTATTAGGCATCTGCGCGTCGCCGACCGGCAATGTGTACGTCGCGGATGATAGACAGGTTCAGTGCTTCAACTCGCAAGGTTCCTTTGTGTT
>JANYBS010000236.1 GCA_025360715.1 Candidatus Eiseniibacteriota bacterium | reverse complement strand
CCGTTACGTCCGTGGTGGGTTCAGCCCTTAAAATCCGCTGGGCTTCGGCCCATCCGGGTTCGACCCCCGGTCCCGGCACACTCAATCAATGAACCGCTCCGGGATTCCCGGAGGCTCCATTCCTTGAGAGGATGGGGTCATGGCAAGAGCCAGCAGGTTTTCCCCAGAGGGCCGGGACCGCGAGGTGCGGATGGTTCTGGACCAGCAGAATTAGCACGAGTCGCAGTGGGCGGCGATCAGGTGTGTCGCGGAGAAGTTCGGATGCTTGGCGGAGACGCTGAGGAACTGGCTGCGTCAGGCCGAGCGCAATGACGGCCAGCGGCCCGGACTAACGACTGAGGAGCGGGCGCGGCTCAAGCAGCTCGAGCGCGAGGTGTTCGAACTTCGTCGCGCCAATGAGATCCTGCGCCTGGCGACGGCGTATTTCGCGAAGGCGGAGCTCGACCGCCGGGCGAAGTGATGGTCCGATTCATCGACGACCACCGGGAGAAGTTCGGGGTCGAGCCGATCTGCGGAGTGCTGCCGATCGCCCCGTCGGTCTATTTCGAGCACAAGATGTGTCAGCGCGCTCCCGAGCGCCAGCCCGCGCGCGCCCAGCGCGACGAGGGCCTGTGCGAGCACATCCGTCGCGTGTGGCACGAGCGCAAGGAAGTCTACGGCCCGCGCAAGGTCTGGAAGCAGCTGAAGCGCGAGGGCCATGTCGTCGCCCGCTGCACGGTCTCGCGGCTGATGCGCCAAATGGGCCTGCAGGGCACGGTCCGGGGCCGGCGATTCAAAGTGACGACGATTCCCGCCGAAGTCGCACTGCGTCCCGCGGATCTCGTGACACGCCAGTTCACCGCGACGCGGCCGAACCAGCTCTGGGTCGCTGACTTCACCTACGTCGCGGCGTGGGCCGGATTCACGTACGTGGCGTTCGTGATCGACGTGTTCTCGTGGCGAATCGTCGGCTGGAGAGCGTCGAACTCGCTGCGCACCGACCTCGCGCTCGATGCGCTGGAGCAGGCCCGCTACGATTGCCCGATCGGAGAGTCGGAGCGACTGGTTCATCACAGCGACATGGGCGTTCACTATCTGTCGATTCGTTACACGGAGCGCCTGGCCGAGGCCGGCATCGAACCTTCGGTCGGCAGCAAGGGCGACTCGTACGACAACGCGATGGCCGAAAGCGTGATCGGGTTGTTCAAGGCCGAGGTCATTCACCGTCTGGGGCCGTGGAAGGGTCTCGAAGACGTGGAGTTCGCGACGCTCGACTGGGTCGCGTGGTTCAACAACACGCGGCTGCTCGAGCCACTCGGATACATTCCGCCTGTCGAATTCGAACAGGCGTATTATCATCGTAAAGCAGCTCAGACCGAGGCAGCGCAACTCACGTCCGGAGCTCTCCGGAGAACCCGGTACGGTTCACCAAAGTCTTTGGGGACTGGAGAGGAACGGCCAAGGTCCTAGCTTCAAGCCCATCGGTCGCCCACCAGCGGGCTTTGACGAGCGTAGAGCGCATGTCCCCATAGCGATCGGGCCCAAGAATCCGCTTGGCCCCGGCCAAGAAGTGCCTCGCGCGAAAGTCCAGACGTTCGGTAGACTTCATGTCCTAATCCCCCTTCCCCCAACTTGCCAATGTCACGCTGCGATTGAACCCCCTGATACGGATTGCACAATTGTCGCAAGGAAGCGCGACTCTGCAAAGGCTTCGCCCATGTTCAAGAAGCTCGTTCTCGCCTCCGCCTCCGTCCTCATGCTCGCGTCGGCCTATGATGTGAGGGCCGCGACTGATCCCGCGCAAGATCTTGAGACCCCGCGCGTCAGCGTGTTCGCTGGTGTCGCCAGCAGTTCACGGGTCAGCAGCACCTTCCTGTTGTCATGGGGAAGCGCAGGATCTGCTCCTGGACAGTTCGCCGACCCAAGGGGTTTGGCGGTCGGCCCATCAGGGACCGTCTACGTCGTAGACGGTGGAATCAATTCCCGCATTGAAGCATTCTCGGGCGATGGGGGGTTTCTGTTTCAGTGGGGTTCGGGAAGGTACCCGTACTCCAACCCGTGGGGCCTCGCGATCGATGCAGCGGGTTCGGTCTTCGTAACTGACTTTCAGTTTCGGAACGTCGAAGTGTCCTCTCCAACGGGAGCCTTCTTGCGTGACTTCGGGCAGTTCACTCTGCCAAGAGGCATCGCTACTTCGACCGATGGAACAGTCTTCGTCGTTGACTGCAACAACCATCAGATCGCAGCGTTCCCAGGTGCCGTCACGGCAGTGTCGTCCGTACACTTCATCGGTACCTATGGCACTGGCCCTGGGCAATTGCGGTACCCCGAAGGGGTAGCGGTAGGCTTAGACGGCAACTTGTACGTCGCTGACACGTACGACAACCGAATCGTCGTGTATGCCCCGAGTGGGACGTATCTGCGCTCGTGGGACGGCGGGCTAAACAACCCGGAAGCGATTGCCATTGATTCTCACGGTCTTGTCTATGTCGCCGACTCATGGAACGACCGAGTCGTCGTGTACACAAGCGAAGGGCAACTGATCTCGGCCTGGGGATCAGCCGGCACCGAAGTTGGCCACTTCTCACGCCCCACAGGCATCGCCGTTGACAAGGATGGGTACGTCTACGTCGCCGACACAGGTAACGCACGAGTCCAGAAGTTTGGACCGGCCACGACACCAACGAGCAGGTCATCCTGGGGGCGGATCAAGTCCGAATACCGGTAGCCTTGCCTTTGTGACGGCATGCTGGCCGAGACCGACTTCGCACAAGCACGGCGGGAGAGCCCGTTGGCGAGCCATGCAATAGCGATGCGAATGAGTTGAACGCTCCGTTTGCTACCCCCCCGGGGGACGATCGCGGGATTGTGCCTGAACTGTGCCCAGACGAGCGGTCGATCCTTGTCGCTCTCGGTGTGCGCCGAATCCGTTTCACCCGCCACTGGCGCACTCGTCTCGCTGCTCGCGTCCGTTACGTCCGTGGTGGGTTCAGCCCTTAAAATCCGCTGGGCTTCGGCCCATCCGGGTTCGACCCCCGGTCCCGGCACCAGTGGTTGCTCGCCAGCACGCCTTCGTCCGTGGGCCTCACGTGGCTGAATTTCATCCGTTGTGCGCGCTCACGCCTGCTACTAGCCTGACATCCCCAGAGCATCGGCGCCCCAGGCTGATGTTCATGTGCGTCCGTCAGGCCCAGAAGGAGACCTCTGTATGCGCCGCATCCTTCCTTTGGTC
>JANYBS010000190.1 GCA_025360715.1 Candidatus Eiseniibacteriota bacterium | reverse complement strand
GGCAAACACTTCATCGGCGGGAACGGTTTTAACGCGGCCGGACAGGATTTCATCCGCGCGCTTTTCAACCTCCACCTGCCAGGCCTGTTGCACTTCCGCTGTGTCTTCGGCGGGTTCGGGGTCGAGGGTTTGAATCAAGATCCGTGTCAGTGCGGAGCGGTCGGACAACGACAATCTCAACGCTTCTTCCGCAACTTGTTCCAGGGTCGCTTTCATGGTGGGTTGAAGTTAGTGGCGGCCGGCGAGGGCGTCAAGCCGGTCGCAAATCGCGAAAAGCGGCCTGGACAAAATAATTTCCAACCAGCCCGTTCACGCCAGTGATCCAAGCGTATTTCACGTCGTTATGGAATTTGGTTGAAACCTGAAGATTGAATACCCGCACATTTTGAGCAACGCTCATGGTGCGGCGAGTGGTAATTTTCTCTGCACATTTGGCAAAGAACCATTTTGGTTCGATCTGCGTGGTGGATGAAGTGATTATGGCCAACGCTTCTTGCCAAGATATTTCATTGCTAACAATTTTTTCTTCAACTCTGGTTGATCAACTTTTTGCTTTGCGACAAGCACCTAAAAATCGCGGCCTACTTTTCATCGTGGCTTTGAATTCAATCCACCAACCGCTTCGTCAGGTTGCCATACGCGTCAATCCGCCGGTCGCGCAGGAACGGCCAGTGCGTGCGTGAGAACTCCACACGCGCCAGGTCGCAGTCGGCCATGAGCACCTGCTCGCGGTCCACGCTCGCGCGTTCGATCACCTGGCCGTCGGGGCCGGCGATGAACGACTGACCCCAGAACTGGATGCCTTCGGGATCGACCGGCTTTCCGTTCGCGCCCGCCACGAGTTCATGGCCGATGCGGTTGGGCGCGCACACGAAGCAGCCGTTGGCGATCGCGTGGGAGCGCATCATGGTCTCCCACGACTCGTGCTGGGCTTTTCCGAACTGCGCCTTTTCCGACGGATGCCAGCCGATGGCGGTGGGGTAGAAGAGCATCTCGGCGCCCTGCATGGCCGTGAGCCGCGCGCCTTCGGGGAACCACTGGTCCCAGCAGATGAGCACCCCGATGTTCGCATGCTTCGTCTTCCACGAGCGGAAGCCCGTGTCACCCGGCGTGAAGTAGAACTTCTCGTAGTAGAGCGGGTCGTCCGGGATGTGCATCTTGCGATAGACGCCCAGCAGCGACCCATCGGCGTCGATCACCGCCGCGGTGTTGTGGTAAAGGCCGGCTGCGCGGCGCTCGAACAAGCTGGCGATGATCACCGACTTGGTGCGCTTCGCGAGCTTGCTGAACGCGTCGGTGCTCGGGCCTGGGATGGTTTCGGCCAGCTGGAAGAACCGGTGGTCCTCCACCTGGCAGAAGTACTGGCTGGTGAAGAGCTCCTGTGTGCACAGGATCTTCGCGCCGCCCTTGGCCGCCTGCTCCAGCAGGTGCAGTTGGTGCGCACGATTCTTCTTGGAGTCGGTGCCGCACGCCATCTGCGTGACGGCCACTCGCACGGCGCTCGAAGGCGCGGCGCGGCGGGACTTCGCTCGGGTGTTCGCAGGGGTCTTCGCCATGGGCGCGCATACTAAAGATGTGTGCCCGGCGGCGCCACATGCGCGGCAACCGGCGTGGCCGCCTGCGGTTGCAGTCGTGCAACCGCGAAGCCCGGCTGAACGTATCCTTCGCACCCGACGGGCTTGTGGCAGCGAATGCCGCCGCGACCGCCGGGTGTCCTGCGCTCCACCCTTCCGAGAGCGCGCCCAAGAGGCTCCCGTGTCCCCGATGCTTCGATCGTCCGAGTCCGCGTCTGCGTTGCCGTGCCATCCGCTGCCTGCGGGTGCGACACCGGCGAACGTCTTCTCGCCCGCGATTCCGATCTAGAAGCACGGCAGCACCGTCGCCTCCAACCACATTCCAGATGGACGCCTTGCGCGCCCGGGTTCATGCTGCGTGCGCGCTTCAGGCGCCTCCTGCGATCTCGCGTCGCACAGGGCGAAGCGTCCGTATGTCCCCTTCTTCAAGAGGTCACCCCATGGTCGCGCTACTTGGTTCGGTCGGCGGTCTGCTGATTCTTTTCATCGTGCTCTTCCTGCTCTCGGGCATCCGCTATATCCCCAATAACAAGATCGGTATCATCGAGAAGCGCATCAGCGGCAAGGGTTCGCTCAAATCGGGCATCATCGCCATGAATGGCGAAGCGGGCTTCCAGCCGCAGATGATGCGTGGCGGTCTGCACTACCTCATGCCGGTGCAGTACGCCGTGCACGTGTTGCCGCTGGTCACCATCCCGCAAGGCAAGATCGGCTATATCTTCTCTCGCGACGGCCAGCAGCTGCCGGCTTCGCAGACGCTTGCGTCGAACCTGAAGGCCGACGACTTCCAGGATGCGACCGTGTTCCTCAACGCCGGCGGCCAGCGTGGCCCGCAGCGCAAGATCCTGCGCGAAGGCACCTACGCGATCCAGCTCGCGCAATTCGTGGTCATCACCGAAGAGCGAGTGTATGCGCTGGCGTTGGACAAGCCGGAGGAAGACCTGTTTCGCCGGATGGCGAAGATCATCGCCGAGCGCGAGGGATTCACGCCCGTCGTCATCAAGGGCTCGGACGATATGATCGGCGTGGTCACCGTGCACGACGGTCCGTCGCTGGCGTCGGGACAGATCATCGCGCCTACCGTCGGCGAGAATGCCGACGACGCGGTCACGTACCACAACAGCTTTCAGGACCCGGAGAAGTTCCTCGCCGCGGGCGGTCAGCGCGGCCGCCAGTTGCAGGTGCTGGTCGAGGGCACGTACTACGTGAATCGCCTGTTCGCCACGGTCGAGATGGTGCCCAAGACGATCATCGAGGTCGGCAATGTGGGCGTGGTGGTCTCGTACACAGGCGACACGGGCATCGACATCTCGGGTACCGAATACAAGCACGGCGAGCTCGTGAAAGTCGGCCTGCGCGGCGTCTGGAGTGAGCCGCTCATGCCGGGCAAGTACGCGTTCAACACCTACGCCGGCAAGGTCAGCATCGTCCCGACCACGAACTTCATCCTCAAGTGGAACAAGTCCGAGAGCGGCGCGCACAGATACGACGAGAACCTGTCCGAGGTGGCGCTGATCACCAAGGACGCGTTCGAGCCGTCGCTGCCGCTGTCGGTGGTCGTGCACATCGACTACCGCAAGGCGCCGCTCGTGATCCAGCGCTTCGGCGATATCAAGCGGCTGGTGGAACAGACGCTCGACCCCATGGTGAGCGCCTACTTCAAGAATGTGGGCCAGACGCGCACGCTGATCCAGCTGCTGCAGGACCGCAGTGACATCCAGCAGGTGGCCGGCGAGCAGATGAAGACCAAGTTCGAGATGTACAACCTGGAACTTCAGGAAGTGCTGATCGGCACGCCCACGAGTGGCCAAGGGGGCGGGCAGATCGAGCAGATCCTGACCCAGTTGCGGTCGCGCCAGATCGCGGAAGAGCAGGTCGAGACCTACAACCGTCAGGAGAAGGCGGCGGTGAAGGAGCGCGAGTTGCGCGAAGCCGAACAGCGCGCACGCCAGCAAGGCGCGATCACCGAATCCGAGCTCTCGATCGCGGTCCAGGAGAACACCGGTAAGGCCGAGCTTGCCCGTGCGCAGCAGGATGCCAGCCGCATCCAGACCATCGCGACGGCCGAGGCACAGAAGGTCCGCATCATGGGCGAGGGCGAGGCGCGCAAGATCCAGGCGCTCGCAGCGGCCGAGGCGGAGCGCGCGGCGCGTGTCGGCGTTGCGCAGGCGATGGCGATCGAAGAGCAGGTTCGCGCCTACGGCGGCCCGCGTTTCCAGCTCACGCAGCAGGTCATGAACCGGTTCGCCGAGGCGATCCAGGAGTCCAAGGTGGACGTGGTGCCGCGCGTGGTCGTGGGCAGCAGTGGCAAAGATGGCTCGCCGGCGTCGGGCAACGTCATGGAAGCCCTGCTCACGATGCTGCTGTCGGAGAAGATCGAGGGCTCATTGGTGGCGAACGACACGCCGCGCAGCGCCGATGCCGAAGCGATCCGCAAGCGGATCCGCGACGGTATGAAGGGCGGCGACACGCCGCAGAGCTGACGCGTTCCCATGCAACCGCGACACAAGGGCCGCTTCCCGCAAGGGGAGCGGCCTTTCGCGTGTGCGACGCGGCCGGCGTCGCGATTGCCACGCTCGCCGAGCGCGCGGTTGCCTTGGGCTCAGCGGCTGCTCTAGCCTCTGGATGAGCCTTCCCCCCGAGTACCCTTGTCCAACCCAGAGCCCGCACATGACCCGCACCGAACTCCAGAGCACCAGCGTCGCCGAGCGCTTCCTGCGCTATGTCCAGGTCGACACGCAGTCGAGCGATCGCTCGAGCACCTATCCAAGCACGCCCAAGCAGCTCGTGTTGCTCGAGCAGCTCGTCGAGGAACTCAAGGCCATCGGTCTCACCGACGCGGCACGCGATGATTGGGGCTATGTGATGGCGACGATCCCCGCGACCACGAAGAAGACCAACGTGCCGGTGATCGGCTTCCTCGCGCACGTCGATACGTCGCCCGAGGCCGAGGGCGCGGGTGTCAGGCCGATCGTGCACAAGAACTACGCGGGCCAGGACATCACGCTGCCGGACGATCCGTCGGTGGTGCTGCGGCCGAGCGAGCTCAAGCAGCTTGCCAAGAAGGTGGGCCACGACATCATCACGGCGTCGGGCAAGACGCTTCTGGGGGCCGACGACAAGGCCGGCGTCGCCGAGATCATGGCTGCAGCGGAGTACCTGATCCAGCACCCCGAGATCGCGCACGGCACGATCCGTGTGGGTTTCACGCCCGACGAAGAAGTGGGCGCGGGCGTGGTGCATTTCGATGTGAAGCGTTTCGGAGCCGTCGCGGCGTACACGCTCGATGGCGGGCCGGTGGGCACATTCGAGATCGAGACGTTCTCGGCCGATGCGATGACGATCACGTTCCAAGGCTTCAACACGCATCCGGGCTACGCCAAGGGCCGCATGGTGAACAGCATCAAGGTCGCCGCGGACTTCATCGGCCGCCTGCCGGATCCCGGCTTGTCGCCGGAGACGACCGAAGGCCGCGAGGGCTTCGTGCACCCGAACCAGATCGACGCGAGCGTGGACCGCACCTCGGTGCGCTTCATCATCCGCGACTTCGCCACGCCGGGCCTGCGCGAGAAGGAGCACTTCCTCGAGAAGCTCGCCGCCGAGGCGAGTGCAGCGTGGCCGGGCTCGTCATTCTCGGTCGAGGTCAAAGAGAGCTATCGCAACATGCGCGAGGTCCTCGAGAAGCACCCCGAGATCGCGGATAACGCGCGCGAGGGCATCCGTCGCGCGGGTCTGGAGCTCACCGAGGGCGCCATCCGCGGCGGCACCGACGGCTCGCGGCTCTCGTACATGGGCCTGCCCACGCCGAACGTGTTCGCGGCGGAGTACAGTATCCACTCGCGCCTCGAGTGGACGACGGTGCAGGACATGGAGAAGGCGGTCGAGGTCATCGTGAACATCGCCCGCGTCTGGGAAGAGCGCGCGTGAGCGGCCGGAGGCCCGCGTGATCCTGGATCCGCAGGGGCAGGACCGCGGCGCGCTGTACCGCTTCCTGATCACGGTCATCGTCCCGCGGCCGATCGCGTTCGTGAGCACGCGCAGCCGCGATGGCGTGAGCAACGTCGCGCCGTTCTCCTATTTCACCGCGATCTCGGACACGCCGCCGTACGTGGGTGTGTCGATCGGTGACCGCGCGGCTGATCCCAAGGACACTCTGCGCAACATCCGCGACACGGGCGAGTTCGTGATCAACATCGTGAACGAGCCGATGATGGACGCGATGGTGCGCACGAGCGGCAACTGGCCGGCGAACGTGAGTGAGTTCGGCGTGAGCGGCCTCACCGAGAAGCCCAGTACGCGGGTGCAGCCGCCCGGCGTGGCGGAATCGCCCGTGCAGCTCGAGTGCCGGTTCGTGCAGGAGATGGCGCTTGGGAGCTCGTTCTTCGTGGTGGGCGAGGTGGTCTTCGCGCACGTGCGCGAGGAAGTGCTCACGAATGGCGTTGTCGACCCGCTCAAGCTCTTGCCCGTGGGCCGCCTGGGCGGCGACCTGTTCTCCCTCACGCGCGAGGTGGCTGGGCGCCCGCGCCCCAGGGTCTCGCGAACGACCGGGCTGGAGGGCTGAGCGCGGATGAGCACGACCGCGCGCATCCCCATCCGTTCGCCGGAGGACGTGTGGACGTTCACCGAGCGCAACGTGCCGCTCTGGGACGTGCTCGAGTTCTTTCCTCCCGATTGCATCGGTCCGCGCGGGCCGAAGGATCCGCCGCGCCCTTACGACGTGAAGCCCATCGTGATCGAGACCGACATGGGCTTCAGCTTCGAGAGCGACATCCAGTACGGTTCGTGGATCCTGCGGCCGTGCTCGCCCAAGCAGCCGGGAATGATGCGCTGGTGCAAGGAACGCGGGCTCGAGCCCGGCGACACGATCGTGTTCGAGGCGCTCGGTGAGCGGCGCTTCGCCGTGCGACTCGAGAAGGCCGGCGCGTCAGCCTGACGCCGGCAGCATCGCCAGGATCTCCTCGGGATCGGGGAACCGGCCTGCGGCCTTTTTCGAGAACAACACGCGGCCGTCCAGCAGCACCTCGAACTCACCGCCCTTGCCGCGCACGAGTGTGGCGTCCAGACCAGTCTGCCGCTTGATCTCGGCCGCCAGACTGGCGGCCCGGGGAAGATAGTTTCACACCACGCAGTAGCGGATCTCGAGTGTCATGCAAGCCTCCTGGTGTATGCGCTGGGATACATGCGGCGTGTGCCGCGGTAGCCGCGAAGTCTAGCGCATCCGCGCCGCGATTTGACCGCAAGCGGCGCGAGCGGCGAACCTGCGCGCATGTCCGACACCACTACGACGATCGAGATGCAGCTTCGCCAGGCGCTAGGCGAGGGCCTGCTCACGCAGGAACCGATGCGCCATCACACGACCTTTCGCGTCGGCGGGCCCGCCGATTTCTTCTACGCGGCGACCACCCCGGAGCATCTGGTGACTGCGCTGCGCACTGCGCACGCGCTGAAGTTGCCGTGCTTCCTGCTGGGTGGCGGCAGCAACCTGCTGGTGAGTGATTCGGGCATTCGCGGACTCGTCGTGCGCAACGCGTGCGAGACGATCGAGTTCGACGGCACGGCCGCGCACGTGCAGTGCGGCGCCGACTACCTCACGTTCATCCGCCGCACACAGGAGCGCGCTCTGGCCGGCTTCGCCTACGCGGCCGGTATCCCCGGCTCGGTCGGTGGCGCCCTGTACGGCAATGCCGGCTGCTATGGCCAGGATATCGGCAGCCGCGCGATCGAGTGCACGATCGCCACGCTCGATGGTGCCACGGTCGAGACGCAGAAGGCCGCGTGGTTCGAGTTCGCGTACCGCGATTCTCGCCTCAAGCGCGAACCGCGCGCGCTGCTCTCGTGCGTGCTGCAACTGGAGAAGGGCGACGCCGATGCGATCCAGCGCGAGATCGACGAGAAGCTCGAGATTCGCCGCGTGAAACATCCGCAGTGGCGCACGGAACCCACAGCCGGCTCGTACTTCAAGAACCTGCCGCCGGGCTTCCAGGTGCCCGGCCTGCCGCACTCACCGGGGACGCACCGAATCCCGGCCGGTGCGCTGCTCGATCACTGCGACGCGCGCGGTCTGCGTGTGGGCGACGCCATGGTGTTCGCCAAGCACGCCAATATCCTGGTCAACGCCGGGCACGCGACGGCGAAGGACGTGCTGACGCTGGCGGAGACCCTTAAGGCCCGCGTGCGCGCGAAGTTCGGCGTGCAGCTCGAGGAAGAGGTCATGTTCCTGGGCGATCGCCCGCAATTCCCCGAGGTAGCTCCGCGCACGGCCTGACAAACATGTGTTGAAACACATGCCGCCAAGGCGCATCCTAAAACACATCATGGGCGAGCTCCTCAGGAAACGACTGGTCATGTCCCGCTTCCAGGGACCTCACCACGAAGCCACCTTGAACCTGCTGCTGGCCAGCGCGCACCTGCGCACGGTCATGGAGCAGACGTTCGCCGAGGTCGACCTGACTCCGGGCCAGTACAACGTGCTGCGAATCCTGAACGGCGCACATCCGCAGGGCTATGCGCGTTGTGAGATCTCGCGCCGCATGATCGAGCGCGCCCCCGACCTGACGCGCATGATCGACCGGCTCATCGACCGTGGCTTCGCGGAGCGCCGCAAGTGTGACGAGGATGCGCGCCGCTCCATGACGTTCATCACGCCGCATGGCCGCCAGTTGCTGGCGAAGCTCGCGCCCGAGATCGAGTCAGAGACGCGCTCACTCCAAGGTGTCATCACCGCAGCCGAGGCCCGCGAACTCTCGCGCATCTGCGAGAAGATCTACGCCGCGACCCTTGCGCCCACCGTGGCCGACGAAGACGCCTGACGCGATCGCGGCGTCAGCCGCCGATGGCGCTCATGCCGCGGTCCGGCTGTACGAAGCCCGCGGAGTTGATCAGGTGGCCCGGCTCCTTGCGCAGCACCGCCGCGCGCAGCAGTGCCTCGATGCCGTCATCGCTCGCGCCGCCGCGAAGTGCCGCGCGGAAGTCGTACTCCTTGAGCGAGAACAGGCACGTGCGGATCTGTCCGTCGGCGGTGAGGCGGATGCGGTCGCAGTGCCCGCAAAACGGCCGCGTGACCGAGGCGATCACGCCCACGCGGCCCGCGCCATCAGCGTAACGGAACGTGCGCGCGGGCGAACTGGGATCGTCGGTGTCTTCGCTCTCGAGTGCGAACACGGCGCCGATGCGTTCGAGGATCTCGGTCGCAGGAACGAGTTTGCTGCGGTCCCAGGTGTGGGCGAAATCGAGCGGCATCCACTCGATGAAGCGCAGCTCGTGGCCCTCATCGCGCGCCCAGCGCGCCATGTCGACCACTTCGTCGTCGTTGACGCCGCGCATGAGTACGGCGTTGATCTTGATCGGCGCGAGTCCGGCCAGCCGCGCCGCGTCGATGCCCGCAAGCACATCGGCCAGGCGGTCCCGTCGCGCGATCAAGTGAAAGCGTTCGCGCGAAAGCGTATCAAGGCTCACGTTCACACGCTTGAGTCCGGCATCGCGCAGCGCCGGCGCCATGGCCGTGAGCTTGAGCGCATTGGTGGTCAGGCTCAGGTCGAGATCCGGTGCGAGCGCGTTCAGCATGCCCACGAGCGCCGGCAGATCCGCGCGAACGGTGGGCTCGCCGCCCGTGAGCCGCACACCTTGTACGCCGCACTCGAGCGCGATGCGCGCAAAGCGCGTGAGCTCTTCGTAAGTGAGCAGATCGGATTTCGGTAACCACTGCATTCCCTCGGCCGGCATGCAGTACGTGCAACGCAGGTTGCAGCGGTCGGTGACCGAGATCCTCAGGTCACGGACCGTGCGGCCGTGTGTGTCGATCAGGGCTGGGCGCGGGTGGGCTGGCATCCCATGACTCTACGCCGCCGGCGCGCCTACCGACAACGCGCCAGTGCGGCGGCGAGCCGCGGCTGCCGATACCACTGGGGAGGGCGCCCGCCACTGGCCAGGAGCGCCCCGGACGCACTCTTGAGGGGGAGAGCGATGGCGAGGCTCACGAGATATCGCACGCAAGTGCAGCGGCGCGCCTTCCCGAGCGCGGCGGGACTCCTCGTGACGCTCCTGCTCGCGCTTACCCTGCCGCGCCCCGCTGGCGCTGCCGCCTTCGCCGACTCGGTCTCGGCGCTGATCCCCGACAGCACCATCACGGTCGAGATCCTCACGCCCGGCTACTCCCAGCGCATGCAGGAACTCTCGCAGAAGCTCCTGATCGCCGCGCGCAGCCGGCCGCAATGGTTCGAGGCCTACACCGCGCGCTACCGCCAGCCGCTGCCGTGGCACCCGAACCTGGGCCTCACGCGCGCCGAGTACCAGGAGTACATGCTGGGCAGCAAGGCGTCGGCATACGTGGTGCGCCAGCGCGCGAAGCTCACGTTCACGCGCATCGGCAACATGGCCGCGTGGCGGCTGCATGGCTGGGGTCTGCTGCAACCGATCGATGGCATGGTGATCGACGCCGTGCACGACGTGGTGCGCTTGCCCCGGCGCGGCGCGCTGCAGGGCATGGGCATCGTGGAGCCGACCGACCCCACCGTGTCACTGAACTGGAAGTGGTACGCCGTCTGGAAAGCAGTGCACCAGAGCGGCGACGCGACGCGCGGTGGCAAGGGGCTCATCCTCGCGCTGCACATGGGCCCGCTCGGCGATGGCAACACGGGCCTCTACTGGACCGAGCGCCACGTGAACATGGGTAGCGCGCTCGAAGACGAGTTCCTGCTGCTGCGCTTTCCGCCCAAGTTGCGCTAGCGCGAGCCGCGCCTTTCACACCGTCGGCGGCGCCGGCGGGGTGATGAGCAGATCCTGGGGCGCCTGAGCCGCCGCCATCGTGACCCACTCGGGACCGTACTGCGCCAGGAACTCGGGCCCGATCGCGCGCCGCGCCGCGAAGAGCGGCAGCAGCACGATCGAGTTCACGTACGGCAGGCTCACCAGGATCAGGCCGATACAGCACGTGAGCACACCGGCGGCCATCACGGCCAGCGCCACGCCGAACTCGAGCACGAGCATGAGCAGGCTGTAGGCCACGAAATCGCCCAGGCGCGAGCGCAGCAGCGGCAGGAACGTCTGCCAGGCCCGTGTCGCGTCAACGCTGCGCGCGTACATGAGCGGGATCACGAAGTCCTGCGTGAGCAGGTGCACGAAGCCGATCGCCAGGCACGCGAGCCCGGCGAGCGGGCCCATGAGCGCCAAGCCGGTGAGCATCGTGAAGTTGAACGTGGCGCCATGCAGCAGTTGTGAACCGATCGACCACAAGGGCGGGCCGATCATCGCCAGCGGCACGAGGTAAAGAAAGCTCAGCGCTGCGCGCAGCAGGAACAGCGATCGCCCCATGGGGCCGAAGCGGCTCCAAGGCTTCGTGAAGGCGGCGCGTTCCTGCGCGATGTCGTCGAACCACACGAACTCTGCGCGCGCGGACACATACGAGAGCACGAGCGCGATCACGAGGAATGCCACCAGCGCCACGCCGATGCCCATGAGAATGGTGGGGTTCGTGAGCCATCCCAGGATGCGATCGCGCGCGTCATCGGGGATCTGCAAGGACCCGGGCGTACCGTGCGAACGCGAACTGACCGTGTTCCCCGCGTTGCCCAGGAACGTGCCGATGTTGGCCAGGAACAGCGCGAAGGCGAGCGTCAGCCAAGCCTCGAAGCGGAACGGCCGGAACAGCAATCGCTGCATGCGCGCCCACGCGAGGCTGATCGGAGAAGAGTAGCTCACGGTCATGACGGTGGCCTTTCAGCGACGCGGGCTCGCCCGCGTGGGAACTCGTGGCTGTTGCCTTGCTACGATGTAAGCACTCGCGCTGCGTTCGCGCCAGCGTGGGTAGCAGCGTGCGCGGCGGCGCTCACGCTATAATCATTCGCCTATGTCCGCCCGCCGCCTGATCCTGATCGCCGCGCTGGTTTCGCTCGCTGCCTTGCTGGTCACGTGGCAACTGGCGGCGCGATTCATGCCGGGCCTGCTGCCCAGTGCGCCCGTTCCACGGGCCGCCAGCGGCACGACGGCCCAGGTATCCGAAGCCATGCGCGAGCTGGATTCTGCCGCCTGGCTCGATGGCCGCGCGCCTCAAGATGCTCGCTGGCGCGAGCATATCTATGTTCTGTGCGCATTCTCGGACAGCGATCCTCGCGCACTTGCGATGCTGCCCGTGCTCGAAGCGTGGCATCGCGCGTACGCGGCGCACGGCGTGACCGTGATCGCTCTGCACTCGCCCGAGTACGCCTTCGGCGCCGACAGCAGCGTCACGAGCCGGCTCGTGCATCGGCTGCACCTGACCCTGCCAGTCGCGCTCGATCCCGACGGCAGCATCGCCCGCGCGTTGGGCGGCCTCGCCGCGGGCCCGCGGGTGATCGCGCAGAATATCGCTGCGAAGCAGCTTGAAATATCCTCCGGCACGCTCGCCGGCGCAGCCGGCCTCCTGAGCACAGCGCGCGTGACGCAGGACCTGCCCGCGCTACCGGTGATGGACCAGGCGGTGCCGACGTTGTTGCGCGAAGTCCGCTTGGGCGCCGGCCGCGTGGCTTCTGGGCCGCTGCGCGGCGTGCCGCTGGGGCATGAACAGGTGTTCTCGGCCGAGTTCCAGTATCAGGAGCACGGCGAGGCCGATGTCGCATACCCGATCGGCGGCTGGCGCATGGACGCCGACGGCGTGACGGCTACCCGCGGCGGCGCGGCGGAAGTGCTGAGCATCAAGTATAGTGCCGGGCGCGCAGGCGTGGTGCTGAGCCCGCCGGCGGACGGCCCGGTGCGAGTCTGGGTGTTGCATGACGAGCGCTGGCCGGTCCCAGCAGATCAAGACGAAGACATCCAGACCGACAGCCGCGGTGCGGCCTTCGTGGAAGTCCGCGAACCCCGGCTCTATTGGATCGACCGCGGCAGCCATGAGCGGGTGCTCAAGCTGTCGCCCGATCGAGAAGGACTGACGGTGCACGCGTTCGTCGCCACGGACGCGCATCGATAGTGAAGGAGCGCGACGATGCCGTTGTGTGTCTACCTGTGTTACTCGCCCGGCTGCCAGGCGAAGATGGAACGTTGGATGCCGACCGCCGAAGAAGGCGCCAACGCCAAGATGGAATGCCCGCGCTGCGGCGTCGTGATGCAGTGCGCGTGGACCGGTTCGCAGATGAAGACGCCGAATCTCAAAGACCCGTCGGAGTTCCTGCCGAGGCCCTGAGCCTGGTCATCGCGGAGCGATATCTTGTCCGAAAAAATCTGCGTGATCACCGGCGCGAGCAGTGGCATCGGCGCCGCGCTGGCCATGCTGCTGGCCACACAGGGCGATACCATCGTATTGGTCGCCCGCCGTGAGAGCGAACTCAACGCTGTCGCCGAGCGCTGTGGTGACCGCGCCGTGGCGATGGTCGCCGACGTCACCTCACGCGCCGCAGTCGTGCGCGTCGTGCAGGATACGATCGCCCGCTTCGGCCGCATCGATGTGTGGGTGAACAACGTGGGGCAGGGGATCTCGCTGCAGCCCTCGCAGCTCACCGACCAGGACATCGACGACATCATGACCGTGAACGTGAAGACCGCGCTCTACGGCATGCAGGAGACGCTCGAGCATTTCAAGAGCCGCGGCGAGGGCCAGGTGATCAACGTGAGTTCCATGCTGGGCCGCATCCCGTTCGCGACGTTCCGTTCGGCATACTGTGGCGCCAAGCACTTCTTGAACGCGCTCACCGCCACCTTCCGCGCCGAGGTGCAAGCGACTCACCCGGCGATCCAGTACACGCTCGTCTCACCCGGCGTGGTCCGCACCGAGTTCGGCCTCAACGCCCGCCACGGCGGCGTGGACTCGCGCACGCTCCCGAACTCGCAGAGCGCCGAGGAAGTCGCCGAGGTCATCGCCAAGGTCATGACCACGCGCCAGCCGGACGTCTACACGCGCCACGGCGCACGCCAGATGGTGCTGGATTACCTGAGCGGGCTCGCAGCGGATATTTCTTAGCCAAGCTCACGCTTCGCGCGCATGAAGCTCTCGCCGAACACGCGCTCGGCCTCGAGCGCGTTATGCGCGCGACATCGCAGCCGCAGATTACTGGCGCATGTCTTGCCGCCGCGGGCGATGGGGATGGCGTGGTCGTATTCGAGCCGTGAGCGCTCGTGGCAATACTTGCCATTCGAGCCCGCGAAAGTGCAGCGGCCTTTGTCACGTTTCCACACTTCGCGCTTGATGCTCGCAGGGATGTGGGGGCCCTGCGCTCGGCCGCGGCGCGGCCTCTCGTGGGCCGCCCTCGCAAACTTCTGCTTCTCGAGCTGCTTGACGCACGCATCGAGGGCGTACTTGAGTACGCTCGCCAACTCGCCGTTCGGCACTGTGTGGCCCAGCAGTTCCTTCGCGCGCTGGAGCTGTTCGTAGGTCTCCTGATCCAGGGTCACTCGAAGCTCGAAGCGCTTGGGCGCGATTGGTGCCAGCTTCGGAGGTGCCGTGGGCTGTACGCATACCACCTGCGCCGGTGCGCTTTGTGCCGGCGTCGCCGCGACGGCAGCCGGAACTGGCACCATCGGTTTCACTGGCTCCGCCAGATTCGATGGGACAACTGGTTCCGGAACCAGTTGCGCGACGGGCGCCTTGAGCTCGCGCACGCTCTCGGCCACGTCGGGTCTCGGCGCCAGCGACGCCACGAGCAGCTCGACCTCGGACTTCCTGCGATGCGTCGCGGCTTCGATAAGCTCATGCACATTCGCGGGCGTCAGCAGTGGTGCGAGCAGCACGACGGCGGTCAGGTGCAGGCGGCCGTCGGCGATCGAGGGCAACAAAGCCGGATACCTGCGCGCTGCGCGCGCGACGCGGATGCGCTTGTACGCCATGTCATCCGACATATGCAGTTCGCGCACGCAGTAGACATGCATCGAGGAGCACGCGGCCTCGCGGTACAGCTTGCGCCGCTCGACTTCAGCGAGATGCACCAGCAGCCGCGCGGTGGTCTCGCGGTCCTGCACGACCAGCTCCTTCAGCGCCCGCAGCAGGACATGGTCCGGCAGGTGCGAAACCGACTGACTGTGCATGACACACCCATCGCGGGGGCGGGTTCGCGGTGGCATGCCTATTCTCTCACGCGTGAATTCGGCGCTCGTAGCGCTCCGCACAGCGCGAAACACGCGTGACTGCGACAACGCGCGAGCACCTGCGCGCGAAAGCGCGCCTACACAAGCGCCACGCGCGATACGAACAAGTCGCATGGCAGGTATCGACCTTGCGTTCGATCGCGCGCGAAACCTGTCAAGGCGTTTCGCTCGCACCCACCAGCATCATGCGGATCGCCAGGATGTGGCGTTCCATCGCGGCGCGGTCGGGGGCGTCATGCCAGAGTTTCAGATACCGCTCGAGCGAAGCGAGAGCAGGCTTGTACTTGTCCAACCTGTACTGCATGAGCCCGTGATCGCGGACTTCGATCGCGGCGTCGGGCTTCATCGCCAGCAGGCGTTCGATGCACGCCAGCGCGGTCGCGAGGTCGCCGTTGTTCAAGCTCGCCAACTTGAGATTCTGCAGCAGCCGCCAGAGCATCTCGCGCGCGGTCACGTTACGGATGAAACTCTCGTCGAATGCCATCTCGCCGTTGGAGCTTGCGCGCAGCATCACATGGTAGTCCTGCTCGGTGACCGTCTTCGCATGATCGAACGGGTCCAGCAGCAGGTCCTCGCTCTCGCCGGCCAGCCGCACCAGGAAGTGGCCCGGGAAGCCCACGCCGTGCAGCGGCATGCCGCACGCGCGGCCCAGCTCGAGCATCACGATCGCGAGCGTGAGCGGGATGCCCGTGCGGCGCGTGAGGACCTGATCCAGGCGCGAGTTGTTTGGGTCAGAGTAGTTCTCCGCGTCGCCGTGAAAGCCCAGCTCTTCGTACATATACTTGCGCAGCATGACCAGGCGCTGCAGGTTGTTCCACTCCGGCGCCATGCGCGACGCGAGCTCCACGCACCACGCGTGCAGCTGCGCAAGCGCGAGCTCTTGTTTGCATTCAGCGCGCGTCTCGGCGGCCACGAGCAGGGCGGCCGTCGCGAGCGGTAACTGGTGATCGTGCTCGCGAAGCAGCTTCAGGAATCTCTCGCGTATCTGGATCGGTGAGTGCATTTTCGCGAAGCGAGGCTTTCTTGTGAATAAACAGAGGAAGCAAGGCCTGGCTGCGCCCTTGGACGCTGCGCCTGCAGCGGCTGCGCGGCGACGCCGCGGGCTGCTCGCCTGGTTCCATCGCGAGAAGCGCGCCATGCCATGGCGCGAGACGCGCGATCCGTATCGCATCTGGGTGAGCGAGATCATGCTGCAGCAGACGCAGGTCACGACAGCGACGCCATACTACACACGTTTCCTGCAGAGCTTTCCCGACGTACACGCGCTCGCCGACGCGCCGCTCGAGAGTGTGCTGGCGCAGTGGGCCGGCCTTGGCTACTACCGCCGCGCGCGGTGCCTGCACGCCGCCGCGCAGCATGTGGTGCGCGAGCATGGCGGTGTGGTGCCGCGCGATGCGGCGGCCTTCGCGGCGCTGCCCGGCGTGGGCCGCTACACCATGGGCGCGGTGCTCTCGATCAGCCATGGCGCTCGCCTTGCGGTGCTCGATGGCAATGTCGGTCGCGTGTTTGCGCGCTGGAGCGCGCGGCCGCTGCAACTCAAGCGCCCCGCCGACGCGAAGCAGCTCTGGGCCATGGCCGAGTCGCTGCTGCCGCCGGCGGGCCCGCAGGTCGGCGATTGGAACCAGGCGCTCATGGAACTGGGCGCCACCGTGTGCACGCCGCGCGCGCCGCGCTGCGAGGAGTGCCCGGTGCGCGCACAGTGCCGCGCGCACGCTCTGGGCACGCCCGAGGCGTTCCCGCCGGTGGCTGCGCGCCGCGACAGCGTGGCTGTGCGTCGCGCCGTCGTGTGGATCGAGCGCGCGGGCCGCGTCCTATTGGCGCAGCGCGAAGGCGCGTTGCTCGCCGGGCTCTGGGAGCCGCCGGGCGTGGAGCTGGGGCCCGGCGAGGATGCGCGCACCGCCCTCAAGCGGCATCTGCGCGCGCTCGGGCTTCGCGCCCGGCTCACCGACAGCGGCGTGCGTGTGAAGCACACGATCACGTACCGCACGATCGTGGCCGAGCGCTGGGATGGCACTCTCGTGGGCGCCGCCCCGCGCCGGCCGGCCCTGCGCTTCGCGGACCCCGCCGCTGCAGATCTTGCGGTCACGGCGCTCACCGCCAAGCTGGCAAAGACCCGGCAAAAGTCCTCTGAATAGTGGCTTTTCTATGTAATTCCTTGGGAGGCGCGCCCTTAGGGCGTATTCTCTGGGCCTGACTGCCGATGCTGGTGCGCCATCTTGAAGGCATCCCGCCTCGCCTCTGCTTCGCCCTCTGCGCGCCAAGGAGCCCCATTGCCCACCGTCCTCGAATTCGTCGACTCCGTCTGCAAGAGCGAGGCGCTCCAAGGTGGGACGTGTGTGCGCCGCTTCTCACAGGCGCTTCCGCCGGTCTCGAACCTGTCGAACATGTATGGCGTGACGACTGCCGGTATCGGCATGGCGCTCGCCAATCGCTGGATCGTGGACCACGCCTTTGGCGGTTCGTTCTGGGAGTGGCTTTGCACCAAGGACGGCCAGATCCAGCAAAGTAAGGTCGCCAACCTGATGATCAACTTCATGGATGGCGCCGCCGCTCGGACCGAGCCGCGGCCGCATTCGCAGGCCCTGAACGCCGAGCGCTATCTGCATCAGAACAGTTTCATCCGCCGCCCCGACCTACGCGTGGGCGCGCCGCGCGCGACCCCCGCGGCGAGCACCACCACCGAGTCGCCGGGCGCGCGCCTGGGCCTGCCGTTCGGCAAGGCCATCGCCACGCCCAGTGAGCCCACGCTCAAGGGCACGTATCGCTTGGTGAGCGTGGCAAGCCCTTCGGGCGATCTGGCCATGGCCGCATGGGCCGGCCGCGACGTGCGGTTCTTCGATCCCAACTTCGGCGAGTTCCACGTGCCCGACGCGAAACGCTTTCCCGCTTGGTTCGCGCGCTTCTGGCAGGTGGCCGGCTACGCCGAGTCGCCGGGCGTGCTCACGGTGCAGGATTACGTGCCCAAGGCCGTGCCCGCGCGGACGAGGGTTCGCGCGCAGGCCTGAGTACTGCCGCGCAGCGGCAGATGCCAGAACAAACCGCCCCGCGCCGGATTCCTGGCGCGGGGCGGCTTTTTTTATGAGACAGAAAGGGCCAAAGACTGGCTTCGCCGATGACTACGCCAGCTTGGCATCCAACGTGATCTCGGCCTTGAGCAGCCGTGAGATCGGGCAGCCGGCCTTGGCGCCGGCGACCAGCTCTTGGAACTTGGCGTCGTCGATGCCAGGCACTTGGGCGGTCAGCTCCAGATGCGACTTGCTCACCGTCTGCTTGCCGTCGACCAGCTCGAGCGTGACCGTGGCCTTCACGTCGAGCTGCGTCGGCGTGAAGCCCGCCTTGCTCAGCTCGGCCGAGCTCGCCATGGCGAAGCACGCCGAGTGCGCGGCGCCGATCAGTTCCTCGGGCGTCGTGCCGGCGCCGGGGGCACCTTCGAAACGCTTGGCGAAGGTGTAGGGCACGTTCGCGAACGCCGCGTTCGCGGCGGAGACGATGCCCTTGCCGGACTTGAGGTCGCCGGTCCAGGTCGCGTTGGCAGTGCTTTGCATGGATTCTCGCTTGCGTGTGGGTGGGAGGAGGCTGTTCGAGTGTGACGCACACTGTATCCGATGCCGCGTGACCCCGGAAGTTTCGTTCCTGTGTCGCGATAAGCTGTTGGTGTGCTTCGCGCTCGCCCTGCGGAGGGTCCTCGCTCGCGGTTGAGGGGCGGCAATCCGGGTGATACGTTGCGCCGCACATGTTCCCGGGCTCGCGAGCGAAGGTGATCAAGCACTGCCCCCAGGGGCACGAGATGCCGATGAGCGAGGCGGTCTGTCCGCGTTGCTCCGGCGGCCGCGTGCCGCGCGTGAGCGCTCCCGCTGGCCGCGACATGGCCGAG
The DNA here is from genome assembly GCA_025360715.1 of Candidatus Eiseniibacteriota bacterium. GTDB lineage: Bacteria > Eisenbacteria > RBG-16-71-46 > RBG-16-71-46 > RBG-16-71-46 > CAIXRL01. Next base: position 7,325 of record JANYBS010000190.1, on the reverse strand, counting down.
GCCACGATGATCTTCGGCGCGCCGCCGGTGGCGCGCGCGAGCGAGCCCGTTGCCCGCAAGGTCGACTATGTGGCGCTGTTGACTGCGCGTTCGGGCCCCGAGAGCGGCCGCCAGATCGAGGTCACGGTGGGGCGCTGGAAGCTGGGCAAAGCGCCACGCGAAGAGGCGGGCTTCACGCTCATCACCGTCCCGGATTCGTTCATGTCGCGCGACCACTTCGCGCTCGAGGCCGGCGTCGCGGCAGTGATCCTGCGCGACCTGGGCTCCACGAACGGCACGCTCGTGAACGGCTCGCGCATCGAGCGCCACATGCTTCGCGAGGGCGATGAGATCCGCGCCGGCGAAAGCCTGTTCAAAGTCTCGCTGTCGCTCAAGGCAGGCTCATGACCCGCCTGCGGATCGATGACGGCGGCAACGCCTACGAGCACCCGGTCGAAGGCGACAGCGTGCGCTTCGGGCGGCTGGACACCTGCGACATCGTGTTGGAGGACGGCGGCATCTCGCGCGAGCACGCCGAGCTGGAACGCGAGGGCGACGGCTGGGTGATCGCCGACCTGGGCAGCCGCAATGGCACGTTCGTGAACGACGCGCAGGTGCACCGCCAGCGGCTGCGTCAGGGCGACGTGGTGCGGCTGGGGCCGGGCGTGACGATCGAGTTGCTGGGCGCGCCCGCAGGCGGCGCCACGATGCCGCCCGGCCGTAAGCTCCCGCGGGGCGTGGTCATCGGCGGCGGTGCCGCAGGCGCGAGCGCCGTGGCGAGCGAGCCCGCGCCGGCGCCTTCGCGCGGCGGCCGCAGCGCTTCGCGACCCGCTGCGCGCGGCGAGAACGCGTCGGCGCGCAGCAACCCCTTCTCGTTCACCGAGACGCTGTGGGAGCTGTCGCCGCGCTCGGCGGTGGGCCACGCGAGCGTGATCCGTTCGTCGATCACGACCGTGGGCCGCGACCCGGGCGCCGGCATGCCGCTCGACGACGAGAGCGTCTCGCGCATGCACGCGCGCATCGACCGCGAAGGCGATGCCCTGATCGTGACCGACCTCAAGAGCAGCAACGGCACGAGTGTGAATGGCGAGAATATACTCCGGGCCGGCTTGCGGCCCGGAGATCTTGTCGCATTCGGCGACGTGCAGTTCAAGGTCTCGCGGCGCTCCGCGCCGGCTTGGAACCGCATCGCCCTCGCAGTCGGCGCGATCGTGGTCCTGGTCGCCGTGATCGCCGGCGCGCTCAAGATCTCGGAGAGTCTTGGCGAACGCGACAACGTGAAACGCATGGCCGACAAGGTTCGCGCGCAAGCGCTGGACGCGACGCGCGCGGGCATCGAGGCCGGTGCTCAGGGGGACGCCGATCTCTCGCGGGCGCATCTGCTGTACGCGGCCGACCTGCTGCTGCTGAGCGACCTGGCGCCGCGCGGCAGTTCGCTGCAGCGGCCCAATGAAGTGTTCCGCGAGATCGTGCGCGAGTTGCCCGCCGACGAGCGCGAGTTCGACTTCACCCGCGCGCTCGACCCCGCGACCATCGAGGCTGCCCAGGTGAAACTCGCCACACTCACCAACCGCGAGTACATCGAGCACCAGATCCGCCGCTACGCAGTGGAGTTGGGCCAGGACCCGCAGATCCCCGCGGGCTTCGCGGACCAGGTCGAGGGCTTCATCAGCGACTACGTGCGTTACAAGGCCGGCATGGAACAGATGCTGCGGCGCTCGCACGACGTGCAGCCGCGCATCCGCGCGATCCTGGCCACGCGCCACCTGCCCGAAGCGTTCTGCTACGTGGCGTGGGTGGAGAGCGGGCTCGATCCCATGCAGGAGAGCCACGTCGGCGCGCTGGGCCTGTGGCAGCTCATGCCCGAGACGGCCAAGGAATACCACCTGTTCGTGAAGCCCGGCGACAAACTGCGCGATGAGCGCACCAACATCGAGCGCTCCACGGCCGCGGCCGCCGATTACTTCTCGTCGCTGCTGCGCGCACAGGGCCCCGAGTACTTCATGCTCGTGCTGGCGTCGTACAACCGCGGCCACAACGCGCTCGAGCGCGCCAAGCAGAAGATCGACGATCCCATGCTGCGGTCTACGCATAAATATTGGTATCTCGTGGAAAAGCAGTTACTGCCCGAAGAGACGCGCAACTACGTGCCGAAGATCTTCGCGGTGCGCATCGTGGCCGAAGCGCCCGAAAGATTCGGGTTCCAGCCATGAGCCGGTTCTTGAAAACGCTTGCGGCGCTCGCGTTGCTCGCGCTCGCTCCGGCTCTGGCGGCCGCACAGGGCCTGGGCCAGGTGTCGGTGGACTTCGTGCGCGCCGATGCCAAGGGCCGGCATCAGATCGTGGTCTCCGCGCTCGACCCCTCGGGCGCGCCGGTCACAGGGCTCGAACAGGCGTTCGCGGTGCAATTCGACGGCCAGAGCGTCTCGCGGCTCGAGGCCGTTGCCGCGCACACCGCGTGGAAGAGCGCCACGGTGTCGGTCGTGGTCGATGGCTCGCTGCTGCAGAAAGACGCGCTCGTGGCCGTGCAGGACGCGCTCACGGCGCTGGGCCATTCGCTCTCGGGCGACGACCATCTGCGCGTGATCGCTGCCGGCCGCAAGGTCCGCACGCGCGAAAGCGATGCCGCGGGCGTGCCGGCGCTGGTCAAGGACTTGGGCTCGCTGGGCGATGCCGAGACGCCGCTGCTCTACGACGGTCTGTACGACGCGGTAAAGGAAGCCTCGCGTCTGGATGATGCCCGCGAGAGCGTGCTGCTGCTGATCACGCGCGGCGCCGATGGCGGCTCGGACCACAGCCTGCTCGAGGTCTTCGCGCTCGCGCGCACCCGCACGCGGCTGACGCCCGTGATGGTGAGCGTCCTGGGCGACGAGGGCACTGCGGCCGAAAGCGACCGCCTGCAGCGCCTGGCCACGCACACCGCCGGCGCCTACCTGCGCGTGGCATCGCCGGTGGACCTGGCGGCGCAGTTGCCGGGCGTGCTGGCGCGCGGGCGCGAGCGCTGGGTGCTGCGCTTCGACGCGCCGGCGTTCGATTCCCACGCAAGCCCGCATCGCATCGGCCTCACGGTCACCAGCGGCAGCGAGCAGCGCAGCGCCGAGGTGGCCTACGCGACCGCCGACGTCCTGCCTGCCGCGTGGTACACGTCGCTCGCGCTGTGGATCGTGCTGGGCGCTTTCGTGTTGATCGGCCTCTTGGCGTTCGTGCTCACGCGCAGGCGCCAGCGGTGCCTGCTGGTGCATGATGGCGACGCCGACGACGGAGTGTGGTACGAGGTGTTCGTACTGCCCTCCACCATCGGGGCAGCGGCGGGCAACGACCTCGTGCTGGCCGACAATCAGGTCTCAAGGAATCACGCGGTCCTCGAAGGCCGCGGAAGAAACATTGAATTGGTCGATCTCAACTCCGAGAATGGTACGTTCGTGAACGGTGAGCGCATCTCGCGCCGCGTGCTCGCCGATGGGGACCGGGTCGCTCTGGGTCCCGACGTCCATCTCATCTACGAGGCGCGCGGCTGAAGGGACCCCTGGTGAACTCTTCGCAACTCCGCACCGCGACAGCAGCGGCCACGGATGTCGGGCGCAAGCGCTCCGGCAACGAGGACAGCTTCGCCCTTTGGGTCTCCGACGAGATGGGCGGTGACCATCTGGTCGATACCCTGCTCGTGGTCGCCGACGGCATGGGCGGCTCCAACGCCGGTGAGGTCGCCAGCCGCATGGTCGTCGAGGCTGTGGTCCGCGACATCGCCGAGACGCAGGAAGCCGACCCGGCTGCCGCGCTGGCGCATGCCGTGGAGCTCGCCAACGGTGAGGTCTACGAACACAGCCGGACGCGCTCCGACTTATCGGGCATGGGAACCACCTGCACGGTGATCGGCCTCAAGGGCGACCGGCTCTCGCTCGCGCACGTGGGCGACTCGCGCGCGTACCTCGTGCGCAGCGGCCGCATCCGCCAGCTCACGCAGGACCATTCGCTGGTGGCGCAGCTGGTCGCGCGCAAGCAGCTCACGCTCGAGCAGGCCAAGCACGATCCGCGGCGCAACGTGGTCACGCGCAGTGTGGGCGTGGGCCCGGTGGTCGACGTGGACTCCGAGACGCTGGGTGAGCCGCTCGAGCCTGGCGATACGCTGCTACTGTGCTCCGACGGCCTGCACGGCCTGGTCGGCGACGACGATCTGGCGCGCATCGCCTCGGGCACGTCGCTCGACCGCGCGTGCCGCGAGCTGATCGCGCTCGCCAACCAGAACGGCGGCCCCGACAACATCACGGTCGCGATGGCGCGGCTCGAGGGCCCCGATGACTACGAAGAGCCGCCGGCGCGCAGCCGTGCCGCGGCGCCCGTGCGCGATGCCGAGCCTGTGCGCGGAGCCGCGAAGTCCGCACCCACCAAGTCCAGCCGCCAGCGCGTGCTGCAGATGCTGATCGTCGCCATGGTCGTGCTGCTGTTGGTCGTGATCGGGCTCGTGTGGGTCGTGTTCGCGAAGATGAAGCATGCCGAGCATGCCCAGGATTCGATGCGCGCGCAGGCCGAAGCGAAGGAGCAGTTGGCATGGCGATGAACAAGGACTTTGGCGGATTCGAGCTCAAGGAGAAGATCGGTAGCGGCGGCATGGCCAGCGTGTATCTGGCCGTGCAGAAGTCGCTACAGCGCCCGGTCGTGCTCAAGATCCTGTACCCGCACCTGGCCGAGGACGAGAAGCTGGTCCAGCGCTTCGAGCGCGAGGCCCGTGCCGCCGCGATGATGCGCCACGAGAACATCATCCAGGTCATCGATTGCGGCCGCTACGAGGACGTGGCGTACATCGCCATGGAGTTCGTCGAGGGCATGGACCTGAAGAAGTGGCTCGAGGCGCACGGCACGCCGCCCATCGAGATGGCGCTACTCATGCTGCGCGACCTGTGCAAGGGCCTCGAGCACGCACACGGCCACCGCATCATCCATCGCGATATCAAGCCAGCGAACATCATGCTCACGCCCGACGGCACGATCAAGCTCATGGACTTCGGCCTGGCGCGCAGCGGTGCCGAGACGAGCACGCAGATGACCATGGTCGGCTCGGTCATGGGCACGCCCGCGTACATGTCGCCCGAGCAGGCCACGGGCGAGGTCGTGGACGAGCGCTCCGACATCTTCTCGTCGGGCATCGTGGCGTACGAACTGCTGGGCGGGCAGCGCCCGTTCAGCGGTGATTCCTATTCGACCGTGCTGCGCTCGATCCTCACCGTCGAGCCGCCCGAGGTGACGCACTTCAATCCGCTCGTGCCCGAGGAAGTCGCTCGCATCGTGCGCGGCATGCTCCAGAAGGACGTGAGCAAGCGCTACGCGAGCATCGGCCAGGTGCGCGAGGACCTCGAAGGCGTGATCGAGCAGCTGGGCCTGCTGCGCGGCAAGGACCTGCTCAAGGAATACGCGCTCGACCCGCAGACCGTGGGCGACCGCTGGCGCAGCAAGCGTCTGGCGCGCCACCTGGACCAGGGCCTGTTCTTCGAGAACATGGGCCTGGGCAAGATCGACGACGCACTGCTGGAGTTCCGCCGTGTCCTGCACCTGGACCCCGAGAACCCCACCGCCCGCGACCACGTGAAGAAGCTCGAGCGCGAACTCGAGAAGCTCATGGCGTCGCAGGCTCCTGCGGAGCCAGCACAGGCACCCGTGCCGCCAAGCCCGGCGGGCGAGGCCCCTAACGATCGCACCATGATCATGACGCCTGGCCAGGCGGCCTCGCGGCCGCCCTCGCCCGGTCAGGCACCCTCACAGCCGCCGAGCTTCGGGTCCGCATCAGGCCCGCCGAGCCCAGCGGGCGAGGCCCCTAACGACTCCACGATGCTCTTCTCGCCGGGACAGGCCGCCGCCTCATCGCTGCCGCCCACGCTGCCACCCACGCCGCCGCCGACTCCGCCGCCATCGCCGGCGGTTGGCGCGAGCATGCCGCCCGCGCCCAAGCCGGCCGAGAAGAAGCCCGCGGCCGCGCCTGCTCCCAAGCCCGCGCCGCCGGCGAAGCCTTCGGCGCCGGCCGCCAAGTCCGGCGGTCTGCCCATGCCCATGCTCGCCGGCATCGGCGTCTTGGTCGTATTGATCATCGCCGTCGCAGTGATGATGATGAACAAGCAGGGCGACGACGCTTCCAAGAGCCAGCCGGTCGCCACCAACGTGTCGCCCGTCACAGCGCCGGTCACGCCGCCCGTCAGTGAGCCCGCCAAGACCGAGCCTACGCACACCGAGCCCGGCAAGACGCCGCCCGTCGTCACGTCCAAGCCGACGACGAAGCCCAGCGTCCTCACGAGCCCCGTGCCCATGAAGCCGGCACCCGAGACGAAGACGCCCGAGAAGAAGACGCCGGAGAAGAAAATGCCCGAGAAGCCGGCGCCGACGAAGACCCAGACGCCGCCGCCGGCACCTGCGCCGGCTCCAAAAGAAGAGCCCAAGTCCAATGCCATGGCGACACTGATCGTGAAGGCCACGCCGTTCGCGTCCACGCTCACGGTCGATGGCGATACCAAGGGCGCCAACCAGTCGCAGTTCAAGCTCTCGCTCAAACCCGGCAAGCACACGGTGCGCATGACGCACACCACCGGCGCGCCATACGAGACCACGGTCAACCTCGATGCGGGCGATGAGCAGACGATCACGCACGACTTCACTGGCACCTTCGGCAGCATCAACGTGAGTGCCGACCCCACGTGGGGCGAGATCTATCTCGATGGCGATCCGCAGGGGAAGACGACGCCGTTCGTGATCTCGAACCTGCGTCCCAAGGAGTATCAGGTGGTGCTCGTCCGTGATGGATACACGGTCGAAGGCGGCGCCCAGTTCGTCACCGTCAAGCCGGGCCAGACCGTGAACGTGAAGTTCAAGCTCAAGCAGAAGAAGTAGAGGCTGCGGGCGCGCGCTGCGTCCACGGCCAGATCCACACTTGCCGCAAGGAGGCTGCAGATGCGTTGGAATCCCCTGCGTCCGTTGCTCGTGACCCTGTTGGTCGCGGCCGCCATGCTCACCGGCGCGCTGCCGGTGCTGCGCCCGATGACCGCGTTCGCGGCATCCGCTGTGCTCGATGACGCGCAGAAGCTCTACGATCAGGCCAAGTTCGACGACGCTGTGGTCAAGGTCCGCGCCGGCATCGCGAGCGGCCAGCTGACCGGCTCGGACGCCATCAATGGCCGCGCGCTCATCGGCCGCTGCCTCGTCAAGGCCGGCAAGCGCGTCGAGGCCAAGGAAGCGTTCAAGAGCATCCTGCGCCAGGACGGCGGGTTCCATCTGGACTCGGCGCTCGTTCCGCCCGACGAGATGGACGTCTTCAACATGGCGTCGAAGGAAGTCACCACCGAGCAGATCGAGGCCGGGCGGCGC
>JANYBS010000060.1 GCA_025360715.1 Candidatus Eiseniibacteriota bacterium | reverse complement strand
GTTGCATGAGGGCGCGTCGGCGTCGGTGGATGTGGCGCAAGGCGGCGATAGCGAGAGCGAGTTCGACCGCGAGCAGCGCGCGATCGGCGCGTACAACACCGGCGTGGCCGCGTATAACCGCGGCGAACTGGGGCTGGCGCGCGCGCAGTTCCGTGCGGCCGCGACGCTCACGACGCGCCCCGATCTGGTCTCGAAGATCGCCAACGCCCAGGACGCCGTGCAGCACACCGGCGCCTATGCGCGCCTCGATGAGCTTCACCAGATGATCGTCGCGGGCCGCCACTTCGAGGCCCGTCGCCTGGTGTCGCAGCTCCTGGCTGGCGACGTGGACGACACGTTGCGGCGCAGTCTGGGCCGGCTGATCGCAGTGCTGAACGCGCGCTGACGGGGCCGGGCCGCTGCGGCCCGCGCGGCCTGCGACCCAGTTGGCCTTGCCCGGGCGGTCGGGTACAGTTAACGCATATTCATCCCACCGCGAACCCCCTTTCGGGAGATTCCTATGGCCACCGCCAAGACGGCGCCCACGGCGCCCCGCCAACATGGCCTGAGAAACGAAGGCCTGAGCAACGAGGATCTGGTCGGTCTCTACCGCACCATGTACACCTCGCGCCGGACCGACGACGAGGAGATCCGGCTCAAGAAGCTGAACCTGATCTTCTTCCAGATCTCGGGCGCCGGTCACGAGGCCGTGCTCGCGGCCGCCGGCAAGGCGATGAAGCCCGGCTACGACTATTTCTATCCGTACTACCGCGACCGCGCGCTCTGCCTGCAACTGGGCATGACCGTGACCGAGATGCTCAAGTCGTCGGTGGGCGCGGCGGATGATCCCAACTCGGGTGGCCGGCAGATGCCCAGCCATTGGGGCCACAAGAAGCTCAACATCGTATCGCAGTCGAGCCCCACGGGAACGCAGTTCCTGCAGGCGGTCGGCGCGGCCGAGGCGCTGGTCAAGTACCGCGACCTCGAAGGCGACTACCCCGAGCTCAAGGGCAAGGTGAAGGGCGACGAGGTCGTCTACTGCTCCACCGGCGATGGCACCACGAGCCAGGGCGAGTTCTGGGAGGCGCTCAACAGCGCGACGAACCTCAAGCTGCCGGTGGTCTTCCTGGTCGAAGACAATGGCTACGCGATCTCGGTGCCCGTCGATGTGCAGACCGCGGGCGGCAGCATCTCGGCGTTACTTAGGGGTTTTCCGAACCTGCTGCTCATCACCGATATCGATGGCAACGACCCCGTGGCTTCGTACGCCGCTCTTGCGCAGGCCACTGCGTACGCGCGTGCGCGCAAAGGCCCGGCGCTGGTGCACTCCAAGGTCACGCGGCCGTACTCGCACTCGATGAGCGATGACGAGAGCAAGTACCGCCCCGAGAGCGAGCGCAAGGCCGACGCCGAGAAGGACTGTCTTAAGTCATTCAGTGCGTTCCTGCTGAGCGAAGGCATCCTGACGCAGGCCAAGCTCGAGGCGCTGCACGACGAAGTGCACACGATGATCCGCGCGGCGTCCGAAGAAGCGCAGCAGTCGCCGCAGCCGCCCACGCACACGGCCACGGCGTATGTGTTCTCGCCGAACATCGATCCCACATCGGAGCGCTTCCTCGTGGAAGCGAAGCCCGAACCGGGCGCGCAGGGCGAGACCATTCTGCAGAGCATCAACTACGCGTTGCGCGACGAGATGAAGCGCAACCCGCGCATCATCATGTTCGGCGAAGACATCGCCGACGCCTCGCACGAAGAGGTGCTGGAAAACCTCAAGGGCAAGGGCGGCGTGTTCGGAGTCACGTGGGGCCTGCAGAAGGCTTTCGGCGGCAAGCGCGTGTACAACTCGCCGCTGGCCGAAGCCAATATCGTGGGCCGCGCGATCGGGCTGGCCACGTTGGGATTCCGCCCTGTGGTCGAGATCCAGTTCTTCGATTACATCTGGCCGGCCATGATGCAGATCCGCAACGAGCTGGGCTATATGCGCTATCGCTCGAACAATAATTTCTCGTGCCCGGTGATCATTCGCACTGCTTATGGTGGCTACCTGGGCGGCGGCGCGCCGTACCACAGCCAGTGCGGCGAGAGCATCTTCGCGCACTGCCCCGGCATTCGCGTGGTCCTGCCCAGCTGCGCAAGCGATGCCGCCGGTCTTATGCGCACAGCGCTGCGCAGCGAGGATCCGGTGCTGTTTCTTGAGCATAAGCACCTCTATCGCCAGCCTTACGCGAAAGAGCCCTACCCGGGCCCCGAGTACACCGTGCCGTTCGGCAAGGCGCGCATCGTGCGCCCCGGCACCGATGTGACCGTGGTCACGTACGGCGCGCTCGTCCAGCGCAGCCTGCTGGCCGCGAACGAGTTGGCCGATGAGGGGATCGACGCCGAGATTCTGGACTTGCGCACCATGCAGCCGCTGGATTTCGAGTCCATCGCGCGTTCGGTGAAGAAGACCGGCAGAGTGGTGATCGCGCACGAGGACACGCTGTTCTGCGGCTTTGGCGCCGAAGTGGCGGCGAAGATCGCGAACGAGTGCTTTACTGACCTGGACGCGCCCGTCATGCGCGTGGGCGCGCTCGACACACCCATCGCCTATGCGCCCAAGCTGGAAGACGTGATCCTGCCGCAGAAGGACACGATGCTGAAGGCCATCCGCGAGTTGGCGGCGTATTAGGGCTGGGCTGACGAAATTGAATTTCTACGCCGCCGCTCCATGATACCGGGGCGGCGTCGATGTATTTTCGCCGGTTTCCATCTCATGGCGCGGTATACTCGGGCGGACCGGGTTTCATCGTGGAGGTGGCATGCGAGTCCCGACGCTCATTTCGCTCCTGTTACTCATCGCAGTTTCCGTAGCGGCCGTTGAGCCGCCGCCGCTCTATCTACGCACGCTCGGCGGCTCGGGACCGGCTTTCGGTCGTCTGCAGAGTCCGACCGGGCTCGCCTTCGAGTCGAATGGCGGCCTGTTGGTCTCAGATGGTGCCAGGAGCCGCATCGTCGAGTTCATTGCCGCTTCGAACAATGTGGTCAACGTGCTTGCGACGGTCGGTGCTCCGCGTGGGGTGACGTGCCTGCCGAATGGCGATGTCTACGCTTGTTCGAATGTGGCGCCCGGATGGACACTCGTGTTCTCGCTCGCACCGACGCCCTGGACGCAGCCGGTACCGATCACAGCTTCATACGGCATCACCTGCGATCCCGCGACCGGAACGCTTTTCAAGAGCGAGACGAACATCGCGCGTGTCAGCGGTGGTGGCATCTTCGTCTCGCTACCGCCCGGCAGTCTGCCTGCCGGGCTCGCGTTCGCTGACGGGCAGCTGTATGTCGCATGCGCTGGCGATCATCAGGTGCGCGTGATCGAGGCATCGGGGGTGCGTGGCAGTTGGGGCGGATTTGGAAGCGGCCCCGGCCAGTTCAATGCCCCGCAAGGCATCTGTGTGGATGGCGATGCCGTCTACGTGGCCGATACGCAGAATCATCGAATCGAAAAGTTCACGCGCAGCGGCGTATTCCTAACGCAATGGGGCACGTTCGGAACCGGCCCCGGCCAGCTCAATCAGCCCGTCGGTGTGGCCGTGAGCGGCAACGGCGAGATCTACGTGGTCGAGTTCGGCAACAGCCGAGTGTCGGTCTTCGGACAGGCACCGGTTGCGGTTCGCCGCACGACATGGGGGCGAATCAAGGCACTTGCGCGCTGAGCGGCATCTCTGCGCGCGGCACAGGCAAGGGCAAGCCGTGACAGACGATCTGAAGTATTGGAACACCGCCATCCTCATCTTCGATGGCGTCGAGGTGCTGGACTTCGCCGGGCCCTACGAGGTGTTCTCGCGTACGCGCACCGTGCCGGACTTCGAGTCACGCCGCAGCGAGGACAGCGCGCCGTCCCGCGTGTTCACCGTGGCGCCCGAGAGGCGCGAGATCCGCGCTACGGGTGACCTGCGCGTGATGCCGCACTTCAGCTTTGCCGACGCGCCGGCGATCGACCTGCTGCTCGTGCCGGGCGGATTCGGCACGAGGCCGCTGGTGGAGGACGCCGCAACCATCGCCTGGATCCAGCGCGTGGCCGCAAGCGCGCAGCTCACGACCAGCGTATGCACCGGCGCCGCTCTGCTCGCGAAGGCCGGCCTGCTGAACGGCAAACGCGCGACGACGTACTTTGGCAGCTACGACTGGCTGACCTCGATCGACCCCACCATCACCGTGGAGCGCGGCGTGCGTTTCGTGGACGACGGCATCGTGAGCTCCGCCGGAGTGAGCGCCGGCATCGACATGGCGTTCGAGGTGGTCGCGAAGCGCTGCGGGCGAGAGGTGGCCGAGGAGACGGCGCGGTATATCAAGTATCGGTGGGAGGGGGGGGGGGAGCGGCGGGGAGGTAGGGGGCTGGCGGCGAAGGCGTGAGGCGCGGAGCAGCGGGTCCCTAACTCGGTCGGGCACATTGGCGCACTATTTAGAGCAGAAATGCCAACAGATGTCGCGAGAGCTCAATTCGAAGCGCCTCATTGGGATGCCCCTTGAAGCTCTTCGTGTACATGGATGTAGGATGGACGGCGTTGGGCTTGAAAGGACTTTGAGGCCTTAGCCTCCGTAGCCAGCGATTGCCTCGGCGACTTGTCAAAGGGGGAATTGTCATGATGCGACGCGCGATGGTTGCGACGGGTACGGCGCTCCTCGGTGGGATTGCGTACAGACTGTTTCAGATGTTGCTCGACCCAGAAGTGCTCCCGAACTGTGGTTTCATAGGGCTTGCTTTCGGCGCGATAGGGTCGACACTGGCTTGGTATGACCCCCGGCCGCGAGCATGGCTCGATCATTTGCTCCCGGCCCTATTCATCGTGGAAGTCACGCTGGCCTGCGTGGGTGTGAGCATCGGCGTATTCACAAGTCGCTCTGACTTGTTGACGGTGTTGGCAGCGACGGGATCTTTGCTCTTCTTTGCTTTCATTTACGCGAGTTGGTGGCTCGTGCCAACCCTGGCGACGGTGCTCTGGGCAGCTAACCGCCTCGCCGCGAAGTACGAATCCACCTGGCCCGTCGGTCCGACTCCATAGGCAAGGTCCATGCAAGCCAACTGATCCGACCCCGATACCCTCGAGCGTCAAGTGCACGTCGAACAGATCGCGGAGCTCCGCAGCGGTCCCTGGAAATGGGTAAGCCCATGTTTGCAACGGCAGCCGTATTCACGCTCGCGCTTCTGGCGCTCGGAGGTACAGCGACTCCTCCGACTTCGGATGTGTCGCATGAGCAGGTCACCATATGCGGGATCACCTCAAGTCGGCCGGACGTGCGGCGCTCCCATCGTTCCCGCTTCGGTCCTCTTCTATGAAGCCTAGGATGGTGAGGGTGTCTGTTTTCAAGAGGCACCACACGTTCGCATGTTGGGGCTGAAGTCTGGCGGCTCCATTGCCGTCCTGGAACAGATCCTCGACACGCGACATCGTGACCACATGCGGTACGCGAGGCCCACGGCTGGGGTGGTGCTGCGGGACGCCGTGCGATTCGGCCGCGCTTCGGACAACACTTCCTCAACGCGCATAAGGAGGTTGAGCATGGCAAAGAAGTTCTTCTATGTGTGCGCCGGGATGCTTTTGATCGCGGCGAGTTTTGCTTTGGGTGCGAGGCAGTCGGTCGCCCAATCTGGGGTCGGCCCAGTTCATGTCGGACGTATCAGTTGTGCCGTTATCGGTCGAACTGTTTTCGCAGCGTTCTCGGATTACCGGGAGGGCAGAGGAGCTTCGCTGACAATCCCGTATGTAATCCCAGGCTCGAGCCCAGTTGTGGACGTCCGAGTTGACGAGTGGAATGGGTGGCCAGCGTACTCGGCGTGGGTTGCGCTCGAGAATGGCGACGTCTACCAGTGCGCGGCAAGTACGCCTTGGATCTTGGTTGCGAATCTGAGCGGTGGCAGCCCGGTGCCAACGCAGCGAATCTCATGGGGAGCCACCAAGGTCCACGCTCTTCGGCCGTAGTCGGGCTTTGGCCAATTGGCTTGGAGGTCGTGTCAAGACCAGGTCGCACAAGTTGGGGCTCACGATGTGCTAAGCCGCAGAGGACGAGCGAATCCATGTCACGCGGCCGAGGAAGTGATTCAGGACGGTCGCCATAGACAGCCACGCTCGAAGTTATCCACGCCCGTTCAAAGACTTGCAAGACATCTTGGCGCGCGAGGGCAAGCGGCCTAACGAATCGGAAACGCATCGGAGGCGACAATGGCGAAGAAGTTCTTCTACGTCTGCGCAGGGTTGCTTGCATGGGTGCTGGCGGCCGCAGTCGGTTACAGCGCTGCAAGGGCGCAGACTGGCGGTCCCATCTATTACGCCGGCGTGGGTGGAGCCTGTGTCACAACTGTGGGAAGGACGCTGTACTTCGTGAGCAGTTCGTCGTTCACGCCGTCGGCGTATCCAGAACCTGTTCCTGGTGGAGCCGAAATCGTGTCGATGCATGTCTACAACGCAGGCTATACGGAACCGGCCTGCACGGTCGCGCTTGCCAACGGGGAGGTGTATCACTGGAGCGGCGCCATCAGGCATTGGTATCTGGCAGGGAGCTTCGCCGGCACCACGCAGGCGAAAGCATCCTCTTGGGGCAGTCTCAAGTCGCAGTCCCGCTGAAATCGAAGCGAAACCCGTAGCCAGATCTCACCGCAGGCAGTTAGCGGGTGTCAAAGTCGCCATCCTCAAGTTCGAGCCGTGATGCGTTTGCGCCCACCCGTGGCCCCGCAGCTCAGCATGGAACTCCCGCCATCCTACCGCCCCCGCAGTTCCACCCGCTCCCGCGCCGTCGCCTGCACTCGCGGCCACGACGTCAGCAGTGGCACCGGGCGGTGATCAGCCCAGTCGGGCAGTAGGGGCACTTGCGAGTCCTCCGAGTTCCATGGCGGCAGCACAACGAGCGCCGAATCAGGGTGGGCGAGGTCGACCACCATGCGCCATGCGGGGCCGTGGGTGATTTCGCTTCGGAAGGGCACCGACGAAGCGCCAACGCTCGGGGTGCTGCCGTCGCCGTCCACGGGCGTCGGCGTCGGCTCCCAGCGATTGCGGCCGTCCAGGTCGCTCAGCGCGTGCACAAAGCGCGCGCGATGCACGCGGCCATAGCGCCAGGTGCTCATGTCGGGGCCAAGCTGATGCGTCAGCGAATCGAGCGCGGCATCCAGCGCTGCGCGTGCGGCCACGGCGGGCGCCTCGGGTTGATCGCCGCCGGGGGCGTGCAGCGCATCGCTCGCGCGGCCCTCGAGCGCGGCAAGCGCCAGGCCGGGCAGGCCATCGAGCCGCGCACGGCGCACGTACACGTTCCACCACGCGCGCGCGATCGTCGGCGCCACGCGGCCGCGGCGCGTGAGCATGTCCCAGCGCCGCAGTGAATCGAGCGCCGCGAGCTCGCGCGGCTGAAGCGAGTTCAGCGCCTCGATCGCGTGCATGAGCGCGGGCACCTGCCGCGCGCTCGCGCTCGAGTACGTGTCGTTCTGCACGCTCACTGCGTCGGCGAGCGTCATGTTCGCATCGCCCGCCAAGCGCGCGGCGATGCGCCTTGCGCGGTCGGCGGCCCAATCAAAGCGGTCCAGGCGCTCGGCATAGGCTGCGCCCGCAGGGAGGTTGTTCGCGTTCACCACGAACGCATCGCGCGGCACCTGCCACTGCGGCATCGAGTCTGTCGCAACGTAGCCCGCCCACTCGTGCCGCCCGTCGCCGGGCAGCAGGCCGGGCGTGAATGCGTAGGGCCGGTGTGGCATCAGTCCGCACGCGCGATAGCGCACATCGCCTGCAGCATCGGCGGCGACGAAGTTGAGCGTCGGCGTCACCAGATGGCTCGCGCGCGTCGTCACCTCGGCGGCGCTGCTGCTGCGCTCGATGCCGATCAGCCCGCGCAATGTGACTCGCGCATCTTCGAATGCGCTCCAGCGCAGCGCCACCGCCAGGTGATGCTTGGGATCGAAGTTCACGATCGGACCGTGCGGGCCATAACGGCGCTGCTGCACGAACGTGGGAATGGGAATCGAAAGCCCTAGCACCTGATAGTGCAGGTCGTACGGCGCGGTGGTCACCGGTGCCCAGCTGCCCGCGTAACGCACGTGCGTGCCCTCGGCATCGAGCGTGTCGGCGTACAGGTCGACCACGTCAATACTCAGCGCGGTCACGCCCCACGCGACGCTCGTGTTGTGCCCGCTCACCACGATCGGCAGCCCGGGTACGCACGCGCCCGCGGCGTCCATGGTGCCGGGCACACTCACGTGTACGGCATAGAAGGGCGAGGGCGCTTCGAGCGCCAGATGCGGATCGTTCGCCAGGATCGGCCGCCCGTTCGCAGTGCGCCCGCCGCCGATCGCGAACTCGTTGCTCGCGCGCGTGGCGCCCTCGGCATCGGCGCCGGGCCACTGCGCCACGGCGCGCGCGGTGGCCGCGATGAGTGCGTGAGGCAGCGCGTGCGGCAGTGCGGCGCCAGACGCGGGTGCCGGCACCACGTTCGCCGCTCCCGCACGCCCAGTCGGCTTCGCCGCATCCGGCACGGTCACGTACGGCCACGCGTTCTCGAAGCGACGGCGCTGCAGCACCCATGCGGCGCCATGCTTCTCGATCGCCTTGGCTTCGCTCGCCTCGGGCAGTACAAGATCGAGCGTGATGCCAAAGCCCAGCAGCAGCGCCACTGAGTCCTCGGGACGCCAGTTCTCGGGATCGATATGCAGCCGCTTCACCTCGGCGGGCCACGCGCGCCGGCCCGCGCGGCAATCTTCAAAGTAAGCGTTCACGCCGCGCGCAAAGCTCTCGAGTGCGCTGCGCACCTCGGTATCGCCGCGCTCGCGCTGCCAGATCGCCACCGCGCGCTCGTGCAGGCGGAACAACTGCGCGCCGCCATCGGCCTGCAACGCATCGTTGCCGAGCCAGCGATGCGTCTGTCCCTGCGCCTGCGCGCGCGAGATCACCAGCTGCCAGCCGCGATCGCGCGCGGTCACCCAGCCCCACGCCGCGTAGGCATCCCTAAGAGACGCAGCGCGGATGTGCGGAATACCGTAACGGTCGGTGATGACTTCGGCGGGCGCCGAAAGGCCCGCAAGCAAGGGCGCCGCTGCCGGAGCTGCCGCACGTGGCGCAGCGGGCGGGAACGCGGCAGCGAGTATCAGCAGGCACAGCAGTCGGAGAGTGCGCATCGTGCCAATGTGCCACTGCCGCGTACGCCCGCGCCAGTGGCATGTGCTAGCGTGCGCCCATGCATGAATCCGTGGTGTTGGCGTTCGACATGGGCGGCACCGATCTTAAATGCGCGCGCGTCTCCAAAGACGGCGACGTGCGCGGCTTCAAGAGCGTGCCCTCGCGCGCACTCGAGGGCGAAGCCGGTATTTTCGCCGCCGTGCGCGCTGCGCTCGATGCGATCGGTGGGCCGCTCGGGCCCGCGGTCGCGGGCTTCGGCTGCCCGGGCATCACGGTGCC
Organism: Candidatus Eiseniibacteriota bacterium; assembly: GCA_025360715.1. Taxonomy (GTDB): domain Bacteria; phylum Eisenbacteria; class RBG-16-71-46; order RBG-16-71-46; family RBG-16-71-46; genus CAIXRL01. The sequence goes on along the minus strand of JANYBS010000060.1, from coordinate 9,122 downwards.
CGAGACCGGCGTATTGGTGGACGCGCGACCGAACGTGCAACTGCCGCTCGACTTCCCGATGCGCGCCAAGCTCGAGGCACTCACTGGCCTGCGTGTGGCGCTCGATAACGACGCGAACATGGCCGCGTTGGCCGAGCACCGCGTGGGCGCGGGCCGCGGCGCGCGCGTGAGCATCACCGTCACGGTAGGCACTGGCATCGGCGCCGGTATCGTCGTCAACGACGCCCTGATGCGCGGCGCGCATGGCGGCGCCGGCGAGCTTGGCCACATGCCGGTTGGGCTCGATGGCCCCGCTTGCGGATGCGGCGTGCCGGGCTGCGGCGAGCCGCTCGCGGGCGGCGCCGGGCTGGCAGCGCAAGCGCGCGCGGCGGGCATCGAGGCGCAAGGCGCGCGTGAGGTTTTCGAGTCAGCGCATCCCAAGGCCGCGTACCTGCGCGAGCGCATGGTCGACGCGCTTGCCCGGCAGCTGGGCTGCGCCGTGCAGTTGCTCGACCCCGACGTGATCATCGTCGGCGGGGGAGTCTCGCAGGCCGGCGAGGCGTTGCTTTCGCCGCTGCGCCGCGCGCTTGATCGCTACGTGCTCACCGCGAACCGCCGCCATCTGCGCGTGGTCTCCGCGCAGTTGGGCGAACGAGCAGGGGTCATCGGCGCGGGGCTCGCCGCGTGGGACCTGCTGGCGGCGCCGCGCTCGTAGGGGCGCTGCGGCCGGGCATCAGCCGCCGATCGTCACCAGGGCTTCGCGGCGTGGCGCATCGAGCGCCTCGGCGAAGAGGGTCATTGTCGTCGCGCCCGTCACGCGCACGCGCTTGAGCGAACCCGCGGGTGTGCCGTCGTTGGCGACTACTACCGTCTTGAACTCGCGCGTCTTGCCGTGGAGTTGCGACTCGTCGCCGTGGCTGATGCCTTCGATCAGCACCTCGGCCTCGCGGCCCACCCACGCGTCGTTGTGCTCGCCCGAAATCTGGTGTTGTTGGTCGATCATCACCGTGAGGCGACGGCCTTTTTCTTCTTCGCTCACCGTCTCGGCCGTCTTGTAAGCACGGGTGTCCGGCCGTGCCGAGTACTTGAACAAGAACGCGCTGTCGAAGCGCGCCTGGCGCATGTAGGCCATGGACGCCTCGAAGTCGGCGTCGCTCTCGCCGGGGAAGCCCACGATCATGTCGGTGGTCACCGCGATGTGCGGGATCGCCGCGCGCAGGCGCGAGAGCAGCGCGTCGTATTCGGCAATGGAGTAAGTGCGGTTCATGGCGCTGAGCACCGCATCGCTGCCGCTCTGCAAAGGCAGGTGCATATGCGGCATCACCTTTTCGCACTCGGCCATGGCTGCAATGAGTCGCTCGCTCAGGTCACTCGGGTGCGGCGACGTGTAGCGGATGCGCACGATGCCCGGCACTTCGTTGGTCGCACGCAAGAGGTCGGCGAAATCATGATCGCCGTCGTGGTACGAGTTCACGGTCTGGCCCAGGAACACGATCTCGCAGAATCCCTGCTCGCTGGCGTGCTCCACCTGACGGATCAGGTCCGCCATGGGCAGGCTGCGCTCGCGCCCGCGCGTGTACGGAACCACACAGTAGGTGCAGAACTTGTCGCAGCCGCGCTGCACCGTGACCCACGCGCGCACGCCGGGCGCACGCTTGGGCTCCAAGTCGCCGTAGGTCTCGTCGCGGTCCAAGCGGATCTCGGCCGTTGGCACGTTCGCAGCCTGGCGCAACAGGTTGGGCAGGTCGCGGTAGCCGTCGGGGCCCACCACCAGATCGAGCACGCGCTTCTTCTTAGGTAGCAGCTTCGACCTCAGATGTTGCGCCATGCAGCCGGCCACGCCCACGATCAGGTCGGGCTTGCTGAGCTTCAAATGCGCGAACTCGCCCAGGCGTCCGATCACGCGCAGTTCCGCGTGCTCGCGGATCGCGCAGGTGTTCAGGATCACCGCGTCGGCATCGGCCGGCGTGTCCACGAGCTCCATGCCGGCGCGCTCGAGCACGCCGGCCATGAGTTCGCTGTCTGCCACGTTCATCTGGCAGCCGTAGGTTTCTAGAAAGACGCGTTTCATGCGGGCGAAAAGCTTACCACGGCGAGGGGCGCGGGCGCGACGATGGCGGCCTCGATGGCGGCCTCCAGCGACTCGAGTGTGGAGATGACCGCGATCAGCGTGCGACGCGGGCGAGGGGCCGCCCCGCGCCGCCGTTGTGTGCGCTAAGTGCCGCTGAGCAGATGCAGCGAGAGCGCGCCAGTCGCGCCGTGGCCGGCGATGCAGTACTTCTGGCTCACGCTGTCGGCGTAGGCGACGAGGCCACTCACCGATCCACCGGTGCCCATGTTCGGGGAATACGACGCCACGTCCTTCCATGCGACGCCGTCACCGGTGCCGCCGTTGAACGGGTTCTTGAAGCCCGCACCCGCGTTGGGCAGAGCCTGCGCCACGAGCCCGGCCGACGTCGCATATACGCCATCGTTCTGTACGCCGTAGTCCTCGGCGGCCAACTGGAACGTGTGCATGTTCGCCTTGGTCGAGCCCTCCTTCGCGCGTTGCTGCATGGCGATGAAGTTCGGAATGGCGATGGCAGCCAGGATCCCGATGATCACGACCACGATCATGAGCTCGATGAGCGTGAAGCCTTTCGCGTTCCGCATGGCAGCCCTCCGTTCCGGATGTCGTCAGGCGCTGCGACCGCGCCTCGAACACGGTCTCCCGCATGCCGCGTGCCATGCGGGACCGCTGCACGCGCTGGCGGGCGTAGGCGTTGATATCACACGCGTTGCAGAGTTGCTTTCATGCGACGCATGAACGGGCGATGTGCACGCTGCAGGGCGGTTCGCGCGATTGCGGCGTTTCAGCGTGCGCGATGCAATGCGGGCCGCGCTCGCTTGCCCGGCCACGGCTCAGGAGCCGGGCGTGTAGCGCACCGCGAGCACGCTCAAGTCGTCGGCCGGGACGGGCCGGCCCGACCATGCCGCGACCGCCGTGAGGATCGCCTCGGCCATGGTGTCGAGCGGATGGCGGCGGTGATCGCTGATCAGGTCGGCCAAGCGTTCCTCGCCGAACGCGCGGCCGCTCGAGTGCCGCGCCGAGATCACGGCGTCGCTCACCGCGACCACCATGTCGCCGGGAAGCAGGCGCACACTCTCTTCGTCCCAACGTCCGTTGTTCATGAGCCCCACGGGCGGGCCGCCGCTGCCGAGCCGCACGATCTCGCTGCCGTCCGACGGCACCCAGATCGGCTCGGGGTAGCCGGCGTTGCACGAGCTCAGCTGCCCGGTGGGCGAGAGCTGCGCCATCCACAAGGACGCCTGTTGCGCACCGCCGCCTCGCTGGTGAAGCTCGGCGTTCATGCGCGCCACGGCGCCTGCGGCCGAGCGCTCGGGCGATGCGCTCGCGACGAACAGGCCCTGCAGGAACGACGCGGTCATCATCGCCGGCACGCCGTCGCCCGCGATGTCCGCGGCGATCAGCGAGTGACTGCCATTCGTGTGCACGGCGCGATCGCAGAAGTCGCCGCCCTCAAGCGCCGAAGCGCGTCGCGCCATGGCGAACGCGTACTGGCGCGACTCGAGCAATCCCACCGGCAACAATGTGCGGCTCGCAAGACCGCTTGCCTGGTAGAGCTGTGCGGCCACGTCCTCGGCGCGCTGCGTGCGGAGCGCGCGTTCCAGCGCCGCGGCGATCGGCGGCAGCAGCGACTGCAGCGCGGCCATCTCCTGGGCGCTGAACTGCAGCTCGGCGCCGAGCCGCGCTAGGTTCACCACTCCCAGGATGCCGTGTTCGCCTTCGAGCGGCAGTGACATCGCGGACTCGATGGGCGTCTCGCTCGAACCGGCCAGCGCGTCGGTCGACACCTCGCCATTGAGCACCAGGCCTTCGCGATGTCGGAAGACCCATTCGGAGATGCTCTTGGGGCGGAAGGCCGCATCGCGTCCGATCCATTCCGAGCGGATGCCCATGCCGGCAACGATGCGCAAGCGTCCGGTCTGCGGATTCACGAGCATGATCGATGCGCGCACCGCTCCCGTGGCATGCACGAGCGGCGCGAGCAGGCGCGCTCCGACATCGCGCAAGCCCAGTGGCGGCGCGATCGCCAGGCTCTGCTCGAAGATCTCGGCCGCGATGGCCGGCGGGATCGTCCCGTGACCGGGTTCGCTCTGCGTGCGGGGATCGCTCACGCCGCCCGCCGGGCGAGCAGCTCGGGATGCAGCGCCGACTCGAGCTGTGCGAACTCGAAAGGCTTCGCAAGCAGCTCGCACTCGTACGGCACCAGCCCGGATTCGCGCGCATCGCAATCGCCTGTCATGACGACGACATGCATGCCGGGGTGTTCCGTGCGGATGCTCTCGAGCACCGAGCGCCCGTCGACCCGTGGCATATGCAGGTCCATGAGCACGCGGTCGATGGTGCCGGCATGCTCACGCAATGATGCGAGCGCTTGAGCGCCATTGTCTGCAAGCAGGGCCCGCCAGCCGAGTGAACGCGCCATCGCGCGCACCACTTCGAGCACAGCAGGTTCGTCGTCGGCGATGAGCACGACGGGTAGCGAATAGGATGATGCCGAGGGATTCGACGACAAGGCCAAGCCTCCTCCGGAGAGGTTGCACGGTTCAGACGGAGGGGCCGTCGTCGCAGTCGGTATCGGCCAGAGCCTTGCGGCCCTTGAGCGTGCAATGGCGCGGACTTGACCCGCTCCGCGTGCTCCCACAGACTCGCCCGTCTGCTCATCCGATTGGAGGCTCCATGGCCACGAAGCCGAACCGTACCCTTGTGACGTTCCCGAATCCCGCGCCCCAGCGCGACTATTGGATCCGCCACGAGTGCCCGGAATACACCGCTGTCTGCCCGGTCACGGGCCAGCCCGATTTTGGCACGATCATCGTCCAGTTCGTGCCTGACAAGGTGTGCGTCGAGCTCAAGAGCCTCAAGCTCTACATCTGGTCGTTCCGCGACGAGGGCCACTACTTCGAGCAGGCCACGAACCAGATCCTCGACGACCTGGTCAAAGCCATGAAGCCCCGCAAGCTCGTGGTCGTAGGCCGCTACAACATGCGTGGTGGCATCACGACGCAGGTCGTGGCCCGCTACGAGGCCAAAAGCAAGGGCAAGAAGCGCTAGGGGAGCGCAAGGGCAGGGCGTTAGAATGAATAGGCTGGGGCGAAGCATGCAGTGACGCCCCAAGCGGCCGCGCCCCATCTCTTGTGAGGTTCCCCCATGCAGCGCAGATCGAGCCGCCAGGCCCGCCACGCCCGCCAGACCTTTCTTGCCGCCCTCATCGGGCTCGCGGCCTTCGCGAGCGCGGCCCAGGCCGTGAACCTGGTGCCCAATCCCAGCTTCGAGAGCTTCACGGGCTGCCCGACCAGCTTCTCCCAGATCAACCTTGCGGTGCCTTGGGATACGCCGTCGCTGGGCACGAGCGATTTCCTGAACGCGTGCGCGCCGAACGCGTTTCCGTCGGTCAACGTGCCCGCGAACCAGCAGGGCTTCCAGAGCGCGCATACGGGTGTGGGCTATGCGGGGCTCATCCCGTATTCCGCGGCCGTCGACTATCGCGAGTACGTGAGCGCACCGCTCAATGCGCCGCTCGCCGCGGGCACGCCCTACACCGTGCAGTTCTGGGTGAGCCTGGGCGATAGTTCGATCATCGCCATCGACCGCTTGGGCGCCTATCTTTCGGTGGGCCCCGTGGGACCCGTGAACAACTATTTCGCATTGCCCTACACGCCGCAGATCGAGAGCCCGGCGAATCAATACCTCACCAATGCCACCGGTTGGACGCTCGTGAGCGGAACTTATGTGGCCTCGGGCGGCGAGGACCACATCACCATCGGCAACTATCACAACGACGCGAGCACCAACACCACGCCCGGTCCGGGCACGTGGATCGGCGGCGCGTATTACTACATCGACGACGTGAGCGTCGAGATCGCGCTTCCCACGCAGCAAGCCTGCTGCCTGAGCGACGGCTCGTGCTCCATGCAGTTCCCCGGTGAATGCACTCTTTTGAAAGGCACGCCGGCGGGGCCGGGGACGACCTGCACGCCGAGCCCGTGCGGCGTCACGCCCGTGCGGCCGGGCACCTGGGGCGGCATCAAGATCCGCTACCGCTAGCCCGCCTGGCCTCGCGGCGCGCACCGCCGCGTCTGCGCTTGACGCCATGCCCGCTTCACGAAACACTGCTCGCCCGTGCGGCAGGACGCCGCGCTCCCGGACTGAGCCCGGCGCCTGCAACTTTCGGGGGCGTTTCCGCGTCTTACCCGTGGACCCTACGGAGACCGGACTCCCCGATGCTGAACACCGCGCACCTGCTGGCGACCGTGAATCTCGTGCTGGGCGGGCTGGTGTTCCTGCTCGGCCTGGTCATCCTGCGCGAGAACTCGGCTCAGCGGCTCAACCGCGTGGTCTCGATGCTGCTGTTCTTCGGCGGCTTCGGCGCGGTGCTCTCGGCGCTCTCATTGCTATTCCCCAAGGTGACCGCCGGCGCGGGCCTGCAGGACAACTTCGCCTACCTGTGGGAGTTGTTCTTCCCAACCGTGTTCCTGCTCGCGAGCATCTTCCCCGAGGAGCGGCCGTTCACGCGGCCCATCGTGCTGCCATGGGGTTGGCGCACGCCGGGGTTCACGATCCTCGTCTACACGCCGCACGTGTTCCACTTCCTGCTCGTGCTGCTCGTGGCGGTGTGGAAGCCCGAGCCAGCGTCGGTCATCTCCACGCCGCTCATCCTCAAGCCCATCGTGGGTGTGATCGGCGTGTTCGCGCGCTTGTTCCTGAACATGCACCGGTCGCTCTTCTCGCTCGTCGACCTCATGTTCGGTGGCGGCGCCGTGGCGTTGCTCATGAACAGCTGGCGCAAGACGCGTGTCCCGCGTATCCGCCAGCAGTCCGGTGCGATCGCGGTGGGCCTCGCCGGGTGTCTTGCGCTCTATGCATCGGCCACGAGTATCCCGACGCTCATCGGCCGCCCGCTCGACGGCAGCCTGCAAGCCACGCTCACGACTGTCGCCCTCATCCTGGGCTCGGGCGGCATCGCGTACGCGATGGTGCGCCACAAGTTCCTCGACGCAAAGCTCATCGCCCGCCGCGGCATCCTGTACGCGTTGGCGTCGGCGGTCATGATCGGCGTCTACCTGCTCATCGTCGAACGCGTGAACAAGGCGGTCGCCGGGGCGTTCGGCCTGGATGCGCGCGTGATCGAGCCCGTGCTGCTCATCATGGCGCTCACGCTCTTCCAGCCGGTGATCGCGCGCCTGGAGGAATCGCTCGACCAGATGTTCCTGCGCGACCCGGCCGACTACCGCAACGTGTTGCGCCAGCTGGGCCGCGACCTGCAGACCACGATCGACCTCGATGACCTGCTCAATCGCTCGATCCGCACGCTCACCGAGACGCTGCTGCTGCGCCGCGCGTACATCGTGGCGATCACCGCGGACGGCCCGACCTCGCGCGCCGGGGCAGGGGAGGCGCTATCGCCCGAGCACCTGCAGGGTGTCGTCGCGCTGCTGCCGCGGCTCTCGCCCACCGAGGCGAGCTTCCGCATGAGTGATCCTGTCGATGGCCTGCGCCGGCTCGACCGCGAGCTGCTCGTGCGCACGCTGGGTGTGGAGCTCATGGTGCCGCTGCGTTGGCGAGGAGAGACGCTGGGCGTGGTGCTGCTCGGCGAGAAGCTCACCGCCACCGAGTACACGTCCGAGGACGTGACTCTTCTCAACACGCTCGGCAGCCAGATGGCCGTCTCGCTGCAGAACGCGCTGCTGCTGCGCGACCGCCTGCGCACGGCGCGCATGGAAGACGAGCTGCAACTGGCGCACACGATCCAGCAGACGTTCCTGCGCACCGAGGCGCCGCCGCAACCGCACTGCGACGTCCACGCGGTGAACATCCCGTCTCGTCAGGTGGGCGGTGACTACTACGATCTGGTCGTGGCCGAGAATGGTTCGTTCTACATCGCCATCGCCGACGTGGCCGGCAAAGGCGTCCCCGCGGCACTCATGTCATCCATGCTGCAGGCCGGGGTGCGCACGCAGGCACGCTCGGGCGGCGACACGAACACCATCCTGCGCAACGTCAACGCGCTGATCTATCGCAGCAGCGCGGTGCATCAGTTCGCTACGTTCTTCCTGGCGCGCGTCGATGCCACGGGGACGCGGCTCGACTACTGCAACGCGGGACACAACTACCCGGTGCTCGTGCGCGCCGACGGCACGCGCGTGTTTCTCCAAGAAGGCGGCACCATCCTCGGCATCATGGCGGAGATCCGGCTCGAACAGGCGAGTGTGGCGCTTCACCCGGGCGACACGCTGGTGATGTACACCGACGGCCTGAGCGAAGCCGCCGACTTGCGCGGCGAGCTCTACAGCGACGAGCAGATCGTGGAGTTCGTCGCTGCCCTGCCGCGCACACTGCCCGCCGAGGAAGTCGCCACGCGGCTGCTGGGCTCCATCGAGTCGCACCTGAACGGCATCGAAGCACAGGACGACCGCACCGTACTCGTGATGCGCATCCGCGAGCGCGCCGGAGCGCCCAAGGCGCCAGCGCCCGAGCCGGAAGCCGCCGCGATCGAGTAGCCGCAAGGTCGCTCTGCCACAGCGCACCGGCAACTTCGCCTCTCGAACGGCGCTTCCGCGGGCGCGCTCTACCTGACGATCGCGCTGCCCAACGTCACGTTGGCGGCCGCGCCTTACACCGAGGGCACGGGCACCACCGCAGCCGATGATAACGTCACCCCGAACGTGAGCTTGTCACGCTTCCCGGATGGCCAGGACACCAATGACAAAGCCGCGGATTGTTCGATCCGCTGTCTCACTCCGGGCGCTCCGAATGGCTCGAGTACGTCGGCGTGCCTGGCTGCGGTACCCGTGAGCCGATCCACGTGGGGCATGCTCAAATCGATCTACCGGTAGAGCGTCGCGAACACACTTGAAGCGGCGGTGAGGGAGCACTATCATCGCCGCTTACGCGTTGTTCACATCGGGCTCGCGCGCGGGTCGACGGAGCCCACGCCGTGTGCCAATCTCTGCACATGGTCACTATCCCCGTACGCTTGGTCGCGGCTCGCGTGCTTCGCGCCGGCGCCGCCATCGCATTTGCCGCCGCCGTGTCTTTCGCCTCGCCTGCGCACGCTTCGCACCGCATGCTCGTCGTG
>JANYBS010000057.1 GCA_025360715.1 Candidatus Eiseniibacteriota bacterium | reverse complement strand
TGAGATTTGGCGGAAGGCTGAACTTGTGCACGAAATCGAGAATCGAACGTTTGAGTCCTGCATAACCGATCTCTTGCGGGAGGTAATCTCCTAATGCCAATGATTGCCGCGGACAGTGTTCGAGTGCCTACGGTGGCATTTGAGCGCGAAGAGGTGGACCTGGCGCAACGGTGTGGTTTGGTTCTGAATCAGGCAGGATCCTTCTTCGGAGCAGATGGGCGCTCTATCTATTTTATAGTAAAGAGTGTCGTCAGGCGTGAATGTGAGAGCTCGCTTGCGGTTCGCCGTTCGGACTCCTACGACGCTGAATATGCAGTTCCGGCGCGCACAACGGTTCGGCAGCGGCTTGTCAGTCTGAACCACCGCGGGCCGAAGCCGCCTCGACAGATGTCCCAGGACAATGACTGATTGGCAATCGGATTGGGTGTCTGCCAATCGAGGGATTCTAAGCCAAGGTCAACTGGTTCCTGGGTGCCTTGTGCCTCAATTGTCTTCTGCAATCCTGACAGGCGAAGGCCCGCAATCTGTTGATTTGGACAGGGTAGACCTGATGATCCTGTCCAACAGTTGTGATCTCGACAACAAGCGAGAAATGCCCGTCTTGCTGTGCGGTTGCTGGGCTTCAAAGGTATTCCTCGACGCCAATCCGGGCTTCTTGCAGTCAGGCAAATGGGGACATGCCGTTGGTGGACGCATGAACACTATCTGCGTCCTGCCTGATCCAATCGAGCCTTCGGTAGCCGACAATGAGCTTGGGAGCCCATACCTGGTTTGCGACTTTCGGGAGATCTACTCGCTTCCTCGTGAATACGTTGACTTGCGAGTCAATGCTCTTGACGAGAGTTGCGGGCTTCGACCGGAACCGGCCAAGCGTCTTGCCGAACGCTTTGCTCAGATGCTGACGCGATAGGCGCTATAGGCCTATTCGTCGCGCTCGATGGGGCTTTGGTGATTGCCCGAACGCGAAGCGGCCGCCCCGGTCTCCCGGAGCGGCCGCTTCTTCGTGAGCGTCGTCTGTTGCCACTACCAGCGCGGGGGCTTCGCGAAGCCCACCGGACCGCGGCCACGGTCGCGGTCGCCGAGACGGTCGCGGTCCGGGAAGATGCCCAGTGCCCGCAGGCCCGACTCGTACTCGTAACGGAACACCAGCTGATCGGTCGCCCGGTACTCGGGGTTGAACTGCGTGCGGTTCACGTGGTCCTGGGTGCGCTGGCCCCAGCCGGTGCCGGGGAAGCCTTGGTCGCTGCCGCCCTGCGCCAGGCCCTGGCCATCGGCCTGCGCGCGAGACTTGCTGTCCACCCGATCGTCCCCGGCCATCGCGCGCGGCGCCGCCTCCGGACGGCCAGGCTTGGAGGCCTGGGGCGCCATCTGCTCGGGCACCGCGCCCTGCTCGCTGCGGTCATCCTTGAAGCGCCAGTCCCGGTTCTGCCGCGGGTCGAAGACGTTCCACGCGTTCTTCTCCTTGAAGGTCAGCACGCGCAGCCAACCCATGTCGCCATTCGCCTGGTCGGTGCGCGCCGCGTACGAACGCTGCTCGTCCACGAACACGAAGCGGCGGACCTCGTCCAGATTGGTGCGCCAGCCGCGGATCGTCGCGTTCTCCCACGGTCCGAGCACGTACATCGCTTCATTGTTGCCCAAGTTGCCCAAGTGGGTGCGTTCGCCATTCACCGCGTTGATGCCGTCGACGGCCAGCAGCACACCCACGCGGCGCGAGGTGTTGTTGTGCAGCACGACCGAATAATTCTGGCCCTCGAACGCTTGGAAGTAGCGGCGGTCGTCACGGCCCGGCGCCCAGAAGAGCGGCGCGGGATCGCCGTCGAGTTGCAGCTGCACGTCCACGAGCCGGCCATCGGCCCAGGTGTCGTTCTCGGCGGAGCGGCCATAGGCGTGCGCGGCGCTGGGAACGGTGGAGAGGGTGGCGGCAAAAGCGAGCGCGGCAAGGGCGCCACGCAGGGGCTGGAAACGAGTCACGTTGCTGTTCATGGCTTCCTCCTTAGGATAGAAGGGGGTGAAGTGCCGCGGGTCTCTGTCGCTCCCGTGTTGCATGGGATACGCCAGTCCCACGCGGGCATTCCCACGCTGGCGAAATGCCGCGAATTCCCGGCATTTCGCTGGCATTGCCCGCTCCGGGTGCAGCGGCCGGCGCTGCGCGTGCGCCTCACCTGTGGCGCTTGCGAACCGGCGCGCGGTGTCAGGCGCGTGTCACTTCCGCGCCTTGCCCGTCACTTGTGAGAGGGTCCGCGCGTAGCTGGCGCGACACGCGACCGCACTCCACACCCCACTTCACGCCCGGAGTTCTCATGCGCTCGGTCTTCCGCTCGGTCTTCGCAGTCCTCTTCATCGCGCTCATCTGCAGCGCGAGCCCCGTCCGTGCCGACATCGCGCTCGGCGCGACTGGGCCCGCATTCAGCAAGGCGCGCCTGGGCGGCGGATCGCTCTCGTACGCGTCGCCTTCCGGCCACCCGACGCTTCTGTTCCTGCTGGGGTACGACTGCCCATTCTGCCAGGCGGCCGCACCGTCGGTGGAGCAGGACATCGCGGAATACTACGAAGCACGCAGCCCCGGTATGCTCAAGGTCATCGGTGCCGATATGTGGAACGGCACGCCGGCACAAGTGAACGCATTCCAGTCGCTCACGGGCGCACAGTTCCCGCTGCTGCTGAACGGCGCCACCGCCGCTGGCGGAGATCTGCAATCGCTCTATGGGCCGTTCGACAACTACGTGATCCTCGATGGCGCCGGCATCGTGCGATATCACGCCGCGCTCAAGTGGCCACACGGCAACCGCTATCATCTGGACGAGATTCTTGCCGTACTCGATCCGCTGGTGCCCAAGACCGCGGCGGTCGCGCCCAGCCTGCCCACTGCGCTGCGTCTGAGCGTGGGGCCGTTGCCGGCGCACGAGCGCGCGACGCTGCGCTTCGAGTTGCCGGGCGGGGCATCGCATCTGCGCGTCGACGTGCTCGACGTGAATGGCCGCGTCGTGCGCGCTCTGCGTGATGCGGCGGCAACGCCTGGTGCGATCACGCTCGAGTGGGATGGCCGCGACGACTCCGGCGCGATGGTGCCCGGTGGCGTGTACTTCGCCCAGGCCCAGGCGGCCGGGAGTCGCGTCACGGCGAAGTTGGTGTGGCTGCATTGAACGTGCGGTGGCCTAGCGAATTCGCAGTGGCAGCGGGACCCGCTTGGATGGGACAATAGCAAACCATCCTGCGGCGCCCCCGCGCCAGCACAGAGAGACAGCCTTTCTCGAACTGCCGGAGGAGCCCCATGCGAGCCCGCGATCTCTTTGCCTATGCCGCCTTGTGTGCGGCGACCTTCTTCGCAACACCGGCCTGCGCCGCGCTGCTCACGCCGGGCGCCACCGCGCCCGCCTGGACCAAGAGCGTGCTGGATTCCGATCCTTGGCCCACAGCCTCGCAGAGCCAATTCGCGGGCAAGGTGCTGATCCTGCACATACTGGGTTTTGACTGCCAGTACTGCCTGAACGACGGGCCGTCGGTGGAGACCAACCTGCACCAGTATTACAAGACCGCGGTGCCCGGGCAGGTACAGGTGCTCGGCTGCGACGTGACCGACGGCACGGTGCCACAGCTGCGCGGCTTCCGCACGAACACCGGCGTCACCTATCCGCTGCTGCTGCGGTGCTACGACCTGGCCGCGAATCCCGCCATGAACATGGTGCCGTGGTATGGCGAGCGCGATCACTTCGCGGTCATCAATAAGCAGGGCATCGTGCGGTACAACTCCGCGCTCACCTACGCATACGGTCAGGGCTACCACCTGAACGAGATCCGCGCGTGCGTGGACTCGCTCGTCACGGTCGGGCTTGGCGTGCCCGGCATCCTGCCCGCGCATCTTGCGCTCAGCGCGGGCCCCTCGCCGGTGCGTGGCGCGCTCACGGTGACGCTGTCGCTGCCGCGAGCGGCCGCGGCGCGTGTGGCGGTGCACGACGTGAGCGGTAGGCGCGTGGCCATGCTCTGGGACGCCATCAGCGCCGCCGGCGAGCGCGCGCTGGTGTGGGATGGCGCCGATGATGCTGGCATCGCCTGTGCGCCGGGCGTGTATATGGTCGTCGCCGAGGCCGAAGGCGCGCGCGTCGCCCGGCGAATCGTGGTCGTGCGATGAGGATCCGGCGCCGTCTGCTCGTGGCCGCTACAGCCGTGGCGCTGCTTGCGCCCGCTGCCCGGCCGGCGGCGCCGGTCCTCACTGCGGGGCCCGCGGCACGATTCACCGCGCGCACGCTCACAGGGGAAAAGTTCGAGCTCGAGACCGCGCTCGCCAAGGGGCCCGTATTGATCGACTTCTGGGCCACGTGGTGCCATCCGTGCCTGGAGTCGCTGCCGGCGATCGAGAAGCTGCGCGCCGAGTACGCGCCGCAGGGCTTGAACGTCGTGGCGATCTCGATCGACGGCCCGCGCAACTATGCGCGTGTGCGGCCCTTCGCGCAGCGCCTGGGGCTCAGGATGCCGGTCGTGATCGATGAAGACGGCTCGATCGCGCAGAAGTACCAGGTGAACTCGGTGCCCACCACGATCCTGGTCGCGCAGGATGGTCATGTCGTGCGCGCGCATTCGGGCTACCTGCCCGGCGAGGATGACGCCCTCGCGCTGGCGGTAAAGCGCCTGCTCACGCCCGCAGTGGCGGACTCCGCGAAGTGATGCGCGCGCGGGTCGTATGCTTGGCGCTGGCGGTCACGCTGGCGCCTGCGGCGGCGCATGCGCAGGTGGCCGCGAGCAACCTGCTTCTCGGGCGCGATGGCGTGCCGGTGGGCATCTCCGAGCAGAGCCGCCGCGACGTGTACGACAAGCTCGACCTGGCGTACCGGCAGGAGGGCTTTGCGGCCGGCGTGCGCTTCGAACACGACCGCGCGACCTTGATCGACCGCACGAGCGGCTTCACCACGGTGAGTGATCAGGGCTACGACCGCATCACCCAGCGTTGGGCCGAGTGGGAGGACGCGCACGCCAAGGTGCGTGTCGGCAACTTCGCCACGATCCTCGGCCGCGGCCTGCTGCATCGCTCATTCGAGCTGCCGGGCGTGGTGTACGACGAAGCCGGCTCCGGCGCGCGCTATGCCGCATCGCGCGACGTGGACGGCGTGCTGGCCGAAGGCGACGCGGGCGCGCTTCAGGCGCGTGTGTTCTCGGGCCAACCCAGCGACGCCACGATCTCGCCTTTGGCGGATCCCGCCACCTCGGGCCGCTATCGCGGCACGCTCACCGGCGCCCAGCTGGAAGGCACGCTGCCCCATGGTGCGCGCGTGGGCACGGCGTGGGCGCGCTTCGAATCGCCCTATGGCGGTTCGCACGAATACGGCAGCGGCTTCGCCAGCGCGGACCTGCTGGCGTTCGCTCACGCCGGCGAGTTCTCGCTCCCACTGGCGTTCGAGTACGCGCTCGCGCGGCAGAATGGTTCGCAGTGGTGGCAGTTCCGCCGCGATCACGAAACGCCGCACGCGCTCTACGGCTCGGCGCAGCTGCTGTGGCGCGGCTACGCGCTGAGCGGCGAGGTCAAGGACTACGACCAGTTCCGCCTCGGCATCAACGATCCGCCTTCGCTGGTGCGTGAACACTCGGCGCCGCTGCTCAACCGCGACACGCATCTCTTGGACGCCGACGGCGAATCCGGCTTCCAGCTCGAGGCCACAGCGCCTGTGCACGCGTGGGTGACTCTGGTGGCGAACCTGAGCCGCGCGGATGGCCCGCCGGGCGTGCGGCTGCTGCGCTTCGAAGAGCGCTACGGCGAGCTGCGCGTGGCGCCGCCGGGCAGCGACGCGTGGGACGCCACGGTCTTCGCCGACCGCGGCTACGACCGCTTCGACTTCATCGGCGACCGGCACAGCGCCGGCATCTCCGCGCAGGCGCGCCTGCCGCGCGGCCTGGCCGTGCATGCCGACGTGGAGCGCAAGCGATCGGTCACGGCGCCCTTTCGCGGCCGAGCAGTGCGCATCGATGACCGACTGATCCAGCTCGACGTCTCGCGCGCCGGCTGGGGGAGCGTGGGCGTGACCGCGATACGCACGACGGCCGCCGCCGACCTGCCCTTGGACGCCGACTACGAGCCCACGAGCGATCATCGCTGGTTCGTGGGCTTCGACGCGAGCGCGCAGGTGAGCCGCATGCACACGCTCAGCTTGTTCATCGGCAAGCGCCGCGGCGGGCGGGCGTGCACGAGCGGCACGTGCTACGACGTGCCGTCCCTCGACGGCGCGGAACTGCGCTGGACGACGCGGCTCTAGGAAGCTACGCGCCCATCACGTTGTAGCCGGCATCCACATACATGATCTCGCCCGTGATGCCGCTCGCCATGTCGCTCAGCAGGAAGAGCGCAGCCTTGCCGACTTCCTCCTGCGTGATGCCGCGCTGCAGCGCAGAGCGGTGCGAGCCTTCTTTGAGCTTCTCGACGAACCCCTTGATGCCGCGCGCCGCGAGCGTGTTCACCGGCCCCGCGCTGATGCAGTTGACGCGGATGTTCTTTGGGCCCAGCTCGTATGCCATCTGCCGCGTGGACTGCTCGAGCACGGCCTTGGCGCTGCCCATCACGTTGTACATGGGGATCGCGCGCTCAGCGGCCAGATAACTGAGCGAGATCACCGAAGCGCCGTGCTTCTCAAGCAGCGGCATCATGCGGTGCGTCACGTTGAGCAGGCTATACGCGCTCACGTCGAGCGCGAGCTGGAAGCCGGCGCGCGAGGTGGATACGAATGAGCCTTCCAGGTCCTCGCGATTCGCGAAAGCCACGCCGTGGCTGAGCATCTCTAGGCTGCCCCAGCGTTCGGCGAGCGCTTGGGCGACCGCGTCGACATGGGCGTCGTTCGTGACGTCGCACTCCAGGGTGAGCACGCCAGGGAGCTTGTGCGCCAGCTCCAGCACGCCGTCCTTCATGCGTTCATTCGGATACGTGATGCAGAGCGTGGCGCCGGCCGCATGCAACTGCTGCGCGATCGCCCACGAGAGGCTGCGGTGATTGGCCACGCCGAGCACGAGCGCGTGCCGGCCGGTCAGGTCGATGGTCACCATGCTGCCTCCATGCTGCCCTCCCAGTCGATTGCGTTGAGCTTCATGCCGAGTGGTCCTGTTCCCAGACCCGGATCGGCAGGATGATCACTTGGATGCCTCCGAATTGGAGGCGGCGCTGGATCGAGAATGCCGTTTCGTGGTGCAAGGTGCGAGTGAACAACGTCTCGCGCTGGAATACCAGCTGGCCAGCGAACACCAAAGAACGGCGGAATTCCTTCATCAAATCCAGACAGATATGCTCGAGTTCCTCGATCAGGTCGGTTCCGAGCGTGTACCGGTACTCTGCGTAATAACCCATGCGCTGCGCCAGGTCCACGTAGCGCTCCAGGTCGGCGCGGACCTTGGCTTCGAGCGCCGAGACACTTTCCGTGCCCTTGAACTGACCCGAATCCACGAGGCCGACCGAGACGAAGACCAGGTTCTTGAAGTGGCGCGGGAACATACGCTGCACCGTCAGCAAGGTGTGGATGCCCAACCCCGCGTAGGCCTCGACCAGGATGAATGCCGTGGGCCCCTCCGGGGCCAGTTCGGGCGCCTGCTCGCGCGCCGGCATCGGCAAGTCGCTCAGCACATCATCCAGGCTCTTGAGCACGTGGCGCACGCGATGGTAGTGGCGCCGCACCAGCACGCAGACACCCACGAACACACCGGTCACCGCCAGCGTCACCCAGCCGCCCTGCGTGAACTTGATGACCGAGGTCGCGATCAGGATGCCGCCGGTGACCAGAGTGCCGAGCGATGCGAGCGTGATGCGGCGGCGCCAGTGGGCCCCGGTCTTCCGGACCTGCCACCAGTGCCGCACCATGCCGAGTTGCGACAAGGTGAACGTGAGGAACACATTGATCGAGTACATGACGATGAGGATCTTCACCTGGCCGCCGGTATAGAAAAGTGTGGCGACGGCGGCGAGCCCCATCGTGATGATGCCGTTCTGCGTGACCAGGCGTTCGGAGAGATGCGCGAATCGCTTGGGCACCCAGTTATCCAGGGCCATCGCCGCCAGGGTCGCAGGCCCGGCCAGGAAGCCCGTCTGCCCGGCCACGAAGAGCAGTGCGCCTTCCGCGAGCAGCGTGAAGACGACGAGGGCGTGGCCCACGGGCAATGCACCCACGCTCCAGCTCCGCGTGAGCGTCTCCCACAGGACGGCGTTGAGCGTCTTGCCAGCCTCGTGGTGGATGTTGTTGAGCAGGTAGCACAGCAAGATGCCGCCGGCCGTGAACGAGAGCGACAACGACATGTAGAGCATCGTGCGCTTGCCCGTCTCGACGCGCGGTTCCCGCAGCATGGCCGTACTGTTGCTCACGGCCTCGATACCGGTGAATGTGCCGCCGCCCAGCGAGAATGCCTTGAGGAACAGCGCGATCACCGCGAGGATGCCCATCTCGCCGACGGCCCGGTGGGTGTCGACCGTGGTATCGGCGATCAAGGACCCGAATGCGCCCGCGTGCACGAACAATCCGTACACGATCAGCACCAGGTGAGTCAGCACGAACGCGATGAAGATCGGCATCAGGACCGATACCGACTCCTTGATCCCGCGCAGGTTGAGCCCCGTCAGTCCGAGGACGACGAAGACCTCGATCGGGAGCTTCCAGAGTTGGAACTCCGGCGGCACGAACGAGAAGATCGCATCGACGCCGGAAGCGATCGAGATCGAGATCGTGAGCACGTAGTCGACGACGAGAGCGCTGCCCGAGATGACGCCGGGGCCTTCGCCCAGCAGCTTGGTGGCGACGAGGTAACCGCCACCGCCGCTGGGAAAGAGTTCGATGATCTGGCTGTACGAGGCCGAGATCAGGAAGACGGTGGCCACCGTCGCCACGGTCAGGTACAGGGCGAGGTGGGTGTGCTGGCCGAGGGCGAGGAAGGCCTCCTCGGGGCCGTAGGACGACGAGGAAAGCCCATCCGAGCCCAGTCCGACCCACGCGAAGAAGGCGATCAGCGCGAGCTGATGATGGATCTGGGGATCGAAGAGGTTCTTCCTGCCGCCGATGAGAAGGCCACGCAATCGTTCGAGCACCGCGGGAAGCTAGAGGATAGCCCATGCCTTTTCAAGTCTTTGTCAGGACACGGGTTCCGGCGCTTCGGGGCGACGATCAGGCGGTGCGCTTCTGCTCCCAGACGCGGATCGGCAGGATGATCACCTGGATGCCGAGGAACTGCAGGCGGCGTTGGATCGAGAACGCGGTCTCGTGGTGAAGCGTGCGAGTGAAGAGTGTCTCTCGCTGGAATACCAACTGGCCCGCGAAGACGAGCGAGCGGCGGAATTCGCGAGTGAGCGACTGCGTCATGTGCTCGAGCTCGGTGATCAGCTCGGTGCCAAGCGTATAGCGATACTCGGCGTAATAGCCCATCTGGTTCGCCAACTCCACGTAGCGCTCCAGATCGTCGCGGCACTTGGCTTCGAGCGCCTCGATCGCCTCGGCGCCCTTGAACTGCCCAGAGTCGACCTGCCCGACCGTGACGAACACGAAGTTCTTGAAGTGGCGCGGGAACATCCGCTGGATGCTGAGCAACGTGTGGATGCCGAGCCCGGCATACGACTCCACGAGTACGATCGCCGTCGGGCCCTCGGGTACGAGTTCCGGGGACTTCTCATTCGCCGACATCGGCAGGTTCGTGAGCAGCTCATCGAGGTGCTTGAGCACGTCGCGCACCTGGTCATAGTGGCGGCGGACGATCAGGCAGAAGCCGATCAGGATCCCGGTGACCACGAGCGTGACCCAGCCGCCTTCGCCGAACTTCACGACCGACGTGATGATCAAGATGGTGCCCGTGACAAGCGTGCCGACCAGGGCCAGCAGGAAGCGGCGGCGCCAGTGCGCTTCGGTCTTTCGCACCTGCCACCAGTGCAGCACCATGCCCATCTGCGAGAGCGTGAAGGTGATGAACACGTTGATCGAGTACATGACCACGAGCATGCGCACGTCGCCATGCGTGTACGCGAGTACGAGCACCGTCGCGATGGCCATGATGAGCACGCCATTCTGCGTGACGAGGCGCTCGGAGAGGTGCGCAAACCGCTTTGGCACCCAATTGTCGACCGCCATCACGCTGAGCGTGCGCGGGCCGTCGATGAAGCCCGTCTGCGCCGCGAGGAAGAGCAGCATGCCCTCGGACAGCAGCGTGATGCTCACGATCGCGGGCGAGAGGTTGACGCCCCCGATGTGCCAGTTGCGCGTGAGCGTTGTCCACAGCGAGGCATTGAGCGTCTGGCCGGCGATGTGATGCACGTCGTTGAGCAGGTAGCACAGCAGGATGCCGCCGGCCGTGAAGCTGAGCGACGTGGCCATGTACAACATGGTCTTCTTCGCCGTGTGTACGCGCGGCTCGCGCAGGATCTGCACGCCGTTGCTGACCGCTTCGATGCCGGTGAACGTGCCGCCGCCGAGCGAGAACGCCCGCAGGAATATCGCCAGCACGCCAAGCGTGCCGAGTTCCTGCACCGCCAGGTGCGTGTCGCGCACGGTGTCGGGGATGATCACGCCGAGCGCCTGACCGTGCGAGAAGATCCCCCAGAGGATGAGTGCCAAGTGGGTGATCAAGAACGTGATGAAGATCGGGATCAGGGTCTTGACCGACTCCTTGATGCCGCGCAGGTTGAGTGCGGTCAATCCGGCGATGACCAGGAACTCCGATATCATCTTCGTGCCGACCATCGTGTGCGGCAGGAACGAGTAGATCGCATCGCAGCCTGACGCCACGGACGTGGCGACCGTGAGCATGTAGTCCACGACCAACGCGCTGCCCGAGATCAGTCCCACCGTGGGGCCCAGCAGTTTGGTGGCCACCAGATAGCCGCCGCCGCCGCTGGGGAAGAGTTCGATGATCTGGCTATACGACGCCGATATCAGGAAGACCGTGAGCACCATGGCCACGGTCAGGTACAGTGCGAGGTGCGTGTGGTGCCCGAGCGCGAGGAACGCTTCTTCGGGGCCATAGGACGAGGAAGACAGTCCATCGGAGCCCAAGCCGACCCAAGCGAAGAACGCGATCAGCGCGAGCTGATGATGGATCTGTGGGTCGAGTAGGTTTTTCCGCCCTCCGATCAGGAGGTCACGCAATCGTTCGAGCACGGCGGAACGCTAGGCTATCGTGAGGGGGTTTTCAAGCCCATGTCAGCGCAAGGGTTGCACCGATGACCACTCACCGAAGCCGGCGGTTCGCCGCCGTATCGCTCGCGCTGCTGCTTGCCGCCACGGCCGCCGCGGACCGGCCCGCGCGGGAGGGCCGCGTCCCGGCCGGGATCGCCGCGACTCGCACCATGGTGTCCTCCACGTCGCCATCCACATTGCCGGCATTCACGCTCTTCGGCTGGGTCAGCCCGCCGCTCGATTCCACGACCGCAGCGCGTTACGCCGAACTCGCCGGAGCGGGCTTCAACATGACCGTTCTCGCGTGGGAGGACTCCGGGCGCGTGAGCGATAACCGCAAGCGCCTCGACTTCACGCGCAGCCTTGGCGTGCGCAACCTGCTGTTCGATCGCGAGCTCGAGAAGGTCGTGCCGGGCGACGGCAGCACGTACGCGCACATGGACTCGGTCGCGGCGCGCTACCGCGACGACCCTGCGTTCCTGGGCTATTACCTGGGCGATGAACCGAACCCGAACGAGTTCGGCACGTTGCAGGTGCTCTTCCGGGAACTGCGCATTCGCGACGCGGCTCACCCGTGCTGGAACAACCTGCTCGGGCGCAGCGGATTCCCCTCGCGCGAGGCGTGGCTCGACTACACGCGCACGTATGTGTCGCTGACGCAGCCGGCGGTACTCTGCAATGATCAGTATGAATTCCTGGGAAGCGGGGACCGTCATCAGCTGATCGAGAACATCGCGGGGCTCGCAAGCGTCGCGCGCGAGAACGCCTTGCCGTTCTGGGGGATCGTCCTGCTCGTGCAGCATGGTACGTACCGAGCGGTCGATGCCGGGATGCTGCGCTGGCAGATCGGCCAGTGGCTCTCATATGGCGCGCGTGGCATCGGCTATTTCACGTACTGGACGCCTGCACCGGATTCCATTTATCGCTGGCAGCCCGCTATGATCACGTGGGGCGAAGGCGCGCGCACGTGGCACTATGACTTCGTGCAGCAGTTAGACAAGCGCCTGCGGCCGCTGGGCGAGACCCTCGCGCGCATGCAATGGCTGGCGACCGAGCACGCGGGCTCCGTGGAGCCCGGCGGCACGCCCTTCGCGCCCGACAGCCTGATCGAGGGCGTGCAGGGCCGCTGTGCGCTGGGTCTCTTCGCCGACTCCACCGGCGCGCCGTGCGTGCTAGTCGCGAACAGTGATTCCGCGCTCGCGCAGCGCATCACGCTCACGTTGCGCGGTGTGCGCGATGCGAGCCGACTCGATTCGCTGGGCGTGTGGCGCGCGCTGGCACCCGCGCCCGCGAGCCAGGGCGTGAGCGTGGCGCTCGACCTGGCACCTGGCGACTTCACACTGTTGCGCCTGTCACAGCCGCTCGATGCGCTCGGCGCGGGCAGCGGCCCGCTGCGCTTGCTCGCGGGCCCGCAGCCCGCGCACACCTCGGTGCGTTTCGAGGTGAGTGGCATGGCGGGCGCGTCGCACCTGGAGTTGCTCGACGTGACGGGCCGCCGCGTCTGGGCGCGGCGGTTCGCAACGGGTGCGAGCATCATCACATGGGATGGCCGCGGCGATGACGGCCGCGCGGTGACACCCGGGCTCTACTTTGCGCGGCTCGAAGACTCACGCGCCGTGCGCGTTCGCCGCGTGACGTGGCTGGGGCATGCTGCGCGATGAGTTGCGCGCGATGAGTCGCGCGCGATGCGCCCCGGGCGCAAGGTGACCGCGCGAGAGCCCGCGCCGCCGCGCACGCTCGCGGCGCTCGAGAAGCGCATCGTCGCGTGTACGCTCTGTCCAAGGCTGCGCGAGCATTGTGCGCAGGTCGCGGTGGAGAAACGTCGCGCCTACCGCGACGAGACGTACTGGGGCAAGCCCGTGCCGGGCTTCGGCGATCCTGCCGCGCGACTGCTGCTCGTGGGGCTTGCGCCCGGTGCGCATGGCGCCAACCGCACCGGGCGCATGTTCACCGGGGACTCGAGCGGCGATTGGCTGTTCGCGGCGCTGCACGCTTCGGGCTTCGCCAACCAGCCCACGAGCACGGCGCGCGGCGATGGCCTGCAGCTTCAAGGCGCCTGGATCGGCGCCGCCGGCCGCTGCGCGCCGCCGGGCAACCGGCCCGAGCCCGCAGAGCTCGTCGCCTGCCGCGTGCATCTGCAGAGCGAACTCGTGCTGCTGCCCAACGTGCGTATCGTGCTCGCGCTGGGCCGCATCGGCCACGAGGCCTACCTGCGCGCGAGCGGCTGGTGGGACCTCCTGCCGCCGCGTGAGCGCCCGTTGTTCGGACATGGCGCGGAAGCCACGCTGCCCGATGGGACCCTGCTCGCGAGCACGTTCCACCCGAGCCGGCAGAACACCCAGACCGGGAGGCTCACACGCGCCATGTGGCAGGCGGTGTTCGACCGCATGCGCGCGCATGTGGACAAGCTGCCGCGGGCTTCCCACGATCGCTGACACACGCCGCAGCCGCTACTGGAGCGGCGCGCACGCACTTCCAATTCAAAGTCATTGACGCCGCGGTGCGCGCCGCGCCATGCTGCGAGCGACATCTTCCAGGTGCCCACATCTTGTGGGGTAAGAGGGAAGCGGGTGAGATTCCCGCACGGTCCCGCCACTGTGAAGGGTGCCGATGCTCCGATGCCACGGGTGACCGCGAGGTCACCGGGAAGGCGAGCATCGTCTGGAAACGCGCAAGCGCTCCGGCACCCTAAGTCAGGAAACCTGCCCGGAAGCCATCCACGCCCGTTGCCTCTGAAGAAGGCAGACGCGGTGACGGCGTCCTTGCGGCCCCGTTTCCCCGTCTCTGTTGCCTTCGGGTGAGGCGGGGCGTCTTCGATTCGAGCGCGATCGACGCCGTGATCGATACACTGGCCGCACTTCTTATCGCGTGGACTCTGTCCCTGCACATGCCGCTCGCACCCTCGCGCGTTGCAAACGCCGCGGCGGAGCGCGACTCCGCGCATGCCGCGCTGCCCACACCCGTGCGCACGCTGCCGGCGATCGAAGTCTCGCGCGAGCGCGTGCTGCGCGATGCGCGTCGCCGCGCACCCACCGCGTCGGTGACCGACCTGCGCGCCGACGCTGCCAACCGCGCCGTGGAGTCGCTGCCCGAGTTGCTCTCGGCGGCGGCAGGTGTGCGCATCGTGCAGTACGGCGGCCTGGGCGCCTTCAGCACCGTGTCGCTGCGCGGCGCGGCGCCGGGGCAGGTGAGCCTGTTCCTTGACGGCGTGCCCATCACGTCTGCTGCGCACGGCGTGGTCGATCTCTCCGACTTGCCGCTGGGCGCGGTGGAACGTGTCGAGGTCTATCGCGGCGCGGCGCCGCTCGCGCTCGGTGTGCCCACACCCGGTGGAGCGGTGAATCTGGTGACCGCCGCCGGCGGCGAAGCGCGAGTGCTGCGTGTGGCGGCGGGTTCATTCGGCACGCGCATCGCCCGCGGCACGTACGCGGCCTCGCCCGGTGCGTGGTCGCTGCTCACGCATGCCGGCTACGAAGGCTCGCGTGGCGACTACGCGTACCGCAGCGACAACGGTACGCCGCTCAATCCGGGCGATGACGTGACGCTCACGCGTGTGAACGACCGCTTCGACGCGTTCACGGCGCTTGCACGCGTGGGCTGGGCGCCGCGGCCGGCTGTGCGCGCCAGCGTGCGCGAAGAGTTCTTCCGCAAGGCGCAGGGCGTGCCCGGGCTCGGCAATGTGCCCGCGCGCAATCCGTCGCTAGCGTTCTCGCGCGCGATCACGGTGGGCGAGATCGGCATGGGCGCCGCGCCGCAGTGGCCCACACTCACATGGCGCGGTGATCTAGGCGCGGAGCGCTCGCGATTCCGCGACACGGGCGGGCAGCTGGGCTACGGCGTCCAGGACACCGATACGCACGAGCACTCGAGCGGCGTGACGCTCGAGCTGGCGAGCCCCGCGGCGTGGCGCTGGGTCACCGCCGGTGTGGGTGCGGGCGCGCGCCGCGAGCGCGAGACCGCGCCGCCGCTCACGCAGGGCCAGCCCACGCCGCCCGAAAGCCATCGAGGTACGCAGAGCGCATGGCTCGCGCTGCAGGCGCACATCGCTGGCGACCGGCTGCTGCTGCATGCGGGCCGGCGCTGGGACGCGCAGGACGATCATCTGCGCACGACCGGCGCTGGCGGCCTGCTGCGCGTGAGCGACGCGGCGCGCACGCTCGACGCGCCGCAGGTGGGCGCGCGGCTGCTGTTGCCGCGCGCGCTGGAGGTGCGCGCGAACTGGAGCAAGACCGCGCGCGCGCCCGAGTTCGTCGAACTCTTCGGCGATCAGGCTGCGACGGCCGGCAATCCGCAGCTGAAGCCTGAGCACAGCGAAGGGTGGGACGTGGGCGGCGGCTGGAGCGGCGCCGCGGGCGAATGGTGCGGCGCGCTCGAGTGGTCGCACCACGAATCGCATCCGCGCGACCTCATCGTGTTCCAGCGCTACTCGCAGAGCAGCGTGCGCGCGCGCAACGTGGCGCGAGCAGAGCTACGTGGCGAGGAGACGAGCGCGCGCGTGCTGTGGCGCTCGCTGGCAGCGAGTGGCTCGCTCAGCTGGCTGTCGGCGCTCGAGACCGACGCCGCGTCGCTCTACGACGGCCGCCGCCTGCCGCAGCGCCCCGTGCGCAGCGCATACGGACGGCTCGATGCGCGCGCTGGCGCGTGGCGCGTGGCCGCCGACGTGCAATACCTGTCGGACGATTTTCTGGACCCGATCAACTTTCGCCGCGCGCCCTCGCGCACGCTTACGGGCGCGTCGCTCTCGCGCGCGCTTGGGCTCGTGCGCGTGACGCTCGAGGGCAAGAACCTTGGCGATGTTCGAGCGCAGGACCTGGCCGGATTCCCGCTTCCTGGCCGCAGCGTGTTCGTCGCATGCGAGACACGCTTCGGCCTTGCTGAAAACGACAACACGAATCACTGAAACTCCTCTCGCCATCGGAGCAGTTCATGAAGACTCGTCACCACCTTTTGCTTCTCGCCGCGTCGATGTGCGCGGCGCTCGGCCTGCTCGCGCCGCACGCGCAGGCCGCCACTCGCGCGTTCGTCTTCCAGACCGACTACACGACCGGCAGCCTGTCGAGCATCGACGTGGCCCCGCGCACGAAGCACTGCGACATCGCGAGCGTCCACTCCGACGCCCGGCTGCGTTACTACAACGGCAAGCTGTACGTGGTGAACCGCTTCGGCGCGGACAATATCCAGGTGGTCGACCCCGTGACGGGCAACACCACGCTGCAGTTCTCAGTGGGCAATGGTTCGAACCCGTACGACATCGCCTTCGCGTCGCCGATCAAGGCGTACGTGACGCGCTACGAGAGTAGCGATCTGTGGATCGTGAACCCGCAGACCGGCGCGCACACCGGTACCATTTCACTGGCCGCCTTCGCCGACGCCGACGGCATTCCCGAGATGGACCACATGATCACGGTGGGCCCGCTGCTCTTCATCTCGCTGCAACGCGTGGACCGCGCCCATGGCTTCGTGGCCACCGATACGTCACTCGTGGCGGTGGTGGACACGCGCACCGATGCGATCGTGGATTGCGACGCGAGCAAGCCTGGCATCCAGGCGATCCGCCTGCAGCTGACGAACCCCGTGACCGCGTTCCAGTTCGACGCCGCCACGAGCCGGCTGGCCATCGGTTGCGTGGGCGACTACAGCGTGCTCGATGGTGGCATCGAGTGGCTCGATCCCGTCGCGCTCAAGAGCGCCGGCATCGCCATGCGCGAGTCGCAACTGCACGGCGACGTGAACGCCATCAGCTTTGCGCCCGGCCGTCCCGGCGCCGGTCACGCATTCGCCGTGGTGAGCGACGTGGCGTTCAACACGCTGCTGTTGCGAGTCGACCTGACTCGCGCCGCGATCACCGACACCATTTACGCGCCCGGCGGTTTCGCGATCGGCGACATCGCCGAGAACGACGCTGGCGAGCTGTGGGTGTGCGACAACGGCTTCGGCACCAGCGGCGTGCGAGTGTTCAGCGCCGCCAGCGGCCAGAGCCTGGCCGGCCCGCTCGCGTGCACGCTGCCGCCGGTCGCACTCACGTTCGACAGCGCGTCCGGATCCGTCGGCGACGTGCCGTCCGCCACGCCCACGCTCGCGTTCGCACCACCCGCGCCCAGCCCCGCTCGCACGAGCGCCCGTTTCACTCTGACGCTGCCCCAGGGCGGCCCCGCGCGAATGGACGCCTTCGACGCGACCGGGCGCCGCGTGCGCACGCTGTTCGCCGGGGATTTGCCAGCAGGCGCGCATAGCGAGACCTGGGACCTTGCCGGGGTGGCACCGGGGGTGTACCTGGTACGCGCCCAGGTGGGTGGCCAGGCCCTTACCCACCGTCTGCTGGTTGTCCGCTGATGGTGGAGCGAAGAATGTGGATGGAGTGGTTAAGTGATTATTGGACTACGTGTTACGCTATTTTCCGTCTCCTGGCGTGTAACCCCTTGCCAGACCAAGCGGTTGGCAGCCTCCATCCACATTCTCCGCTCCACAACTAACGGCTTGTTGCAAAGTGCACGATGGTAGACACTTACCCGCGCTCCATCCTCCGGCCCTCGGCCGCGCGTCATCTCGCGCCGCTGCCAGTCATGGGGACGTGAACTGCCTGTGCCTGTAACTCTTCGGAGGGTGATGTCCGTGGTGGTCCGAAGTTCGCTATCCAGAGTCCTGTGGCTGTTCGTGATGTCGATCGCCGTAGCGGGTGCAGGACTCCTGGGGACCGCGCGGGTGGCACGTGCGAACAACATCATCCTCGAGTGGACCGCGCCGGGCGATGACAGCACCTATGGCCGCGCCGCGGAGTACGACCTGCGCTGGTCGCTGCACGCGAACCAGTTCCCGACGCGCTTTTTCACAGCGCGACGCATCTCGGTTGCCGCGCCATCGGATCCGGGCACGATCGAGCATCTGGTGATCCCCGATCTTCCCGAGAGCACGACGGTGTACTTCGCGCTGCGCACGCGAGATCGGCGCGGCAACTGGTCGCGCATCTCCAACGTGCTGGCGGCGCAGCAGGTCGCAGGCGTTGGTGGTGGCGTCAACGTGCTGTCGTTCTCCGAGGGCTTCCCTGTGCCGGCGCGTGTCCAGGCGACGTTCACGCTCACTCTACCCACGCGCGGTCCTGCATTCGTCGAGGCGATGGACGTGAGCGGGCGGCTCGTTCGCTCGTTGCAGCGCGGCGAACTCACGCCTGGGCCGCATACGCTCACGTGGGATCTGCACGACGATGCCGGGCATCGCTCGCAGCCGGGCGTCTACTTCGTTCGCGCGCGTGCGGGCGGGCGGGAGTGGGTGCGGCGTGTGGTCGTGCTGCGCTGAGACTTTGTCGAACATGACGTGCGCGCGGCAGCGATCCCCTGACCCGCTGCCTGCGCGAGACGAGGGACCGGTCCCCATGCCGGTCCCTCGCGATTTCTCCCCGGCGATCCTGAACTGACAGGAGGTGTCGTGCTGCGATCGCTCCGGGTCCTGCGTGGCCTGCTCCTCGCTGCGCTCACGGTGAGCATCTGCGCGTTCGCACCTTCGGCGCACGCCCAGTCTTCAGCGGAATCGCTGGCGGTCTCGTCGCCGGCGGCCGCCGCCGCCCTCGTCGCCGCGCCGGCCCCCGATCGCCTGGCGCAGGCCTACGCGAGCTTCACGCCCGAGAACCGCGCCTACGCGCGGATCCGCGTCGCGCTGCGGTTGCTGGGGCCTTGGTATGGCGTCCTGGCCGGACTGTTCCTGCTCTTCTCGCGGCTGTCGGCGCGTTTCCGTGATGTGGCATACGGCTTGGGCAAGCGCTTGTACGTGCGTGTACTGGTCTATTTCACGCTCTACACGCTGGCGATGTTCCTGCTCAGCCTGCCGCTTGCGTGGTACGAGGAGTACGCGGTCGAGCACCAGTTCGCGCTCTCCACCCAGAGCTGGCTCGGGTGGCTGGGTGATTCGCTCAAGGGCGTCGTCTTCTCGATCGTCGTGTTGGGCGTGGTGCCGCTCTTGGCTCTGGCGTGGTCGAGCATCGAGCGCCAGCCGCGCCGCTGGTGGCTGTGGCTTGCGGCGGGAACGCTGCCGGTGGCGCTCGCGGCGGTGCTGCTGCAGCCGCTCGTGTTCGATCCGCTCTTCCATCGCTTCACGCCGCTGCCCGATTCCCCGCTGCGGCATCAACTGCTCGATCTGGCGGCGCGCGCGGGCATACCGGCGCGGCACGTGTACGAGATCGACATGAGCACGACCACGCGCAAGCTCAACGCCTACGTGAACGGCTTCGGGGCCTCGCAGCGCATCGTGCTCTGGGACACGACTCTGCGCGCGATGAAGACCGACGAGATCCTGTTCGTGATGGGCCACGAGATGGGCCACTACGCGCTGGGGCACATCTGGAAGTTCGTGCTCTTCCTGGGCGCGGGCGCCTATCTGGTGTTCTTCCTCGTCGCGCAGGTCCACGCGTGGTGCGTGCGCCGCTTCGGCGCGCTCTGGCTCGTGGACAGTGTGGCCGACCTTGCGGCGATGCCCATGCTCGCGATCGCGATCAGCCTGGTGATGCTCGCGGCCACGCCGGCGCTCAACGCCCTCACCCGTGCCACCGAGCACGAGGCCGATATCTTCGGCCTGGAGCTCACGCATGACACCGACGCCGCCGAGCGCGCGTTCCTACAGCTGGCCGAGGGCAATCGCAGCGACCCGGACCCGCCGCGCTGGATCGAGCTGCTGCTCTACGATCATCCGCCGCTCGCCGCGCGTATCCGCTTCGCGCATGGCTACAAGCCGTGGGAGAGCGGGCAGAAGCCGCGCTTCTATCCGCAGGCGCAGGCGAAGGGCGTCAGCGCGCCGCGTTGATGGCGCGCGGGCGGCCCTGCCACCACAACGCGAACATCGTCAGCGCGAATAGCAGCTGCGAGCGGTCCACCGTGCCGCTGCGGTGCTCGCGGAAGAGCTGCGCGACGGCCTCGGGGCGCAGCGCGCCGGCGTCATCGGCGTTGGCGTCGCGCCACACGCTCTCGGCGTAGGTACCCATGTCGCCGCGCACCCAGCTCGCGAGTGGCACGGCAAAGCCCTGCTTGGGCCGGTCCAGGATGCCCGGCGGCAGCCACGGTTCGACCGCCTTGCGCAGGATGTACTTGCCCGTGCTCCCGCGCAGCTTCATGTCGATCGGCATGCTTGCGGCGAAGTCCGCGAACGTGTGCGCCAGGAACGGCACGCGCACTTCCAGCGAGTGCGCCATGCTCGCGCGGTCCACCTTGGTGAGCATGTCGTCGGGCAGGCGCACGACCGTGTCGGCGTAGAGCAGGTTCTCGACCGGATCCTTGGACACTGGCGCGGGGAAGTACGTGCGCGCCAGGCGCTCGAGTTCGTCACCCGTGCTCAGCTGGCTCATGAACTCGGGGCGGTAGAGCCCGGCGCGCATCGCGCGCGAACTCACCTGGTACTTGCTGAAGAAGCGCTCGAAGGTGCCCGGCAGCGCCGCGTCGGCGCTGATCTTGGCAAGCCGCTGGCGGAAATAGTTCCATCGGGGGATCGGCATCGGCGGCAGTGCCGCGATCGCACCGGCGAGCGCGAACAGCGGCCGCCGCGTCTGCACCAAGCGCTCGTTGTAGTGGCGCTCGTAGCCGGCGAAGAGCTCGTCGCCGCCGTCGCCGGACATGGCCACGATCACCTGCTCGCGCGCCATGCGCGACACGTACCACGTGGGGATCATCGACGGGTCGGCGAACGGCTCGTCGTAG
The DNA here is from genome assembly GCA_025360715.1 of Candidatus Eiseniibacteriota bacterium. GTDB lineage: Bacteria > Eisenbacteria > RBG-16-71-46 > RBG-16-71-46 > RBG-16-71-46 > CAIXRL01. The sequence continues at coordinate 15,655 of JANYBS010000057.1, read as the reverse complement.
CAGTGCGCGAGCTGCGGCAGGATCGTCGCGGCGTCGTCGAGTTCCACGCGCTGTTCGGTGTGCCGGCAGCCCAGATGCTGGGCCACGCGGCGCGCGTACGGCGACTCGTCGAACTCGTTCACGGAGAACCCGATGGTGAACGTGCGCACGGGATCGTCCATGACCTTGCTCATGGCCGCGACCAGAGCGCTCGAATCCACGCCGCCCGACAAGAACGCGCCCAGCGGCACATCGGATTGCAGGTGGCGCTGCACGCAGCTCAGGAACTCCTCGCGAAAGCGCTCGATCCACGCGCTCTCGCTCATGGCCGGTGCGGGCTTGTACTCGAAGCTCCAGAAGCGCGCGGTGTGCCCGTCGCCCTCGGGGCCCAGCGTGAGCGCGCAGCCCGGCTCGAGCTTGGTGACCTCGTCGTAGATGGTGTGCGGCGCGAGTACGTGGCCAAAGGCGAAGTACTCGTCCATCGACTTCGCGCGCGGCGTGAACGCGTGTCCGGGCAGCGGCACCAGCGTCTTGAGCTCGGACCCCCACGCGAGGCCGCCGCCCTGACGCGTGAGGAACAGCGGCTTGATCCCCAGCGGGTCGCGCGCCAGATGAAGCGTGCGCTCACGCGTGTCCCAGATCGCCACGGCGAACATGCCTTCGAGCTTCGCCCATACGCCCGACCCCCACGACTGGAAGCCGCGCAGGATCGTCTCGGTGTCGCTGTGGCTGCGGTACACATGGCCGAGCGCTTGTAGCTCTTTCGTGAGCTGGGGGTGGTTGAAGATCTCGCCGTTGAACGTGATCACGTAGCGGCCATCGTCACTCACCATGGGCTGATGGCCGCCGGCCACATCGACGATCGCCAAACGGCGCATGCCAAAGCCGAAATCGCCGTCCGTGTGAAGCCCTTCATCGTCGGGGCCGCGATGCACGATGGTGTCGCACATGGCGCGGACCAGGCCCACTTCCACCGGACGTCCGCCGCGCGCGTACCAGCCTGCGATGCCGCACATGTCAGCGAGCCTGCCGGCGCGCGAGCGCCTTCTCGTACACCGCCATCACCTGCGTGGCAACGGCGGGCAGCGCGAGCGACGCCACGCGTTCGCGGCCGTTCGAGCGCGTGCCCGCAGCGAGCACCGCGGTAGTGGCTTCAGTGAACGCTTCGCTCGTGCGCGCGACCACGGCGCTGGGCGTGCACCCGCGCAGGCGCTCTTCGCAATCACCCACGGGCGCCGCGACCACCGGCAGGTCACAGGCCATCGCTTCCTTCAGCACGTTCGGGGAGCCTTCGTGAAACGAGGGGAGCAGCAGCACGTCCGACGCATTCATCGCCTGCACCATATGCGACTGCGGCTTGCCGTAAACATATTCGAGTCGCACGGACATACCTCGCGCCTGCAGCGCTTGTTCCACGGCCTTCGCGAGCGCCCAGTTCTTTCGCGGCTCTTTGGGGTTGGCGGCGAACAGCAGCACGTGGCCTTCGGCCGGCCAGCCGAGGTGTGCACGCGCCGCAGCCCGTGCGAGCGGGCGGAAGCGGTCCAAGTCGACGCCGTTCGGGATCACGTTCACGCCGGGGACATCGGCGATCGTCCGGCGCATCTCCGCGGACTTCACGATCACGCCATCGGCCTTGCGGGCGACCCACTTCGACAGCGGGATGAGCGCCTTGGACTTGAACGACAGCTGCCCCAGATCATCGGGGCGGCCGAGCAGGTCGTCGCCGCAGAAGCTCACCACCAGCGGCAGGGGCACGCGCATGGCTGCGGCGCCGGAATACCCGTAGTGCGCGTGCACGAGATCGGCGCGTGTCGCCTTTGCGAGCGCCGGCAGCCTGGCGAGCGCGTCGAAGTACGCGCGCGTGCTGCGCCAACCTTCGATCTCGTAGAGCGTGTTCTCGACGCCGGCCGCGGCGAGCGAATCCGCCTGCGACTTGACGAACGCACCCCAGTGGGGGCGCGCCTCGCTCGGGTACATGTTCGTCACGACCAGCACGCGCATCACAGGGGTCGCGCGTCACGCGCGCGCTCACTCAGGTGGTAGAGGGTCATCGCCAGGTAGCGCGGATAGTCATTCTGGTCCTGCAGTAGCCCGTAGTCTCCGCGGGAGAAGTATCGGAAGCCGCCGTCCGCACGTTGACGTGAAAGCACGAAAGCGAACGTGCGGTCGGCCAGGGCCTTGTGATCCGCCCACCCGTACGCGCTCACGGTGTGCAGGGCCATGCCCACGGCGTCGGCGTAGTAGATGACCTCGGGATTCACCTTGGCGCACGACGCCCGCACCGCGCCGCGCTCGAGCACGCCCGTGGCCAAGTAGGCCGCGATGCGCGTGGCAAGTGCCTGCGCCCGCGTGTCGTTGTGCGCGCGCGCATACCACGCGAGCTTCATGCACTGGAACGCGTTGTACTGATAGCAGAGGTAATGCACCTGCGTGCGCGGCTCGAAGGGCCCGGACAGTTCGTACGGCAGCTCGCCGCTCGGCAGCTGCACGGCCTCGAGGAAGCCGAGCATGGCCGGGATCTTCTCCTGATACGCACGGTCGCCGGTGACGCTCGCGAGGCGGCCGAGCACCCAGATCCACTCGCAGGTGTTGTTGGGCACCATGCCGCGCGGCTTCTGGAAGTAGTTCACGCAGAGTCCCGCAGGGTGCTCCTGATAGCCGATCTCACGCTCCAGATAGGCATGCCACGCCTTGGCACCCGCGAGCCAGCCGGCATGTCCGGAAGCGGCGGCGCGCGCATGGCCTTCGAGCATCGCGATCGCGGCGAAGTCGCCCTCGACCGTGGCGATCAGGTGCTTGCGCTCGGGCAGCGGATACGCCCACGCGCCATCGGGGCGCTGCGTCGCGCGGATCACGTCGGTCGCGGCGCGCGCCGCGACGTGATAGCGCGCCTCGCCGGTGAGGTCGCCGAGCGTCCAGTTCGCGAGCGCCCAGTACGCCTGACCCTGCAGGAAGTAGAAGCGCTCCTGCGGACGTAGCGCCGGCAGGTAGCTCTTCACGAACCGCCACACGCGGATGTTCCAGCGCACGCCCTGATCCGCACCGGCCAGTTGGCCCGCATGCAGATGCCGGGGGGCGAGGTAGTCGTGGAGTCGGCGCGCGGAGTCGAGCAGGATACTCGCCTTCGTCGTGGGGGAGACGGCGGAGGGTTCGGTCACCAAGGTTCTCGAAGTTCTCGGACAGGAATCGGCGGGCAGGAACGCGACTTCACGCTAACCTGTTCACGGCAGGACGACCAACCGCCGCATCGCGGCGCCGGAGCGCGAGCGCACGCGCGCAAGGTACACGCCAGGCGCGACGCGACGGCCGTCGTCGCCACGCAGGTCCCAGCCCCACGCGTAGTGCGACGCTGCGGCGCTGCCATTGGCCGCCGCGGCAACCTGCTGAGTATGCGTGAGCACGCGGCGGCCGGCGATATCGAGCACCTCTAATGTGAGCGCGCCCGCGTCGGGCGTGGCGAAGTCGAACCGCACCAGCGAGCCGGCCGGGTTGGGCGATGGTGCGGCCAGGCTCACGCGCATGGGATGCGCGTCGCCGGGCACCGCCACCGGCGCGGGCTGCAGCGCCGGGTCGTACACGAGCACTCGCAGTGAATCCACATTGAGGCCATCCAGCTCCAGCCCGAAATCCGATAGCGAGCGCAGGCGCAGTCGCACACGCGTGGCGGCGGGCCCACCCGCGAATGCGGAGAGGTCAAAGCGGTCTGCATGCCAGCGCCAGCGCGTGCCTTCGAACGCCATCACGCCGGTGCCGGCGCTGCTGGTGCCAGCGCTCAGCGTGGTCGCATTGCCGGCGAGCGGCGTCCAGTTCACCGAGTCGAGACTTGCTTCAAAGAGCCCGTCATCGAAGTCGCTCTCGAACTGCCAGCGGTTCTCCATGAGCGCCCAAGCGTGCACGCCCTTCGAGAGGTCGAATGCGTTCTTGAGCCACACCTCACCCGTATTGCCGGCGGGGTAGATGGCGCCCGGGCTGTCGCTCAAGTAGCGGCTCACGTGGTCGGAGTCATTCACTGCGATGCCCCACGGCCCCGAGACCACTTTGAGCGCGCTCATGTCATTGAACGCCTGCACGGACAGCACGGTGGGCGTGCCCACGATCACCTCGACGGTGTCACGGCAGCGCAGGCCGCTCGCGTCGGTGATGTCCACCTTGAAGCGCAGCATGCGTCCCGGCGTCACGGTGTCGGCGGCGGCCACCAGGAACGATGCGCCAGTGGTAGCGTTCGCCTCTTGCAGCGAGCCCAGCGACGGATACGCGACCGCGCCGCTCAGGCACTCCACCTCATGATCCACGGCTGTGAGCGTGGCCTGCAGGCCCGGGCCCGCAACGCCGGTGGCGCCGATGTCCCGCAGGCGCAGCTCCAGATGCGCGAGCCCGCCCGCGTTGAGCGCGCCCTCGGTGATGCGGCTCGAGGTCACCCGCACCCACGGACCCGCGATACCCGCGAGCGTGTAATTCGAGCGCAGCATCTCGAGCGCAAGCGGCTCGATGCGGGTGGGCGAGGGCCAGAAGCCATCGTTGGGGCTGCCGATCTCGGGCGTCCACGTGTAGGCCTTGGGCTTGAGCAGCGTGTCGCCGTAAGTCCAGTCGTTGAACTCGCCGTTGACCGAATACAGGATGCGCGGTCCCGGGCCGGCCGTATAGCCATTGGGGAACGTCATCTCGTCGCTCCACTCCTGGAACTTCGCGGAGTCGGGCGTGCCGGCGCTGGTCCATCCCCACGGGTGTACGAACAGGTCGCTATACGTATGATAGGACGCGCCAACGATCGGCTTGAGCGCGACCACGATGTCACGCTGCACGCGCGTCTCGGGCTCGGAGAACGCCGAGGGGCCGCGGTAGACGTCGCTGCTGGTCGTGGGGCTGGAGCCGATGCTGTCGATGCCCCACTTGAAGCCGTAGTTGCGGTTGATGTCCACGCCGTCACCGGCCGCGGTGCGGTGATCGTTGTTGTTATCGCGCAGGTTCTTGCGCCACAGGCCGAACGCGTGCGAAGTCGTGGTGTCGTGGATCTGCTGATTGAATCGGTAGCCATCGGGATTCACCACCGGGCAGATGTAGATGCGCCGCGAGTCCAGCAGGTAATGCGAGACCGGGTCGCTCGTGTAGCTGCCGAGCAGGTCGTCCACGAAATAGAGCAGGTTCTGCATGCCCTCGGGCTCGCGCGCGTGCGTGAGCGCGCTCAAGTAGACCACGGGGCGCGTATCGGGGCCGGCGACCGCCTTGCCGATCTGCAGGCCCCAGATCGGCCGGCCCTGCAGCGAGGTGCCGATCGTGTCGACCTTGTCGGCGACGATGTTGTGCGTGTCGCTCGCCACCATGTCGTCGAGCTTCGCTTTGACCTCGGCGAGCGTCCAGAAGCCGCCCAGGCTGCCGAAGCCGAAGGGCGGGTAGCTCTCGGTGTGCTTTACGCCATCGGCGCCTGTCACGCGCACGGTGCGCGCGGCGGGCCGCGGCAACGACGCGAGTTCGCGCGCCGAGCGCTGCGAGGCCGTCACGCCCGGGTCTTCATCGAGCACGCGCGTCGCGGCGCCCAGCTGCGCGAGCGTGGCGGCATCGCCGGGCCACTCGAGCACGTCGGCGTATCGGCCGGCGCGCACGTCGGCCAGGTCGAGTCCGGCGCCGAGCAACGTCTGCAGCGTGATGCGCGCATCGAAGGTCACGCGCACCAGACGCGGGCGGCCTTCGCCGGCGCGAGCGGGGGTGTGCAGGCAGGCGGTGGCGCAGGCGGCGGCAAGGAGCAGGGCGAGGAGCGGGAGGCAGCGCCGGCGACGGGTCATCGAGGGGTTCTCCAGAAGGTGGCGTTCGAGTCGCGACATGAGTCTAGCATGGCCCGCTGGCGCCGCTTGGCAAGGCCCCTTAGGCTGCGCTCACCCATGGACCTACAGCCCTCGATCCCCCTGCCCACGCTGGTCTGGCTTTTCGATATCGACGGCACGCTGTTGCTTACGGAAGGCGCCGGTAGAGAAGCCATGGCCGCCGCTGTAAAAGAGCGCTATGGCGTGGCCGACGACCTGCGCTCGATCGCGTTCGCGGGCCGCACGGACCCGCTGATCGTCACCGACATCGCCACAAAGCACGGCCTGCCGCTCGACGACCCGGCCGAGAACGCCGCGTTCTGGCCGCTCGTGCATGCGCACATGCGCCGTGTGATGGACCCGCCGCGCGGCGGCCTGCTGCCCGGCGTGCCGGCACTGCTCGACGCCGTGGATGCGGAGCCGTCGTGGCTGAGCGCGCTGCTCACGGGCAACCAGGTGGAGATGGCGCACATCAAGCTGGGTGCGTTCGGCGTGCGCGAGCGCTTCGCGTTCGGCGCGTTCGGCGATGAGGCGGTTGACCGCAATGCGCTCGCGATCCTCGCGGTGGAGCGCGCATGGGAACTCACCGGCCTGCCAGCGAATCGCTGCATCGTGGTCGGCGACACCGAGCACGACATCGCCTGCGCGCGAGCCGCAGGCGCGCATGCGGTCGCGGTGGCCACGGGCGGCTCCTCGCGCGACATGCTGGCGGCACATGCGCCCGATCTGCTGTTGGACTCGCTCGCGGATCCGGCGCGATTGCTGGCTTGGGCTCGAACGCTCTGAAAGGAATGCGCCGAATGATCCCCGTCTTCGATGGCCACAACGATGCGCTCATGCGCTACGCGCCCGCGGGTCCGGCGCCGATCGAGGAGTTCTTCACGCGCGCCGATGACGTGAGCGTGGACGCGCCGCGCGCGCGCGAGGGCGGACTTGCTGGTGGCATCTTCGCGGTCTTCATCGAGGATGACGCGACCCTTGCGGCATTCGCGGATTTCGACCCCACGAACGGGCCGCCGCCCATGCCAGCGCTCGATCCCGTGTTCGCGCGTGAGCGCGCGATCGCCATGTCGGCGAATCTGCACCGCATCGCGGCCGCGTCGAACGGCCAGGCGGAGGTCGTGCGCGACCACGCGCAGCTGTTGCGCTGCATGCGCGAGGGTGTGATGGCGATGGTGCTGCACTTCGAGGGCGCCGAGCCGATCGACGCTGACCTGCACGCGCTGGAGCTGTTCTATGAAGCCGGCCTACGCTCGCTGGGTCTGGTGTGGAGCCGGCCGACGATCTTCGCGCAGGGCGTGCCGTTCCGCTTCCCGCACGGTCCTGATATCGGCGAAGGCCTTACACCAGCGGGCGAACGACTGGTGCGCGCCTGCAATCGCTTAGGGGTGGCGCTCGACCTGTCGCACCTGAACGAGCAGGGCTTCTGGGACGTCGCGCGCATCAGCGATGCGCCGCTCATCGCCTCGCATTCGAACGCGTGGGCGCTCACGAACAGCCCGCGCAATCTCACCGACCGCCAACTCGACGCGATCCGCGACACGCGCGGCATCGCTGGGCTCAACGTGCTGAGCGCGTTCGTGCGCGAGGACGGCCGCGACGCCAAGGACACGCCGATGAGCGACTTGGTGCGCCACGTGGAGTACATGGTCGAGCGCATGGGCATCGACCATGTGGGCATCGGCGCCGATCTCGGCGTGCCCCGCTACCTGCCCGACGTGTTCAGCGACGCCACCGCGTATCCGCGACTTCTTGAGGCGCTGCGGGCGCGCGGTTTCGACGACGCCGCCCTCGCGAAGATTGCCCGCGAGAACTGGCTGCGCGTGCTGGGCGAGACGTGGAAGTAGGGGCGGGCGCTTTGGCCGCGCTCGCGCCTAACCGCCCTGCTCGTCGACCTTCTTGCGCGCCTGTTCCATGAGCGCAAGGGCGTCGTCCAGGTTCTCGACCGCAGGCGCTTCGGGGAACTCGTCGATGAGCGTCTGCACGGCGCGGTAGAGCACCGGGAAGTCGCAGCTGCGCAGGAGCGACAGGTCGTTCATCGAGTCGCCCATTGCGGCTACACGAAAGCCGGCGAGCTTGAAGCCAGAGACGATGCGCTCCTTCTGCCCGCGGATGCGCAGCTTGAAACCGCGGATCACGCCATGCTGGTCGGTCTCGAAGCGGTTCGAGAACAGGCTCACGCTGCCGAGCTTGGTCGCGAGCGGGTCCGCGAACTCGTTGAACGTGTCCGAGATGATGACCACGTTGCCCATGCTGCGCAGGCGGTCGATGAACTCGCGTGCGCCCAGGAACGGTTCGACCACGTGGGCGACCTTGCAGAGGTCCGCCAGCCGCAGGCCGGCTTTGTCGGCCGCAGCCACGCGGCGGCGCATGAGCTCGCTGAAGTCGGCCGTGTCGCGCGTCGTGAGCGAGAAGTCGGCAATACCGAAGTGGGCGCCCAGGATCGGCCAGATCTCAGGGGCCAGCACGCCTTCCAAGTCGAGAGCGAAGATCATAAGAACGCAAGTATATCAGGCGGTCGGCGAGGCGGCGAGGCGGCGACGGACCGCGCGGCGATTTGCGGTGTTGCGAGAAAGCGAGCGTGATACGCTTGCTATTCCCCCGAGAGCGTCGCCATCCGCCTTGTGGAGATCCCCGTGAACGCCCTTCGCCGCCTTGTACTCGCTGTGCTCCGCGCGAGCGTGCTTCCCGCAGCGGGTCTGCTCATCGCCGTGTCGATCCTTTTTCCGGCAAAGCCCGCGAGCGCCAGTGATGGCGCGTGGTTCGCGCCGTGGAACGGAGAACCCGGATGCAAGAGCATCGCCTACGATTCACACCACCGTCGCATCGTGGCTTTCGGCAGCGGTTACGGTGATGTGGACGCCAACGGTGTCTGGATCATGCCGATCGATAGTCTGTCGAGTTGGCGCTATGTGCCCATCCCGGCTCCGAAGCCGAAGAGCAGCGACCGCGCGACGTTCACCTACGACTCCCGGCGCGAGAGGTTCGTCTACTACGGCGGCGAAGATGTTCTGTCGAACGGATCGCTCTACCCACGAAATGAGATCTGGGCACTCGAGCTCTCGAGCACGCCGCGTTGGAAGCAGTTGTCCGGGATCATGCCTCGCGTGTTCGGTCACACGGCCGTCTATGACAGCACCGCGGATCGCCTGATCGCCTTCGGTGGCGCAGTCAGCGGATATCCCGACTTCGACCCGGCGTCTGCCCGATTGATCTCCTACTCCTTCGCGAACGATAGCGTCGCCGATATCACGCCGACGCTCGGCGGGCCGGGTGGGCGCGCTTACCACTCGTGCGCATGGGACGAGGATTCTCGTCGGCTCTGGATCTTCGCGGGTGACAGTCTCACCTTCGCCGGCTACGCGGTGAATTACGGCGGCTCCGATCTGTGGGAGCTGAACGTCGACTCGCCTCGTTCGTGGCGCCACCTGGATCCCGGTCTTGGGATGATTCCGAAGTTGGCACCGGTCCTCTGGTACTCGCCCGAGGACTCCTTGCTGCACATGACGGGTGGAGGGGGCGAAGGCCTCTGGACGCATGGGCTTCGCGACGGCGCTGTGTGGGACAGCACGGCGCTCCTGAATGAGCCGCCAGCTTACGACTCGAACTCACTCTTCTCCCACGAGCGGAACGCGGTCTTCCAAGTCTATCCGGACTCGATTGTCGTCCTCGATCCTGCGATCGCCGTCGAGTGGCGGGTGGCGTCGCGGCTTCAACGTCAGCTGCCGCCTGGTGGGCCTGGAACGCGCGAGCGGGTGGCCACGGTCACCGACCCGCACACCGGTAGGATGTACGCTTTCGGTGGGCTCGTGGAGACGCCCTACGACTGCAACGATCCACACGCGACCAATGCGAATATCTCGACACTCAACTACGGCGCAGTGATCGGCGCGTCCCCGGACTCGCTGTGGTACGGGACCGGGGGAGCGAACACGCCGGCGCCGCGCTGTGATTGCGGGCTCGTGGTCGACCGGCTCGACCGACTCATCGTGCTCGGAGGGCTCGACCTCGAGGCGGGACCGTGCAGCCATTCGATCACGTCTCACCTCCTGCCCGACATCCTCGCGCTCTCACTCACGTATCCTGACGCATGGCAGACACTGACACCAGTGAATAGCGGACCGAAGTTCATCGGCGCGCAGGCGGAGTTCTACGACCCCGCGCGCGACCGCGTCCTCTGCCTTGGCAGCGGTCCCTACTACGGAGGAGAGACCTGGTCGCTCGCGCTCGCGCCCGAGGTGCGCTGGGATACGTTGGCGACCACGGGAGGGCCGGCGACTGGTGTCTACACGAATGCGGTCCTCGACTCGGAGCAGGACGCCGTGCTCGTCTACGGTCTTGGCGAGACACCGACGCTCTGGCGACTATCGCTCTCGACGCTCGAGTGGTCGGCGCGTGTCACTCCCGCGCCCGCGCCCGCGACTTATGGCGTGAAGACGTTCTGGGACCCGATCCGGAAACGCATCCTTCTCTACGACGGTCAGGACGCCGCGCATCCCGTTTGGGAATTGCCGATGCGCGACACACTCGTGTGGCACGCGCTCGTGCTCGACAACGCGCTCGGTGCGCCGTCCGCACGGTCGAACGCGGGAGTGAGCTACGACCCCGTGATGAATCGCATGGTCGTCTTCAGTGGGCAGAACCGTGACTACAATGCGAGTTCGTCCTACGAACTGTCGGACTATCACGCGCTGCAGCTCTTCTCCGGGGACTCGCTCACGGCGACCGAGGTGAGTCTCGCCTCGTCACGCGTCGTACACGGTCGCGCCGAGATCGCGTGGCTGCTGGGGGGCGATCGACTCGCGGTGACGGTGCAGGGTTCGCGTGACGGCGCGGAGTGGGTGGATCTCGAGAGGGTGCTTCCCGATGGTGGTGGCGTTGTGAGGTTTTCGACGACCGATCTCGAACCTGGAGTGCCGCACGGCTTCCGACTTACTTGGATGGCCGAGGGGATCCGTCATAAGGGAGGCGAGGTCTGGCTCACGTCGCCTCGTGACGAACTCACGATCCGGATGGCGAATTCGGCCATGCTCGGGGCTCATGTCGAGTGCCTTGCCACGGTGCCACCCGGGCCGGTCGCCCGACTCGAGATGTTCGACCTCCTTGGACGCTCAGTCGGCGGGCCCGTGGACCTCCTGCCGGCCGATGGACCGCAACGCATCTCGTTGCCGTTCAAATCGTTCCGTGCGCCAGGCGTCTATTGGGCGCGCCTGCGTCAGGGAGCCACGGAGCGCCACGGGCGCATCGTGATCGCGCGCTGACGCCGCCTTGATCCGCCCCTGGGCCATCGGTGTGCCTATCGGTTGGAGGCCGAAAAGATTCAAGTTGAAGGCCTAGTATACCGATGATATTCTCGTCATATGGCACTTCGACCAAAATCACGACAGCCGCTCGACGACAAAGACCGCCGCATCCTGCATCTCGTGCAGCGCGACGGGGCGATGGCGCAGAGCGAGATCGCGAAGAAGGTGGGGCTCTCGACCGCTGCCGTGAGTGAGCGGCTCGCGAAGCTCGAGAAGTCCGGCGTCATCCGCCGCTGGGCGGCGATCGTGGAACCCACTGCAGTCGGCGCGTCCGTGACAGCATTCATCGAGGTCTTCTTCGAGCATCCGCGATTCGAGTCCGGCTTCATCGAACGATCGCAGAAGCTCGACGAAGTGCTCGAGTGTCATCACATCACCGGCGAGTTCTCGCTACTGCTCAAGGTTCGCGTTCACGGCATGGAGTCGCTGCAGCAACTGCTGCTGCAGCAGCTCAACGCGATGGAAGGTGTGCGGCAGACGCGCACGGTGATGGTGCTCTCGACCGTGAAAGAAGAGACGTACGTGGACCCGGACTCCCGAGGAGGTGACTCATGAACGCTCGTATCGCTCCCGCGCAGGTGCATTCCACGATCGGCCGCCACATGCTGGCCGACGGCTACGACATCGTGCTCGACCTGGAGAAGTCGCAGGGCCGGCGCCTTCACGACGCCAAGAGCGGCCGCGACTACCTGGACCTCTTCTCGTTCTTCGCCACGCTTCCCATCGGCTTCAACCATCCCAAGACGCACGAAGCGGAGTTCCTGAAGAAGCTCACGCGCGCCGCGCTCGTGAACCCGACCAACTCCGACATCTATTCCACCGAGATGGCGGAGTTCGTCGACACCTTCGGCACGCTCGCGCAGCCGTCGTACCTGCCGCACGCGTTCTTCATCGCCGGCGGCGCGCTGGGCGTGGAGAATGCGCTCAAGGCGGCCATGGACTGGAAGGTCCGCCGCAACTTCAAGAAGGGCTACAAAGAAGAGAAGGGTCACCAGATCCTGCACTTCCGCGACGCCTTCCATGGCCGCAGCGGCTACACCGTGTCGATGACCAATACGGCCGATCCGCGCAAGTACCAGTACTTCGCCAAGTTCGACTGGCCGAGAGTGGACCATCCCGCGCTCACGTTCCCGGTGAACGCGGCCGAGCTCGAGCGTGTGCAGAAGGCCGAGGCGCATTCGCTGGAGCAGATCCGCGCCGCGTTCCGCGAGCGCAAGGACGACATCGCGGCCATCTGCATCGAGCCGATCCAGGCCGAGGGCGGCGATCATCATTTCCGCACCGAGTTCCTGGCGGCGCTGAAGAGCCTCGCGCACGAGAACGACGCCCTGCTCATCTTCGACGAGGTGCAGACGGGCATCGGCCTGACCGGCCGCATGTGGGCGCACCAGCACCACGATGTGCAGCCCGACCTGTTGGCGTTCGGCAAGAAGATGCAGGTGTGCGGCTGCCTGGGTGGCGGGCGCATGGATGAAGAGCCCGAGAACGTGTTCAGGACCTCGAGCCGCATCAACTCCACGTGGGGCGGCAATCTCGTGGATATGGTGCGCTGCGCGAAGTACCTGGAGATCATCCACGAGGAGAAGCTGGTAGAGAACGCGGCCACGGTCGGCGCGTATCTGCTGGATGGCCTGCAGACGCTGCAGACCGAGCGTCCGGACGTGCTCAGCAATGCGCGCGGCCGCGGCCTCATGTGTGCGATCGACTTTGCCGACACCGAGACCCGCAATGCGGTCGCGGACAAGGCGTACGACCTGGGCGTGATCATCCTGGGTTGCGGCAAGCGCTCGCTGCGCTTCCGTCCGCCGATCGATATCACCAAGGCCGAGGTCGACGAGGCGCTCACGCTCTTCGCCAAGGCCAGCGACATGGTGACGAAGAAGACCGCGTAAGCGCGCAACGAACGAGCAGGCAGCGACGGGCCGCCAGGGGAGACCCCGGCGGCCCGTGCTGCTTGCACGCCCCGCCGGGACCGGAGATGTTGCGCCCATGAGCGAGCCCCTTGCCATGAAGCCCAAGCCGAAGTTCCGCGACTCCGCTGCCGTGGTGTTGATCCGCGGCGAAGGCGCGCGCTTGGATACGTTCTGGGTGCTGCGCAGCGATGCGGTCTCCGTGCAGCCGGGCTTTCGCGCATTCATCGGCGGCAAGGTCGATGCCGGCGACGCCGATCTGCCCATGGACGGCGTGCCCGAACTCGCCGGCGCCACGAGCGAAGCGCAGCTCTTCGAGCGCGCCTCACGGGCCTGCGCGATCCGTGAGTCGTTCGAAGAGACCGGCGTGCTGCTGGGCTTGATCGGCCCCGCGCCGGACGCCGCGACGCTGGCCGCGCTGTGGGAGGACGTGCGCGAGGAGCGCCGCCGCTTCGCCGATGTCGTGGCCGAGCGCGGCTGGCGGTTCGATGCCCGAGCGCTCGTGCCCGCGGGGCGCTGGCAGACGCCGGCGTTCGCGCCCGTGCGGTTCGACACGCTCTTCTTCGTGGCGCGCGTGCCCCCAGGACAAGAACCGAGCGTCGTCGAAGGAGAACTCGCCAGCGGCGAGTGGGTGAAGCCGCTCGATGCGCTGGACCGCTATCGCCACGGGCACGAGACATTCGCGGCGCCGATATTGTGGAACCTGATCGCGCTGGCCGAAGGCGAGCACGCGCTGGCCGAGCGTCTGGCCATGGGCCCGCAGCGCAGCGCCACGCCCTTCAAGCGCATCGAGCTGCAGTGGGGCGTGGTGCTGCACCCGATGCGCACGAAGCCATTGCCGCCGGCCACGCACACGAACGCGTTCCTGATCGGCGAGAGCGAGATGATGCTGCTCGATCCGGGCAGCGACGATCCCGGCGAGCTCGCGCAACTCTTCACCGCGATCGACGCGCTGGCGGCCGAGGGGCGCAAGCTCGCGCTCGTCGTGCTCACGCACCATCACAGCGACCACACCGCGGGCGCCAAGGCGTGCCGCGAGCGCTATGGCGCGCGCGTCGTGGGGCACCGGCTGCTGGGTGAGCGCATGGCGCTCGACCTGGCGGTCAAAGACGGCGACTGGCTGCCGCTCGTGCCCGGCATCGGCGACTGGAACATGCAGGTGCTGCACACGCCGGGGCACACGCAGGACTCCATCAGCCTGTGGCATCCGCGCACGCGCACGTTGTTCTGCGGCGATCTCATCCCGGGCGGGCCCGGTAGCGTGATCATCGATCCGCCCGATGGCGACATGGGCGCGTATCTGGGTTCGCTCGCGCGCGTGGCAGCGCTGGCGCCGCGCACGATCTTCCCGGCGCATGGTTCGCCGCAGGGCGCCGCGGTGAAGCGCATCCACAAGATGATCGCGCATCGCAAGGAGCGTGAAGCGCTCGTGCTGGCGGCTTTGGATGCCAACGCGCGGCCCGCGGCCGCGCTGCTCGAACAGTCATACCCAGACACGCCGCGCGAGCTCTGGGCCTACGCCGAGCGCAGCTTGCTCGCGCACCTGCTGCTGCTCGAGCGCGATGGCCGCGCGGTGCGAAGCGGCGACGCGTGGAGCACCTCGCCGCGCTGAGGCGCTCGCCATCATGCCATTCTTCGTCGCGCTCATGGCGTCGATCCTGTACGGATCCGCCGACTTCCTGGGCGGAATCGCCTCGCGCCGCGATCCGGTGCTGCGCGTGACCACGGTCACACAGGCGTGCGGCATGGCGGCGCTGCTCGTGGGATCGATGTTCGTGCACGGCGTTCCCTCGCACGCCGACATCGCGTGGGCGGCGCTTGCAGGTATCACCGGCGGCCTCGGCGTGCTGCTGCTCTATCACGCCATGACCATCGGCCAGGTGAGTACCGTGGCACCGCTCATCTCGATGATCGCGATCGCCGTCCCGGTCGGCGTGGGCCTTCTGCTTGGCGAGCGGCCGGGCGTACTGCCGCTGGCCGGAGTCGCGCTCGGCGCGATCGCCATCGTGGCGATCAGCGGCGGCGGTGAGCATCACGAGACGGGCGCGAGCACGCGCGTCGAAGGCCGCGCGCTGGCGGTGGCGATCGCGAGCGGCGTGTTCATCGGCGGCTTCCTCGTGAGCATGGGCCGCGTCGGAACCGGTGGGGGACTCTGGCCACTCGTTATCGCGCGCGCCGGAGGCACGCTCGTGGTGGGCACGGTCGCGCTCGTGCGGCGCACGTCCTGGCGCGTAGAGCGAAGCGCGTGGCCGCTGCTGATCTGCTGCGGCGTGCTCGACTCCACGGCCAACCTGCTCTACTTGTGGGCGGTGCAGCGCGCGCCGCTCAGTCTTACCGCCACTCTGGTCTCGCTCGCGCCGGCCAGTACGGTCGTGCTCGCGCAGATCGTGTTGCGCGAGCGCTTGGTGACGGCGCAGAAGGCCGGCATCGCATTGGCGCTGGTGGCGATCGTGCTGCTTTCGCGCGGCTGAGCCGCGCAGACGCACAACGTAGGTTGTGCGCCGAAGATTGCATCTACTGCGGCCCCGTGCCCCTCGAAGGCGCGGGTCGCGGCGCTTCTCAGCGGGCGTACTTCGCGTTGTGGATCGTGTTGTTCTTGATGCGCCGCGTCGGGATGCGGCGGTAGTAGTAGTCCGCCCACCTCTCGGGCAGCCCCACGCGCTTG
>JANYBS010000016.1 GCA_025360715.1 Candidatus Eiseniibacteriota bacterium | reverse complement strand
TACTGACCCGCGAAGGCCTCGTTGATCTCGAAGAGGTCGATCTGCTCGAGCTTGAGCCCGGAGCGCTCGAGCACTTTCCGAATGGCGGGCGCGGGCCCGAAACCCATCACATCAGGGTCGACGCCCACATACGACCAGTTGCGCACGTATCCGAGTGCCTTCTTGCCCGCAGCCTGCGCGTTTGCTGCGGTGGTCACGACGACCGCTGCCGCACCGTCCACGATGCCGCTCGCATTGCCGGCCGACACCATCGACTCCGGCCCGAACGCGCCCGGCAACGCCGCCAAGCGCTCGATCGACGTGCCGGGAAAGAGGTGGTCGTCCTTCTCGACGAGGCTGCTCTTCTTGCCAGCCTTCACCTCGACGGTGACGATCTCCTCGGCGAAGCGGCCGTGGTTGTTGGCGGTATTCGCCAGTTCGTGCGAGCGCAGCGCGAACTCATCCTGCTCCGCTCTCGTGATGCCGTACTTACGCGCGAGGTTGTCGCTCGTCTGCGCCATGAAGAGGCCGCAGTAGGTGTCCTTGAGCGCCACGAACAGGCTGTCCTCGAGCTGCGCGCCGGGCCCCAAGCGAAAACCCGCGCGCGCGCCGCGCAGCACATGCGGCGCCTGGCTCATGTTCTCCATGCCGCCGGCGACGATCCAGTTCGCCTCGCCCAGTTGCAGCAACTGCGCGGCCGAGACCACGCTCTGCAGGCCCGAGCCGCACAGACGGTTCACGGTCAGCGCGGGGCAGCCGATCTCGAGGCCGGCCTTGAGCGCCACGTGGCGCGCGCCATAGAGCGCATCGCCGCTCGTCTGCAGCGCGTTGCCGAACACCACATGGTCGATCTGGCTCGCGTTCACGCCGGCACGCTCAAGCGCGCCGCGCGCGGCGACGGCGCCAAGGTCGATGGCGCTCATCGCGGCGAGCGCGCCGCCGTTCAGGCCGTCGCCGCGCTTGCCGCCGATCCACTCGGCCATCGGCGTGCGCGCGCCGGAGAGGATGACGATATCGGGAAGTGCGTTGGACACGTGTGGCTCCTTGGGAATGATCGGGCGATGCTGCCCGGAAAGGCCTGGCGGGCGCGGACGGCCGGGACGCCGTACCGATGTTCGGATGCGCGAGCGCGCGAACGGTAGCAGAGGGGCCGCAAAAGCGGCAAAAGTGGCCCGGCGACGCGGGAGCGCCGTGCTATCCTGCGCCGGCATGCGCTCCCATACCGAATACCTCAAGCTCGAGATCCCCACGCGCCGTGCGTTCGTGAACATCACGCCGCGGGTGGCCAACGCCGTCCAGAAGAGCGGCGTTCAGGAGGGCCTGTGCCTGGTCAACGCCATGCACATCTCGGCCAGCGTGTTCATCAACGACGACGAGCCAGGGCTGCATCACGACTACGAGCAGTGGCTGGAAAGGCTGGCACCACACGCGCCCACCGATCAGTACCGCCACAACGACACCGGCGAGGACAATGCCGACGCGCACCTGAAGCGCCAGGTCATGGGGCGCGAGGTCGTGGTGGCGATCACCAAGGGCCAGCTCGACTTCGGCCCGTGGGAGCAGATCTTCTACGGCGAGTTCGACGGCCGCCGCAAGAAGCGCGTGCTCATCAAGGTGATCGGGGAATGAACAGCGTGAAGCCATGCCGATGAACAGAGTGAAGCCATGTCGATGAACAGTGTGAACGTGCGCGGCGTCCGCCGCACCGACATCCCGCGCGTGTGGGAGATGATCCGCGGCCTGGCCGAGTTCGAGCACATGACGGACATCCTCACGGGCACGCCCGAGCGCTTGATCGCGGCGCTCTTCGACGACCCGCGCCAGCTCTTCGGGCTCGTGGCCGAGTCGGGCGGCACCTTGATCGGCTACGCGCTCTACCACTTCACCTATTCCTCATTCCGGACCAATCCGCGCATGTGGCTCGAGGACCTGTTCGTTGCCGAAGCGGCGCGCGGCTCGGGCGCCGGCGACGCGCTCATGCGCGGCTTCGTGCGCGACGCGCTCTCGCGCGGCTGTCATCGCGTGGACTGGCACGTACTCACCTGGAACCCGGCACGCGCGTTCTATGAACGCATGGGCGCCACGCCATCGGCCGACGGCATGATCCAGTACGGCATGGACGCCGCGAAGATGCGCGAACTCACGGGCACGAGCGACGCATGATGAGTGCAGGCGGCAAGAGCGATCACGATGCGTATGCGCGCGCGCTCGCGGTGTTCCTCGCGCGCGCCGTGCTGGGGCTGATCTTCTTCATGGCCGGCGTGCATAAGGTGTTCGTGCAAGGCGCCATCGCTCACGCCGAGCAGTGGTTCCTGCCGTTCAAGGACACCTTCCTGCCCGTGTGGTCGCTTTGGGTCACTGGCGTAAGCGTGCCGTTCGTGGAACTTGTCGGGGGCCTGCTGGTGCTGGTGGGTTATCGCACGCGCTTGGGACTTTCCATGCTCGGCGCGGTGCTCGTACTGGTGACCTTCGGGCACCTATTGCACGAGCCGCTGTACGCCTTTCACGAGCACGTGATCCCGCGCCTCGCGCTCGCGCTCTTCGTGCTGGGCGCGCCATCGGCATGGGATCGCTGGTCGCTCGACGCTTGGCTCGCGAGGCGGCGCGCCTAAGACTGTCGGGGCAGACGACACTTCTACAAAGCGCGATGGCCCATTCCGCTCGGGCCCGGCGCCCTCGCCCCTGCAAGTCGGTGCGAACATGACGGCATCCTCGCCGCTGCGAACGGGGTACGACACTTGCACCTCTGTCCCGGTATGGCTCATCCCTCACTGGTCGCGGCTGCGCGTTCAGTCCACCGGCGCGTCGCGTCAGTGTGGCTTGTCCTGCTGCTGTGCGTCACACACCGTGCCTCGGCCCAGAGTGGCTGGGCCCAGAGCGTCCCACCGGGGATGGTGCTGCGCTTCCAACCGCGCACCTTCGAGCAGGCGATGCACGCGCCGCGAGTCGACGACTCCGGGGTGCGTCCGCTGCCGTCCGGGATCCTGGCCCGGGAGGCCGCGAGGGTAGGCGCCGCGGGTCTGGGCACGTCGTTGTGGCAGGAGTGGAGTTCGCCGGCGCGCGCGCAGCACGCCCTGGTTCTGGATACGCGCCGACATCTGGTGTTCCTCGTGGGCGGCGAAGCGGCACTCGATCCGCAAGCGAGCGTATGGACCAGCGATGTCGCGATGACCGACTGGACCCTCATCGCCACGCGTCCGGGCGGCGCCGCAGTGGTCTTCGCCGGCGCGGTCTACGACTCGGTGCGCGACCGGTTGCTAGTGCTCGGCTGGCAGTCGAGCGCGTTTCACCTGGAAGCGTTCCTGCCTGCGACCGGCATGTGGATGCACCTGTGGGACGGTCCGGCGATGACGCAGATGTCGATTGCTGGCCTGGCGATCGACACGCGGCGCGATGAGCTGGCGCTGCTCGGCGTCTACGACGCGGTGAGCGCGCAGCAGCAGATGTTCCGGATCGCGCTCTCGAACATGGCGACGTGGCACGCGGAGCCGATCACGTCACCGGTGGCACTGCCCGTTGTGACTCTGGGCAGCGCGGTGTATGAGCCGGCGCACGACCGTTTCGACGTGGTGTTCGACCGCACCGCCCGCGGGTATTTCCCCGGCTTCGGCGTCTCGAGCGCCACGCTCTGGAGCATCAGTGCAGGGGACGCTCCGGCTGCCACCGCGTTCGCGACTCCGGAATTCCCTTACGACATGCCGCGCCAGGTCATGTTCGACGCTGCGACCGGACGCGTGCTGCTGGTGAGTGCGCAAGGTGAGACATTCGCGGTGCGTACTGGCGATGGGACGGCCGAGCGCTTGGACGACGGATCGCGTGGTCTGGGCGGCCCTGGTGTCGCAGCATGCTTCGACGCCCGTGACCGCCGCATCCTTGGCGGCGGCGGCCAGAGCACGGTTCAATCCATGCCTGCGTTCGCATCCTTGCCGGTGGATTCTCCGGTGGATTCTCCGGTGGATGCTCCGGTAGGGCTGGGCCAGGGCTCCGCGATAGCATCGCAGTGGCTCGAAGCGCGACCGGGCAGCATGGGGAGCCGCATCTGGCATTCCAACATGATCGACCCGCTCACCGGGCGTCAGGTCGTGTTCGGCGGCTGGGTGCAGGGCGGCGTGCGCGACCTGGTCGTGGCGCACCCGATCTCGGCGCATGGCGGGTGGCTGGCGTTGGGCGCCGGGTCCGACAGCATGCCGCGTCCACGCTTCGCTCATAGCCTGGTGTACGACCCCGCGCATCACGCCATGCTGGTGTTCGGCGGCCAAGCGATCGACGGTACGGGTGACCTACTGGGCGACCTGTGGTCGCTGTCGCTCGATGCCTCGGGCACATGGACACGTCTGCATGTCTCGAATATCGGCCCCGGACAACGCCGCAACAGCAGCTTGGTGTACGACACTCCCCGCCATCGCTTCGTGCTCATGGGCGGCGATGACCTGCACGCGCCGATCTCCGACGCATGGGAGCTCACGCTCGACGGCGTGCCCACGTGGCGGCCGCTCGGCGTGGCCGGCGATATCGGGCTGCCCTATCCGATGGTCTTCACCGACTCCCTGCGCGGCGACGGCTGGAGCTACGCCTTCCAGCCGGGGTTTGCACCGCTGCGGCACGTGCAGTTCGAGACCGACACGCTGCGTGGCGCGGTCCTGCCGGTGAGTGGACAGGCCCCCGAGATGTCGCATGTGTTCATCGCGATGACGTTCGATGCGCGGCATCGTCGCGCGATCGCGTTCTACTCTCCGGCCAACGGCGTCAGCAACGCCGACCTGGGCACGATGTGGACCGCGACGCTCGGGGATTCGGTGCAGTGGGGTTCGCAGTCCGTTCCGGGTGCGCCGCCCACGGAGCGCGGGCTCTTCAGCGCGGTCTACGACGACGACACTTCGCGGCTCTTGATCACTGGCGGCTACACCGACAACGAGAACTTCTTCGCCGACGCCTGGCAGCTGGATTTTGTCGAGACCACCGCTGTGCAGGTTTCGCTCATGGGCGCGAGCGCCGACACGCGCGGCGCGCACCTGCGGTGGTACGTGACCGCGATCGGCGCCACGGGAATCGTGGAGCGCTCGAGTGACGGCCATGCCTGGCAGGCGCTCGGCGCCGCAGAACGAAGTGGCACCGATGCCCTGAGCTTTGACGATCCGACCCTCGCGCCGGGTGTGCGCGCAGCGTATCGACTGTGCGTGACCCAGGGTGCGCAGGTCACGTTCACCGCTGCGGCGTGGGTCAGCCGGGCTGCGGCCGATGGCCTGGCGCTCTCGGCGCTGCCGCACGCACCGGGAGTGGCTGCGGCCGTGAACTTCACGCTGGCCGGCGGGCGCGATGCGCGCCTGCGGCTCTATGACGTGAGCGGCCGCCTTCGCGCGAACGTGACGCTGGCTCCGGCGATGCAGGCATGGGCGTTCCGCGAACCGCTGGAGCCCGGGCTCTACGTGGCCGAGCTCACGCAAGGCAGCGCGCGGCGGACGGCGCGAGTGATCGCGCTACGGTGACGGGTTCGCGGGTAGCGCCCCGCGCCGCGGCAGCGCGAGCAGGCGCGTGGCCAGCGCTTCGGGCAGCGGTTCGGCGAGCACGCGCCCGAGCGCGTCGCCATCGGCGCCGTGGCGCAGCAGATGGCGGAACACGAGATCCGCGCGCTCGCGCCGGCGCGGCACGTCTTCGAGATGCCCCATGAGCCAGTACGCCGCGGCCCACGGTTCGAGCTTGCCGAGTGGCACGCCGTTCCAGGTCTCGGCGACCAGTGTGGGGATGCGGATCACGTCGTCGCCCGAGAAGAACGCATAGCGCGCGATCAGCTCGATCGCCCCATCATGCAACTGCAGCTTGTGGTCGGCGTGGATGCCGCCGTTGCCGCAGGCTACTTGCGGTTCACTCGTGAAGATCTGCTGCAGCGTCTCCAGGCTGCACTCGCACGTCAGGTCCCAGTCGTTCGCATGGTCCACCAGACCCCGCGCGAACAGCAGCCCGCTCGTGCCCAGCGCGTGCACGACGCCCGCAGCCGTGAGCCGTGCAGAGACGTCCTGCAGCAGCGCGAGCGGTGGGTGAGGGGCGCTGGCCAGCCCGGCGCGCACGGCGTCGGCGGCGCCTTCCGCCAGCGCTTCATGCAGCTCGCCCAGTGTGGTCGCGAGCGCTTCGCTCGGCGGCTCGGGCGCGCTCACGTGCGCGGCGGCGGCTTCGCCCAGGCGCTGCGTGACGAGCGCGGCGCCTTGCGCTTCGAGCTCCTGGCCGATGCGGCCGTATTCGCCATAGCGTGCCGCCAACAACGCCAGTGCTTCGGGCCGCGCCGCCCACGCGAGTCGAACGGCGTCATGCATCGCATCGACCGCGGCGACGGTCTCGGTATTGAAGCCGCCGGCGGCCACGAGCCCGCGCACGCACGCGTATAGCGCAAAGCACGACCATTCATCGCGCGCCTGTGCCAAAACGCCCGAGGGCAGCACGCGGCTGCCCTCGAGGTCATTCCACAGAGCGCGCTCCAGACGGAAATAGAACTCCGCCAGGGTGCGGCCTCTTTTAGTGGGGTCTGCGATCACGAAGCCCTGAACCACAACCCTACCGGGGCGGGTTCGCGCTCCAGTCGTAGAAGCCCTTGCCGCTCTTTCGGCCATGAAGCCCAGCAAGTACCATGCGCTTGAGCAATGGCGGCGCGGCGAAGCGCGGCTCCTTGAACTCGTCGAACATGATCTCGGAGATGTAGTACGTGGTGTCGAGGCCCACGTAGTCGGTCAAGAACAGCGGGCCCATCGGATAGCCGCAGCCGAGCTTCATGGCATTGTCGATATCATCGCGGCTCGCCAGGCCCTGCTCGAACACGCGGATCGCATCGAGCATGTAGGGCACGAGCAGGCGGTTGACCACGAAGCCCGTGGAGTCGCCGCAGTTCACGGCCGTCTTGCCGATCGCCATGCACCACGCGTTCGCGGCGGCTAGCACTTCGGGGTTGGTCTGCACGGTCTTCACGATCTCGACGAGCTTCATGAGCGGCACCGGATTGAAGAAGTGCAGGCCGATCACCTGCCCGGGGCGCTTGGTGAACATGCTCATCTCGGTCACCGAGAGGCTCGACGTGTTGGACGCGAAGATGGTCTCGCTCTTGCAGATCGAATCCAGCGAGCCGAAGAGCTCTTTTTTGAGCCCCAGATTCTCGGTCGCGGCCTCGATCACCAGATCGCAGTCGGCGAGATCCTTCAGGTCGACGGTGCCCGAGAGGTTCTTCTTCACCTTGTCGAGTTCGAACTGCGGGACCTTGCCTTTGTCGATGCCGGCCTGCAGGAACTTGTGGATCGAACCCATGCCCTTCTCGAGCGCGTTCTGCGAGACTTCGCGCACGACGGTCGTGAAGCCGGCCTGGGCGCTGACCTGAGCGATGCCGCTGCCCATGAGGCCGCAGCCGATGATGCCGACCTTCTGGATGGCCATATGATGATCCTCGGATCTAGAGTGGAAGTGGGTGTTGCGGCAAGCCGCCGGAGCATAGGCGACGCGGCGAGACACTCACAAGCCGCGCACGAGCCGCGCAACGCGGCCGAGCTCAATGGCCAGCACGTGAAGCTCGTGCGCTTCGAGCCCGCGGGCACGCTCAAGACGGGCGACGCGGCGCCGGGCGAAATGACAGTCGCCGCGCCGAAGTGGCTGGGGGACTAGCGCGGCTACCGCGCCGCGGCGCTCGTCCACACGCGCACGACGCCCGACTTCTTCGGCGCGCCGGCAAGCGAATCGAAAAGCGCGGCGGCCGGGTGCGTGTCGATGCCGGCGGGCGCTGCCGCCATCGCGAACCAGCGCGCGCCGCTCGCCATGGTGGCGTCAAGCTCTGCGGCGTCGCTGCGCGAGGAGTCGGGCACGAGGTGCCCGCCTTCGAAGTAAGGGAAGCGCTGGCCCATGAGCAGCAAGCGGTGGCGCGCCTGCGGGAAGTAGCGCTCCGCAAACAAGAGCGTGTGCGAGTCGGCGTGGTAGAACACGTCGCCCGCGCGGACGTGGCCCGTGAGTGCAGCGCGCGCTTGGCCCAGGCCCGCGGCCTCGGGATAAGGCGTGCGTATGAGCGAGGCGCGCGCCGCAAAGAGCAGCAGCACGAGGGTCACGATCCACGGTGTGACGCGGCCCGGCAGGCGCGTGATCCCGGCGCCGACCAGAGCGAAGATGGCGGTGAGCGAGAACAACATGTACTTGGCGGCGAAGAGCCGCAGGCCGTTCACGCCCAGCAGCCAGCACAACAAGACCGTGAGCGGGCCGATCGTGAGCATGAAGAGCGCAGCGCGGCGCGTGCGCTCGGGCAGCAGTGGCATCACCGCGAGCGCGAGCACGGCGGGTACCAGGTAGAACGCGCTCAGCGAGATGCGCCTCGCGAGGTCGACCAGGTCGCCCACGGTGGGTCGCGGCATCCAGTGGTCGGTCTCGACGCGATGGAACTGCTGCCAGAGCATGGGCAGCACCGGCGCGAAGAGTGCGGCGACGGCCACTTGCAACAGCAGCCACGTGCCCAACCGCCTGGGTTCGCGGCGCAGCGCGAGCGCGCCACACGCGAACTGCACGAACACCACGATGCCCGCCAGATAGTGTGTCCACAGCGCGAGCGCAGCAGAGACGACGAACAACGCCGCGGTGGCGCGATCGGGTTTGGGGCCGCCTTCGCAGAAACGCCACGCCGCGAACGCCGACGTGGTGAGGAAGAACCACAACTCGGGATACGAGCGCGCTTCCTGCGAGATATAGATATGCCACGGGTGCACGGCGAGCAGTGCGGTCGCGATGAGAGCCGCCGGGCGGCCGAAGAGCTCGCGCGCGAGCGCGTAGCCCACGGCGAGCGTCGCCAGACCGAACACGATGCTCAGGCTGCGCACCGCCAGGTCGGTATCGCCGAACACTCGCCAGGCGAACGAGAGCATGTAGATGAGTGGCGGATGCACATCGGCGCGCATGACTTCCATGACCTGATGCCATGGGCGATGCACGGCGGCCTGCGAGTACAGCTCGTCGTACCAGAGTGGCGCGCGCAGCGCTTCGCGCACACGCAACAGCAACGCGATCAGGAAGATCGCCGGCAACGCAAGACGGTCTGCCCAGATCGGGGTGCGCGAGAGCTTGTTCATGGCGACACATTACACGCTCGCCGCATTCGGCGGCTACGCGGAGCGCGTGCTAGGCTCGCCCGTGACTGCAGTGATGTCCGTCGGGCCGCAGCGCTCGGCCCGTCTCCACGCCAAGGAGCAAGCCATGTCTCACGACGTGATCGAGAGTCTTGTCATCCCCAACACCACCAAGATCGTGCTGCTCGTGCTGGACGGCTTGGGTGACCTGCCCAACGCGCAGCAGGGCGGCAAGACGCCGCTCGAAGCGGCGCGAACGCCCCACATGGACGCGCTCACGCCGCGCAGCGCGCTGGCGCGCCTGCTGCCGGTGCTGCCGGGCGTCACGCCGGGCAGCGGCCCGGGGCACCTTGGATTATTCGGCTATGACCCGGTGACCACGGTCGTGGGCCGAGGCGTGCTCGAGGCGCTCGGCGCCGGCATGGAACTCAAGCCAGGCGACGTCGCCGCGCGCGCGAACTTTTGCACGATTGATGACTCCGGCATCGTCACGGATCGAAGGGCGGGCCGCATCGCCACCGACGTGTGCGAGAAGCTGGTGGCCAAGCTGCAGAAGGACGCCACCCGATTCGAAGACGTCGAGGTGATCCTCAAGCCGGGCAAGGGCCACCGGTTCGTGGCGGTGCTGCGCGGGCCGGGTCTGGGCGGCGACGCGAGCGACGCGGATCCGCACAAGGAAGGCAAGAAGATCCCATCGGCGCACGCGCTTGTTCCCGGCGCGGCGAACGAGAAGACCGCGCGCATCATCGATGCGTTCGTGAAGCGCGTGGGCGAGGTGCTCAAAGATGACCATCCGGCGAACGGCGCGCTCGCGCGCGGGTTCTCCGCGCGTCCGCACCTGCCGCACTATAAGGATCGCTATCAGCTGCGCGCGGCGGCGATCGCGGCGTACCCCATGTATCGCGGCGTGGCGGAGCTCGCGGGAATGCACCTGTTCATTCCCACGGGCGAGGGCGCGGCCGACGCGATCGCGACAGCGAAGGCGCAATGGGACTCGCACGACTTCTTCTTCTTGCACGTGAAGGGCACCGACATGGCGGGTGAGGACGGCGACTTCGCGGCCAAGGTGGCGGTGATCGAATCGGTCGACGCCGCGCTGCCAGCGTTGCTGGCACTCAAGCCCGACGTGATCTGCATCACCGGCGACCACTCGACCCCAGTGCCCATGAAGGGGCATTCCTGGCACCCGGTGCCGGCGCTGATCCAGTCTGCGAATTGCTTCATGGACGGCTTCGACCGCTTCCATGAGAAGAATTGCCGGGGCGGCAGCTTCTCAGGCCTTGCCAGCAAGGACCTGATGGGCGTATTGCTCGCCAACGCCGGGCGTCTCGACAAGTACGGAGCCTGAATGACTTCTCGACGCCTGTTTCACATCTTGCCGATGGCGCTCATTTTCGCGAGCGCCGTTGCGCCGATGGCCCATGCTGCGGTGCCGACCCCACTGGACCTGCTGCGCTTCTCATTCCCAGGGTCCCTTACGACGCCGTCGAATGCCATCTCGGCAGGCTTCGCGCTTTCGGACCGCTACGTGGATGACGTGGCGAATAACCCCGCCGCGCACATCGAGCGCGGCGTGATCGTGTCGCCACAGCTGATCCGCGTGAGCCGCCAGGACTTGAGCGCCGCGAACCGTGATTTCGACCAGCGCTTCGCAAGTGTGGATTTCGCGGGCGCGACGATCAGCGTGCCGGTGCGCCGCGTCGATGTGACGCTGTTCGCGTGGCAGCCGCAGCTGCGCGCCGAGAATGAGTCGTACACGATCGGCAACAAGAACCTGCTCAACTCGCCGGGCCACGTCACGAACGACGCCACGCTGCGCGAACTGCGCGGCGGCATCGCGCTGGGCTTTGGCCGTGGCGACGTGCGATTCGGCGTGAGCGGAGAGTTCAACCACCGCGACGACGACTACCAGACGCTCGAGACCTCGGGCTCGCCGCAGAGCGGCACGCGCGAGGCCACCTTGAGCGGCGACGCGATCGGTGGCGGTGTGGGCGTGACGTGGGCGAAGCACCCCGAGCTCAAGCATGGCTGGCGTCTTGGCGCGGCCATGCACATGGTGGGCGCGCTCGATGCGACGGGCACGAGCGTGGCGACACTTCTAGCGGATACGACCAAGAGCAACTTCAACGTCACGCGCGACGCCACGTGGCAGGCGGGCGCGAGCGCGCGCTGGTCGCTGTCGACACTCAGCGGCGTGTACGCGAGCGTGGGCGCGCGCAGCGCCGAGAAGTGGGACACCTTCGCGCTCGAGACCAAGATGGCGAGCGATTGGGGCCTGGGCATCGACTACCGCGACCCCGAGACGCCGTACGCGTTCCGCGCCGGCATCGGTCAGGAAGTGCAGCCGGGCGCACCGGAGCCGCGCGCGGCCACGATCGGACTGGGCTTCAGCTGGTACTCGGGCGACACGATCTTCGACATCGGCCTCACGCACCGCACGATCTCGCGCGGCGACGAACCGAAGAGCTCGGATGATCGGCTTGTGGGTAGCGTGCGAGTGAAACTGTAATGGAATTCGCTTTCCGGTTCGGCAAGCAGGGAGCGTGGCAGAACGCGCGGCCCGAAGACGGCACGCCGTTTCGTATTCTTGTATTGGCGGATCTGCGCGGCAGCGCGGGGGCTTCCGGCGACGCGCGAGTCGGCCGAACCACGGCGGTGGACGTCGACAACTTCGGCGCGATCCTCGCGCGCTACACGCCGACGCTCGACCTGCCCGGCGGCACGGGCGAAGGCAGCTCGGCGGTGGTGTTCCGTTCCCTCGAGGACTTCCACCCTGACGCGCTCTACCAGCGGCTCGAG
>JANYBS010000008.1 GCA_025360715.1 Candidatus Eiseniibacteriota bacterium | reverse complement strand
CGGGAGTTTCTCAGAACCTATCCCCCCCGTGGCGTGACCTTCGGGCAACACTCCGGCGACGTGGCCAATGACGGCTGCGGCAGGAGGAGTGGATGCCGTTTCGAGAGGTCACGATGTTCGAGGTCAAGGAAGTCCTGCGGCTCTGGTGTGCCGGGGTCGCGAAGAAGCAGATCGCCGTGCGGTTGGGTCTCGATCCCAAGACGGTGCGCCGCTACGTGAAGTCGGGGCTGGTCGCGGGGATCACGTCCGCGGCGGCCCTCACCGACGAACGGCTCGTGGTGCTGATGTCCGCGCTGCACGCGAACCCCGGCCGCTCGCATGGAGAGAGCTGGGCGTTGTGCGTGAAGCACCACGCCTTCATCCAGGCGAAGTTGAAGGATCGGGTGCGGCTCTCGAAGGTGCGCCGGCTGCTGGTGCGCCAGGGCGTGAGCGTTCCCTACGCGACGCTGCATCGCTACGCGATCGCGGAACTGGACTTCGGCCGCACGGCGGCGACGATGCCTGTGGCCGACTGTGGCCCGGGCGAGGAGCTGCAGGTCGATACGGGCTGGATGACGCTGCTCGAGCCGGATCCCTCGGGCAAGCGCCGGCGCATCCGGGCGTGGATCTTCACGGCGGTGTTGTCGCGTTACCGGTTCGTGTATCCGTGCTTCGCCGAGACGACGGCGACCGCAATCGAAGCCTGCGAGGCCGCGTGGGTGTTCTACGGTGGTGTGTTCCGCACCTTGCTGCCCGACAACACCAAGGTGATCGTCACACTGGCCGATGCGCTGGAGCCGCGGATCAACCGCACGTTCCTCGAGTACGCGCAGTCGCGCGGCTTCCACATCGATCCGACGCGCGTGCGCCACCCGCGCGACAAGGCGCGCGTCGAACGCTCGGTGTCGAGCACGCGGGATGACTGCTTCGCGGGCGAGACGCTGCGTGATCTCGATCACTCTCGCACCCACGCACACCACTGGTGCGCGTGTGAGTACGGCATGCGGCGCCACACGAGCACCCTGCGGATGCCACGCGAGCACTTCGAGGCCGAGGAGCGTGCGGCACTCCTGCCTGCACCGACCATGGCCTACGACATGCCGCTGTGGTGTGAGCCCAAGGTGGCGCGCGACCAGCACGCCCAGGTTGCACGCGGGCTGTACTCGCTGCCCACGCGCTGGGTCGGCAAGGTCCTCGACGCACGCGCCGACACGATGACGGTGCGCTTCTACCACGGCGCCGAGATGGTGAAGACGCACCCGCGCCAGCGTCCCGGCGGGCGCAGCACGGATCCCAACGACTTCCCGGCGGAGAAGAGCGCCTATGCCCGCCGCGACGTCGCGTTCCTCGAACAACAGGCCACGCGACACGGCACCACCATCGGGCACTTCGCCCACGCACTACTCGAAGGGCCGCTGCCCTGGACGCGCATGCGCCGGGTGTATGCCCTGATCGGACTGGCGAAGCGCTACGGCGACGCACGTGTCGAGGCGGTCTGTGTCACCGCATTCGCTGCCGGGATGCTCGATGTCCGCCGGCTCGAACGCATGCTGCAACAGGCGATCCCACCCGCGGCGCCAGCCAAGCCGCTCCACATCCTTCCGCTCCCTCGCTACCTGCGTGCCTCGCAGCAGTACGCACTGCCGTTGTCCACCCTCACCACGACCCAAGGAGAAGACACATGACCGTTCACGACGTGATCTCGACCGACCTGAAGACCGTGCTGCGACGTCTCAAGCTCTCGCGCATGCTCGACACGCTGCCCGAACGCATGGCACTCGCTCGCCAGCAGAAGATGCCGCACGCCGACTTCCTCATGATCGTCCTCGCGGACGAAGCGTCGCGCCGCGACAGCCAGTCCGTCACACTGCGTGCGCAACGCGCGCATCTCGACCCGGCCATGCACCTTGAGGCTTGGGACCCGACGGCACGCGTCACGTTCGACCAGACGATGTTGAACGAACTTGTCTCGCTCCGCTTCCTCGACGCTCATGCACACGCCGCCATCGTCGGCCCGGTCGGCGTCGGCAAGACGTTCCTCAGTCACGCACTCGGCCACATCGCCTGCCGCCGTGGCCAGAGCGTCCTCGTCCTGCGCGCGGACCAGATGCTCAAGACGCTCCGCCATGCCCGGCTCGATCACAGCCACGAGGTCGAGCTGCGCAAGCTCATCGCGGTCGACCTGTTGATCGTCGACGACTTCGGCCTCGATGCCATGGACGCCAACGAGAGCCGTGACGCCTACGAGATCTTCACCGAGCGCCACCGTGCAGGCTCGATGATCATCACCTCCAACCGCGGCCCCGACGAGTGGCTCGCCACCTTCGCCGATCCCGTGCGCGCCCAGAGCGCCATCGACCGCTTCACCAGCAATGCCTACGACTTGATCATCGAGGGCGAGTCCTACCGCAGCCGGCAGAAACCCCCCTCGCGGCGTCCCTCGCCATCACTCAAACCAGAAGCGGCCCCCTAGACTTCCCGCAACGCAGGAGTTGCCGTAGGCTGACTCTCCATGTTGACCCCGCTGGCCACACGGGCAACCCACATTTCGCTTGAGTTCCTCGCGGGACACAATCAGTTCCGCGTGCGCATCCTTGAGCGGCCCGGGCTGTGGACGTCCCTCAATGAGCAGCGCCGACTGATCGCCGAGATGCGTCGCGTGGTGGCTTCGCTCGGAATCGGCGAGTTGCCCTACGGACTGCTTGCCGGCGATCCCCCGCAGCTCGATCGAGCGATTCTCACGCTTATCGAGGACCGCGAGACTGGTACCACGATCGCCTTCAACGCCATGCAGGCGCTCGAGTGCTCGCTGCGAGAGGCGCCGCTGGATGTGATTCACATCGGTCTCACGGTCGTGGACCCGCGCTTCCGCGAGCGGGGGCTGTCGTGGATCCTGTCCGGATTCACGACCTTCTTGCTGTTCGTGAAAAACGGCTTCCAGCCGTATTGGATCAGCAACGTCTCCCAAGTGCCGTCGGCCATCGGCATGATCTCGGAGGGCGCCTCCCACGTTTACCCCGGCCTCCCCGATAGCGGGAGGCGAACTTTCGAACATGTCGTGCTGGCACGGCAGCTCATGCTCCAGCACCGGTCGGCCTTCGGAGTCGGCCCGGAGGCGGAGTTCGACGCAGACCGGTTCGTGATCCGCAACGCCTACACGGGCGGCAGCGACCACCTCAAGAAGCGCTGGGAGGATGCCCCGCGCCATCGCGATGAGCGCTACAACGCGCTGTGCCTCCGCGAGCTCGACTATGAGCGCGGGGACGACTTCCTCCAGCTCGGCCAGGTGAACCTTTTCTCGCTCTGGCGCTATGTCGCGCACTTCCTTCCGCGCGAGGCATGGGCGCTGGCCCTGTTGCGTTTCGGCTTCGTGCTCGCCGACTCCGCTGCCCTGCCGGTGCTGCAGTGGCTCCGGCCACATCACGCTATGGGTGATCTCCGGGCGCGGAGGCCGCGCGCATGACGGCGACCGGCTCGTTCACCTACGCGGAGATGACGCGCCGCAACATCGGCTTCGTCTCCGAAGTCGAGCAGGGGCGGCTGCGCGCAGGCCGGGTCTTTGTATGCGGCGCCGGCGGCATGGGTGGAGCGTGCCTGCAGACGCTTGCGCGAGCAGGCGTCGGGGCGTTCGAGTTCGCGGACTTCGACACATTCGAGGTCTCGAACCTGAACCGCCAGGTGTTCGCGTCGATTCCGGACCTGGGCCAGTCCAAGGTCGAGGTTACGGCGAGGCGGCTACGTGAGATCCATCCCGACTTGGTCCTCACCCTCCACGGGCGGGATTGGCTCACTTCGATCGACGATATCCTGACGCGGTGCCGAGTGGTCGTGAACGGCATGGACGACCTTGGTGCCGGCATTCAGCTTTACCGCGCCGCGCGCGCGCACGGCACCACCGTGATCGACGCATATCCTTCCACACTTCCCTCCGTGTTCGTCGTCCGCCCAGGCGATCCACGGCCCGAGGAGCGTCTCGGCTTCCCGACGTGCGGGGTCCCGCCCGAGCGGTTCACGCCCGAAATGCTCGAGGCCTGCCGGCGACTCGAACTGGAGTGGGTGCTTGTCCACTCCTCCACCGCCGAGACCATCGATACGACGATCGCCGGCGAGATCCTCTCCGGGAAGCGCCCCCGCATCTCGTTTGCGCCGATGGTCATCACCACCGGGAACCTCATGGCGTACGAGGTCGTGGGCGCGCTGTGCGGCCGGCCCGGGCGCACGGACTGCCGGGGATGGTTCCTCGATCCCGCGCGCGGGCGAATCGAACGGCCGCGCGCCGCGCCGGTCGCTGCGTTGCGTCGCGCGTTCGTGCGGCGATGGATGCAAGAGGCGGCGAATGCCGCACGGTGACGGTCGCGGCGTGCTTTCCGAGGCGCTCGTTTCGTGGTCCGCGCTATACGGCGTCTTCCTTGCGCTCCGCGTCCACCGCAAGCAGGCCACGCGCTCACGGCTTGAGCGCTGCGCGGTCTTCCTGCTGTACTGCCTGGGCGCACTGCTCCTCGTGCGTGGCTTCTACTGGGTGAGCGACAGCCGGGTCCTGGGCTCGGCCACGTATGTACTCGCCGCGTTGGTGCCCGTGGCCGTAACGCTCTACATCGAGGCATTGCTGCGACGACACCTGGCGCTGGGCATCAAGCTGTTGGCGCTCAGCGGCACCTTGGCATTCACGGTGGCAGCGTTCGCCGGCAGGCTTCCCGCGGACCCGATGTGGATGCGCGCGTTTATCGGCTACGTCGTCCTGCTGGGGCTGGCCGTGCTGGGAGCGCTTCTGTTCCGCGATCGCGCCGACCTAACCCGTGTCGAGGCGCGATCGGTGGATGCGATTTCGATGGCGGTGATTCTGCTCGTGCCATTCGTCATGACCGACCTGGCGGCCGACCTCGCGATACCCATGGTGCGGGTGGGTTCGGTCGGAGTCCTTGCCTTCGTGTACAACATGGTCCTCGCATCGGAACCGCGCGGCTCACTGCGGGCCGTACTCGTCGCCAACCTCGGCGTCTTAGCGATCGCTGTGTTACTGGGTGGGCTGGAGGCCTATGTGATCGGGGATCTGCGAGCTCCGACAGTCGCCCGCGGCGCGGCGTTCTTTGCTGCAATCCTGCTGCTTGCCATGGTGTACGCGCGCGTTCACTCGCATGGGCAGGTCGCGCGCGGACCCGGCCTCGTGCGGAGCATCTCGGCCGCGGATACCCGCACGACCGAGGGCTTCCTCCAGGTGCTCGACATGCTACCCATCGTGGCGGGGTACCGGCTTCTGCGCGAGCCGGCGCTCGCCGGCTACGACTCTGCGTCGTTTCCGCAGCTGTTCGAGACCTCCGGCGGCTTCGTGATCACGCGGCACCGGCTTCTCGGCCCTCTCCGTTCGGCGAGCGCCGCGGCAGGGGCGGAGGACCCCGAAGGCACGAGCGATCGAACCCGGTACAGCGCCGACCAGCTCTCAGACCTGCTAGGGCGGGAGGGCATGACGCACGCGGTCTTGATCCGCACCAATCCGATCGCGCTGCTGCTCGTTCACATTCCCTCCGCCGGACTCGAGCAATCCGCGATCGCGCAACTTGGCCTCATCCGTACGGTCGCAGAAGCCATCGAGAGGAGTCGGCACGATGCTTGAGCTGCGCAGGGGGGAGTTTCGCGCCTTTTTCGAGGCTCCAGAGCGGGCGTATGGAAGGGACTCGCTGTTCGTCTCGGTCTTCGACCAGGACCTCAAGCGCTTCCTGAGCACCCGCGAAAATCCGCTGTTCACCCAGGGCGACGAACTCGCCTGCTTCACGGCGCACCGCGATGGCCGAGTCGTCGGACGCATCGCGGCCCACGTGCACGCGGCCTCCAACCGCCGCCATAGCTGGAACCGGAGCTCTTTCGGCTTCTTTGACTGCGCCGACGATCCCGAGGCGGCGAGCTTGCTCTTGGGCGCTGCGGAGAACTGGGGGCGGGAGCGCGGTCACGACGAGATCTGGGGAAGCTTCAACCTCACCGCCATGGGGCCTGCAGGTGTGGTGACAGACGGATTCGAACACCCTCCCTACTCCGACCAGGTCTGGAACCCGCCGCACATCCCGCGTTTGCTCGATCAGGCCGGCTACACGCGCGAGTTCCCCATGGCGCAGTTCGAAATCGTGTTGCGCGACGTCGACCTCGATTCATTCGTCACGCCCGCCTTTCACGACCTGCGGGCGGAGGCCTCGCTCATATGGAGCCACGTCGAAGTCCGGAACCTGCCGCGACTGCTGCCGGAAATCTGCGACGCGTTCAACGAGAGCTTCGAGAACAATCCGATGTTCGTGCCCCTCACCCACGAAGAGTTTCAGTTCCAGGCGAAGGACCTCATGTGGGTTCTCGACCCGCGCATCTCGACAATCGTCCGCCACCAGGGCGAGATCGTCGCACTCCTCCTTTGCATTCCCGATCTGAACCCCTTGCTACGTGCATGCCACTCGCGAATGGGACCACTCTCGCTGCCCCGGATGCTCATCTACCGCGGGCGCTGCCGGCGGGCGGTCGGGATCATTCAGGCGGTGCGCCCGCGCTTCCGGGGGCGCGGCCTCGCCGCGGTCATGTTGCACAACGTGATGACGGCGATGCGCCGGGCGCGCTACGAACATTTTGGCATCACCTGGATCGCAGATCAAAACATTCCGTCGCTCCGCAACGTCATGCGGGGTGGCGCACGGCCGCTGCATCGCCTGACACTGTTCAGGAAGGCGCTCCGTTGAGCCCCGGAGCGCCGCTCTCGCGAGCGGACCTGCTCGCGCTCGTGAAAGACGCGCGCCGCGCGCCGAGCGTTCACAACATCCAGCCCGCCCGATGGGCGGCCGAAGCAAGCGGACTAACGCTGCTCGCCGACCCCGCACGCACGCTTCCGATTGCCGATCCGAGTGGACACGACGTGCGCGTGAGCCTCGGGGCTGCGTGGGAAGGCATGGCAATCGCATTATCGCGTCTGGGATTCGAAGTGGCGGCCCCGGAGATGGGCGCCGGCCAAGGTGTGGCGAAACTCCGGTTCTCGCGTGGGGGGACGGCCGATCCTCTTGCGGAACAGGTCCAGCGACGGGCCACCTTCCGCGGCGTGTTCCGGCCCACGCCGGCGGCCGCTCTCGATGCGCTCGAGACGCGCCTCGAGGCGTCGGAGATCGTCGTGGTGCGCAATCGCAATGACATCCGCGACTGCGCGAAGCTCGCCGATGATGCCACGGACGAGTTCCTGCTCGACCCGCGCTATTGGCGCGAAACTTGGAGATGGCTGCGGCTCTCGCACGCGCACCCGGCGTGGAACCGGGACGGGCTCAACGCCGACGCGCTCGCCTTGAGCGGAATCGAACGCGCGCTGGGAGGCGTACTCATGGCGCCCGCAGGGTTCGAGTTGATGAGGCGACTGGGGCTCGCGCGCGCGCTGGTCAGCGAGCGCGCAAAGACCGAGAGCGCCGGCGCGCTGCTGCTCTTTACGGCACCCCTGAACGAAGACTCGTTCCAGACCGGCCGGGCGTTCTACCGACGCTGGCTCGAGGTGACCGCTGCAGGCCTGGGCCTCTGCCCGATGTCGGTCCTCGCCGACTTGCCGCGCGCGAACGAAGCGATCCGCGCACGGTTCGCGTTGCCTGAGGCGCGACGGCTGGTGAACGTGCTGAGGGTGGGAGCGCCACCTTCCGCGTTTCCGGCTCGGCTTACGCCCCGGCTTCCGGCGGAGGAGTTGCTCCTCGCGGCCGACTAGAGCCGCTTCAGGTATTCGAGCAGAGCCAGCTTGTCCGACTCGCTCATGTCGCTAAACGGTAGCTCGTGCCCGTGATTCGAGCGTCCTGGCTGCGAGCAGTCAAAGACCATTGGACGTGAAAAGGGTCGGTAGCCGCCGGGGTAACGCCACACGCCGTCGCTGCCCGGCTCGAGCGCGATGCCCATCCGGCGAAAATCAAGCCGGTGCCCTCCGAGCTCGAACTTCGCGGGGCGGTTCTCCGGGTGCATGAGGTCCCAAAGCGTCGGCACCGAGCCATTGTGCAGGTACGGCGCGGTGGCCCACACTCCCGTAAGGATCGGTGGCACGTACCCGTTGGTGCGGATTGCATCCACGCGGCGAACAAATGGGTGCTCAGGGTGCTTTGATGTCCAACCAAGCACCGCGTCGTCGATCGCCATCCAGCGCACCGAGTCCGTTCCGATCACATTGGCGGGAACGAGGCGATTCGGGTATCGATGCAGCCGTGCGCGCGATCCTTGCAACGCGTAAGAGCCGTGACAGCCGGCGCAGCGCGAATCGAACACGCCGGCACCTCGCGCCGCGAGCGCTGTGTCCACCGGACCGGGAAAGGGCGGCGCTTCATAGCGGTAGAGCGCCCGCATGACCTCGCGAAACCTTGGGATCATGCGTTCAGCCGTCGCGGGATCGTTTCCCGCGGTGCCGACGGTGAAGAACGCGACGATGTCCGCGAGTCGCGCTTCCTGCTCGGCCGTTGCCCCGACGCGCTCCACCGGGACGAAGTGCCGATCGCCGCGCACTGCGTCCGCGCCATCGCAGAGCAGGGATGTTCTGAACCCGCGACTGGAAAGATCGGGGATTGAGACGAACGCCCGCTCGTTGGTCGCGAACCCGTTTCCCGGGATCAGGCCGAGCTGAAACTTCAGGGCCGCGACTCCGTTCGAGATCCCAGGGCCACCGCTGTCGAAGACGAGCGCCCGGTTGCGTGCGGCGATGATTATCCTGAGCTGGCGGCGGACACGCGGAAAGACCACGTGCTCGTAAGTGAACCGCTCGGCCCACGACATCTGCGGATAGACGTGCCGCATCGTCGCAAGCAACCGCCGCTGGTCCTTCATCCCCCCGACGAGTGCCGTGAACACGGCCGCCGCGTAGGCGTCCAGATCGAGTGACGTGTTGGGAAGACCGAGCCAGGCCGTCCGCGTGGGCTCGCCTGCAGCGTCGTATAGCACGCCCCCGTGACACGACGTGCACCCGGTGTTCGCGACCTCGAGCTGGAGCCCCGGCAAGACGCCGTGGATCTTTGCGCGTGTCAGTCCCAGCGGGCCCACAATGCGCGGAACCGGGCCCGCAGCGGGATCCCAGTTGCCGATCGAGTCGGGAAAGAGAAATCCATACTGCTCGAGGATGGGCTGCAGGGATCCCGCATCGATGTGAAGCCCGAGCCGCGGAGCCTCCGCCATCAAGAGCGCCGTGGAGTAGAGTTTCCAGGGTGTTGCGAACGTCTCGAGCGCATGCGTATCAAGCGCTCCGAAATCATCGAACATGAAGCGGGCAAGCCCCGAATCGTGCGACGTCCGATGCGTGCCGAGTTCGGCGCGCAGTTCCGGGCTCGTTCCCCTCATCCGCCCAAGGGCCGCACAACCCAAACCACAGACGGCGCTGAGTACGAGGGCAGCGGCCATCATGCGGCGAACCACGCGGCCATGATCACTCAAGTGGTTGTCCCTCCCACGCTCGGGCCTGCGCGGACCTTAGCGCATCTGGTGTCCTTCGCAGGTTTCCCATTGAGCATCTGTAGTTGACCCGGCTCCGTACGCGGATGGCCTACCTAGCCTGAGTGACTTGCGGTACCTCGTGATCGTGAGAATCCCAACCTTCAGCTGGCCCTGAAGGTCCTGTAGGACCAGCCATGAACCCGCGGGGGACACTCCACACCAAGCCCGGTGACGAGGCATTCTCTCACCTGCCGGTAGCCTTTCGACGCGGCACACGGTCAACCTTCACGTCGCATTTGCCTAAACCAACACTCCAACTCAGGCGCCATAACGATGGCACTCCCACGATCACGTTGAGCGAGGTCGTGTCTTGGCACTGCTCGAGTCCAATGCCGTGTCCTGTAACCGCGAGGGTGACGTGGCCGGAACGTTCGGGATCGAGTCGAAGGTCGCATCCGCTCTCACGGAGCAAGCCGGGCGTTCCTAAGGAATCTTCGATGGACAGGTAGTAGTACTTCGGCGTCGGTTCTGGATGCCCGGGCACCGTGTCGGCCGGAGAAGGCGTAGATGTGTCGGCCGGGGCATCCTCATCGGGTATGCCCTCGGCTGTGCCGTAGCCGTCTAGCACCCCAGGAATCTGTCGAATCGACCGATCTACGTTCCATCCAGTCCGGCGCCCCTCACGATCGATGAGCACTGCGCGTACGCGAGCCTCGTCTAACCCATAAATGCTCACGAGCACCTGTGTCAGCTTGCCGTGTGCGTCGGCTGGCTGACCCGATCTCGATGCACACGAACCAAGGCCAAGGACCAAGCAGAGACACAGCATTCGCGATGGGGCCGTGTGCATCAGTGGAGAACGACAAACCGCACCATCTCAGAAGGCCGCGAGCGCAGACGTCCAAGATACACTCCTGGACGAGCCCCCGCGCTCCGCCAATCCCATGTAGCACTCAGCAACCTGCCACTGGGGCCGATCTGCACGGTGTCGACTCTACGGCCCGTGATGTCGAACACGTCGATAGCATCGTCGGTCAACGACGTGCCGCCGAAAACGAATTCCACAGGCCCCATGGTCGGGCTCTGCCGCACGCGTAGGCGACTCGGGAGAGGGGCGGACGTCTGCTCTACGCCGATCGTGCCTGTATGCGTGATGGCGACTGTTTGCCCGGACCCGGAGTAGAGCACATCGTAAGTGTTGCCTTCGGGCGTTGCCGTGGTGTCCACGGCGTCGTCCGACGCGAAGATGCCCGTCGACGCGTAGCCATTTGCGCTCATCGCAAGGCCGTCATCGGACCACACGTGGACCGTGTAATGCCCATCAACAGTGGTCGGAATCTCGAGGTCATACCCCGATAGTGGGGCATCAACGTCGCCGCCGTTGTCATGTTCGGACGCAACGTCCTCGATCACTGCATCCGGGATCTCGTTGACGTTCTCGTCCGCGCTTGCGTCGCGCAGCATGTGCCGACCAAGGGGGTCGATGACTTCGACGCGTCGCGCTCCGCTAGCAAGAATGCCGAGGCCAGGAGGATCGCCCGCCGTAGTAGCATAGCCCCCGGCCACCAGCGCGCCGGTCGGGACGACGTACCGGGCCATCTTGAACGTATTGCGGTACTTCCCCTCAATCAGCTTGCTGGAGTTCCGTGGGTCGTATGGATCGCGGATAAAATAGGTGCCTCGCGCGCTTCCATCAGGACGGAACGATGATGTCCAGCCGTGGGCGACGACGAAGTGGTCCGGCACGTTCAGTTCGACCGCGATGTCCCGAACGAGCAGACTCTCCACCTGCGCAGCGAGTTGTGGCGAGTCGTAGAGATCTATCGTCCGAAGCTGGGGGCTGGAGTCAAGCCCATTCCTAGTTGGATTTCGTCGCGGCCCCATGACCTGATCACGCGGCTTTCTGCATCCGGTTCGCCTGCTGTCTGATGTTCAGTGCGCGACCGATCGCACTCACCAACTGCGGAAGATGCCGATGG
>JANYBS010000249.1 GCA_025360715.1 Candidatus Eiseniibacteriota bacterium | reverse complement strand
CGCCGCGGCCGGTACCGGCTCGATGACCACATGCCGCAGGAGGCGTCCGCCCAGGTGCGGATGCAAGAGCGCCCACGGCAGCGCCACGAGCGCCGCCGGTGCCGCGCGGCGCAGCGCCTGCGGCCACGTGCGCCTCGCCAGAAGCACGTCGTGCGCCACGAACAGCAGCGGCAGCGCGGCGGCCGTCTCCTTGCTGGCCAGAGCGATGGCATACGCGGTGAACGCGAGCGCGCGCCGTTCACTGCGCCATGTCAGGAGCGCGGCCATGCACGCGAGCAGCATCCAGAGGTCCTGAGCGCCCGCTGACCACAGCAGCGGCAGCGACCAAGCGGAGAGCGCGGCCAAGCCGAGCACCGCGACCACGGTGCGCGCACGACCGAGCCACGGCGCGATCAGCGCTGTGAAGAGCCCGAAGACGCCCGCGGTGAGCGCGGTATTCAGCGCGTGAAACGCGGGCGGGGAGATTCCGGCCGCGCGCTGCAGCCACCAGTAGTGGAACTCGCGCGACCACGGACGCCACCAGTGGAAGAACAGGTGGTCGAGTCCCCACAGCGAGAAGAACGACCGCGCGCGTGTGGCATCGAGGAACACATAGTCGTCGTTGAGGAACGGCAGCGAGTACGCATCGCGGTAGCGCCAGGACAATGCGGCGATGGCGAGCGCGAGCGCGGCGAGCACGACGAGATCGCGTGACGGGGCGGCAGAGCTGCGCGCCGCAGGCCGGCGTGCGTTCATGGCCGCACCCCGGAGAGGGCGCGTGTGCCCACGATCTCGTAGACCGCCACGCCTTCGCCTGCCGCAGGGCGCAGCGCGAAGAGCATCTGCACGCGCGGCTCGCGCGCGAGCGCATCCGGATCGAGCAGCGGCAGCAACTGCGGGCGCAGCGAGTGCGCGACGTACTCCTCGACCACGAGATAGTCCACGTGCTGCGACTGTGCGTAGCGCAGGATCGTGTCGAGGTCATCATCGGGTAACTGGATGTGCCGCATGTTCGCGTAGAAGGGCACGTACGCCTTGCGGTCCATGACCAGCGCACCGGGTCGGCCCATGCCCGCCAGGCGCTCACCCGCGCCCATGAGCGTGGTCATGGGACCGTCATCAAAGTGCAGCGCGGTGCGCATGGCGGGGCCGCGCGCGAGCATGATCGCGCCGGCGCACACGAACACGATCAGCGCGCCGCGCGCCGCCGCGCGCTGCGGTGCGCGCCACAACCGCATGGCGCCATCGGCAGCGAGCAAGGCGAGCGTGGGCAGATAGAGATGCGCGAAACGCAAGTCAGGCGGGGCCGCGAGCAGCGCGATCACGAACAGGCATGCGAGCGGCGCGAGACGCTCATCCCACGCTTCGCGCCGCGCGAGCGCAAAGAGCGAGAGCAGGAGCAGCGGCCACGGCCACGCCTCGAGCAGGCGCTGTGCATGCTGGCGTAGTGTTGGCAAGTACGTGCGGCCCCACGTGGGCGCCGTCTGCGTGATGCGCTCGAGCAGGTCCGCATGCGCGCTCGTCGCGGCGAGTGAGTCCTCGCCGCTCACGCGGAACTCCGCAGCTCGCTCGCTCGCATCGACCGGCCGAACGAGCGCGGACTTCGGCGAGAGCGACCAGTGCCCGGTCTCATGGTGGATGAGCAGCAGATAGGGCAGCAACGCGAGCGCAGCGCCCGCGAGCAGTCGCACGCGCGCAGCTGGCGGCCGGCGCATGAGCAGTGCTACGACCGGCACGATCACGGCCGCCTCGGGCCGCACCCAGTAACCGGCGCCGAGCGCGAGTCCGGCTGCGAGCGGCCGCTGCCGGCCGATGCACCAGAGTCCCAGCCACACGAGCGCCAGGAATGGCGCCTCGGTCATGACCACGCCGCCATAGACGGCGAGCAGCGGATGCACGGCCAGTGCGAGCGCAGTGCACAGCGCCGGGATCACGCCGACGCTTCGGCGCGCGACGCCGTACACGAGCGCGACCACGGCGAGCGACGCCACGAGCGCCACGACCTGCCCGGGCAGCACCCGGCCCGGCACGACGAGCGACGCGAGCGCGATGAGCATGCTGTAGCCATGATGCGCTGGCGTCTCGCCAAGGACGATCCCGTCGCGCAGGCCCTCGGCCATGCGCACATATAAAGGGGAGTCCATGGTGAGCCCGGCGTTGCTTCCCATGACCATGCCGCGCGCCAGTAGGGCGACGAGAAGCGCCACGGCGATGGCGAAAGGGTCAGAAGGCTGGGGGATGCGTCGGGGCGGCGGCGCCATGCCACCATGCTACCAGAGCATCGTGCGCATTCCGTTGTTGCTGTTCGGGGACAACGAGTTGCGGGCTTGAAAGTGCGCCTGGCCCGGCCGTTCGGGGGGGCGATGCCAGGGCTGCGACGAGCTTCCCCGCCCGGTGACGAGCATCGCCTCACAACGTAGCCTCACAAGGCAGCCTCACAGCGCAGCCTCACAACGTAGTCTCACAACGTTGGATTGCCGACAGGGGCTTGAACAGGCACAATGCGGTCCACGTCCGCCAGGGAGGCGGACAGGCGGGCTCGGCGTCTTCCCATGCCTTGCGCCGCCGCGGACGGAGTCGCGCTGCTTCAGGACTCCGAACCCATGGACCCGAAGGGACTTCGCGGCTCTACCTCCAGTGGCTTCTCCTCTCTCTTCCAAGCGTCAGCGCCAGATCCTCGCAGTCCTGCTCGGTGCATTCGCCGTGCTGGCGGCGGCGAGCGTGGCCACTTTCCATCTGCCCGAGGCCGATCAGGCACTCTGGCAGACGGCGAACGCGTGCGGACCCGCGGGCGCAGCCCTGAGCTACGCTCTGGTCTGGGTGTTCGGGCGGATCGCGGCTTTCGGTGTGCCGCTCATGGCGGGGCTGTGGTGCTGGAATCGCCTGCGTGAGAACAAGGCCATGCCGCTCGTCGTGAGCTCGGCCATAGGCACGCTGCTCGTCTTCGAGGTCTGCCTCCTCTTCGGACTCGGTGGGCTCGACCGCTGGATGTGGTCGGGCGGCTGGGGCTTCGCCTCGGCCATGGCGATGCATGCCTCACTCGGCGCAGTGGGCTCGTGGGTCGTGGGTGGCGCGCTGCTGTTCGTGACCGCGCTCGCGGCAAGCGAGATGGGCTTCCATTGGATCGCGCATCTGGCGCATGGCCTGGTCGTGCGTCCGGCCAAGGGCATGGCCGCTGGTGCGGCAGGCGCGATCGGGGATTGGCGCGAGCGCCGGGCCGAAGCGGCCAAGGCGGCCGCGAAGGACAAGTCCAAGGCCGAGAAGCCGGGCAAGTCGCGCAAGACCAGCAAGGACGCGGATAGCGGTGCGGCAGTGCCGGTGATGAATGCCGCCGAGGGTGGCAAGGCCGCGGCCAAGTCCGCCTCGGGTTCGGTGGCGACGCTCGAGGAGGGCGAAGAGGACGGTGAGGAAGCTGCCGGGCCTGCGCCGCCGATCATGCGCCTACCGCCGCCGCCTCCGGTCATCAAGAAGCAACCGCCGCCCAGGCCGCGCCAACTGGAACTCGAACGTCCCACCGGCCCGGTGCCCGAGGAGGCGCTGCCGCCGCTGAGCCTGCTCGAGCTGCCGCAGCAGCCCGAGGACCTGGTCACCACCCAGGACCTGACCGCGCAGGCGAGCCTGCTCGTGGCCAAGCTGGCCGACTTCGATATCGACGGCCGCGTGACCGAGATCCACCCCGGTCCGGTCGTGACCATGTTCGAGTTCGAGCCGGCCGCCGGCGTGAAGGTGAACTCGATCGTCGCCCTCGAAGACGACCTGGCCTTGGCCCTGCGCGCGAACCGGATCCGCGTCATCGCCCCGTTGCCCGGAAAAGGCACGGTCGGTGTCGAGATCCCGAACCCACGTCGCCGTACGGTGTATCTGCGTGAGGTGCTCTCCTCCCCGCAATACGAGAAGAGCGATTACTCGCTCAAGGTCCCGCTCGGCGTGGACGTGAACGGGCAGTCGTTCGTCGCGGATCTCACGCGCATGCCGCACGTGCTCATCGCCGGCTCGACCGGCGCGGGCAAGAGCGTGTGCCTGAACACGCTCATCACCGGGCTGCTCTTTCAACATGACCCGCGCTCGCTCCAGCTGGTGATGATCGACCCCAAGATGGTCGAGCTCTCCATGTACAACGGCATCCCGCACCTGGTGCTGCCGGTCGTGACCGAGCCCAAGAAGGCCTCGCGCGCATTGCGCTGGGCGGTGGGCGAGATGGAGAAGCGCTACAAGCTGCTGGCCAGCGTGGGCGCGCGCAACATCACCACCTATAACGAGCGCATCGCCGACGGCAAGCTGCCCAACGTGGA
Source organism: Candidatus Eiseniibacteriota bacterium (assembly GCA_025360715.1). Lineage (GTDB taxonomy): Bacteria > Eisenbacteria > RBG-16-71-46 > RBG-16-71-46 > RBG-16-71-46 > CAIXRL01. The sequence goes on along the minus strand of JANYBS010000249.1, from coordinate 8,786 downwards.
GGGCACCGACCGTCCACCGGAGCGCTTGGGCTATGTGGTGGTGATCGTCGATGAGCTCGCCGACCTCATGCTCACCGCGCCGGCCGAGATCGAAGAACCGATCGCGCGTCTCGCCCAGATGGCGCGCGCCGTCGGTATCCATCTCGTGCTTGCCACGCAGCGGCCGTCGGTCGATGTCATCACGGGCGTGATCAAGGCGAACTTTCCCTCGCGTATCGCGTTCCGCGTGGCCAGTAAGACGGACTCGCGCACCGTGCTCGATATGAACGGCGCTGAGAACCTGCTCGGCTTGGGCGACATGTTGTTCCTGCCCATGGGCAAGGCCGATCCACTGCGTGTGCATGGCTGCTTCGTCTCGGAAGACGAGACGCAGCGCGTGGTCGATTTCTGGCGCGCCAAGGCGACCGTGGCCGCCGCGGTGCCGCCGCCGCTCGCGACGCCCGTGCAGATCGCCGAGAACGACGAAGAAGAAGCGCCCGACGACTTCATGCAGGACGAACTCGTGGGCCAGGCCGCGTGTCTGGTCGTGATGCATCACCAGGGCTCCACGTCGCTGCTGCAGCGCCGGCTGCAAGTCGGCTACTCGCGCGCGGGGCGCCTCATGGACCAACTCGAGCAGTTGGGCGTGGTCGGGCCGTTCAACGGCAGCAAGGCTCGCGACGTTCTCGTGGACCAGAATTGGCTCCAGCAGAAGGGTTTCCAGTGAGCAAGGTCAAAGCGGCGCCGACCCTTGCGTTCGTCACGCTGGGCTGCCCCAAGAACACGGTCGACTCCGAGCACATGCTCGGCGCGCTCGTGCAGGATGGCTTCCGCACCGTCGCGGACGTGAGCGAAGCCGACATCGCGGTCGTGAACACGTGCGCGTTCCTGCAGAGCGCCGTGCGCGAATCGAAGGAAGCCATCGCAGCGGTCGCCGAGCTCAAGACCACGGGCCGCCTCAAAGGGCTGATCGTGGCCGGTTGCTTGGCGCAGCGCTCTGGCGAAGCACTTCTGACCGAGTTCCCCGGTGTCGACGCGGTCCTGGGCACGGGGCAGTGGCGCGAAGTGGTGCGCGCGGCGCATCACGTGCTCGGCGGTTCGGAAGAGCGCCTGGTGCGCACCGAGTTCCCGGGCGGCGCGCTCGACGCGCTGAGCCCGCGTGCCCTCAGCACGCCGCGGCACATCGCGTATCTCAAGATCAGCGAGGGCTGCGACCACCGCTGCACCTTCTGCATCATCCCGCACCTGCGCGGCGACCAGCAGAGCAAGCCGCTCGCGGACCTGGTGGCCGAGGCGAAGAAGCTCGCGTCGCAGGGCGTGAAGGAGCTCAACCTGATCGGCCAGGACACGACCGGGTATGGCACCGACCTGCCGGGCCAGCCGACGCTCGCTGACCTGCTCGAGGCGCTCGACCAAGTGGACGGTATCACGTGGATCCGTGTCCAGTACACATACCCGCGGCTGTGGACCGACCGGCTGATCCAGGTCTGGGCGCATGCCAAGCGCATCGTGCCGTACGTGGACATGCCGCTGCAGCACATCGCGCAGGACATGCTGCGCACCATGGCGCGTGCCATGACCGAGAAGGACACCCGTGCGCTGGTGCAGCGGATCAAGGCCGGTATCCCGGGCGTGGCGTTCCGGACCAACTTCATCGTAGGGTTCCCCGGCGAGAGCGACGAGCACTATGAGACGCTCGAGCGGTTCGTCGAGCAGGAACAGTTCGACAATGTCGTGTGCTTCACCTATGAGCGCGAACCGGAGACGCCGTCGTATGCGATGACGCCGCGCGTGCCGATCAACACGCGGCGCTCACGGCGCTCGCGGCTGCTGGGCCTGCAGCAGCGCATCTCGCGCGAGAAGCTCGCGCGCCGTATCGGTGAGAAGGTCACCGTCATGATCGACGGACCGGCCGGCCGCGGGCAGTGGGCCGCGCGCACGGCGGGTTCGGCGTTCGAGGTCGATGGTGGTGTCGTCGTGGATGGGGAGAACCTGATCCCCGGGCAGCTCGTATCGGTGCGGATCACCGGTGCCGCCGCCTATGATCTGTTCGCCCGGGTCGAGAAGCCGGCCGAACCGGGTCTCGATATACTGAGCTGAATCGTAGGCTGACCGCTTGTGCGAAGAATCCGGTCCGCTGACGCGAGCGGGCCGCCACACACAACAAGAGGACGACCGGATGCGTGGACGTTTCCTGGGGCTCCTGATCGCGGTACTGGCATGTGCCGCACTGGTGCCTGCCGCCGAGGCCAAGAAGTTCCGTTACGCGAGTGGGCCCAAGGCGCCGGAGGACTCGACGCTCGCGGTCTCGAACGCGTATCTCGATCCGGTCGTGCGCAGCCGCGGCCCCCGCGTGCCGTACACCAACCTGCAGCTCGCGCAGTTCGTGGCCGACACCGCGGTCGTGCGCGCGCTGCGCAGCGCGCCGCTCGAGCAGGGTGCCCACGCGGTGCTCGCGCCCGCGCGGGAGCATCCGCTGAACTTCGTGCTCGAGCGTTCCATGCTCAAGGAACTCGCGCGCCGCGGCGTCGAGGTGACGGTGCGCCATACGCCGGTGTCCGACGACAGCTTGGCGCTCCTGTATGGCAAGCAAGGCGACCCGGTCGTGGAGTACACGCTCGGCTCGACCAAGACCACTTACCTGCGTCTGGTCGGCTGGCTGCCGGGCCGCGTCAAGGTCGAACGGCAGTCGCTCGTCCAGGGCTCGATCGTCTTGCGTGATGCGGCGACCTCGCGGGTGCTGTGGACGGGCGACCTGGCCCAGAACTTCGTGGACCGTTTCGCGCGTGGCCAGGTGTCGCTTGTGGAAGATGCGCGCTACGCGGAACTCAAGGATGAAGTGCCATCCCGCAACGTGGATAAGGTCTTCGAGCCGATCCTCGTGGTCGGCGTCGTGGGCGGCCTCGTCGCCCTCTTCTTCGCCAACCGGCCCTGACCGCGCCGGCCCCTTTCGCTCCCCGAACGGAGGAACGTTTGTTCGCTCGTCTTCGCACGGCGCTGGCCGTGGCCGTGCTTGCCGTGGGTGTCGCCGGCTGTGGCGCCGCCGTGGTGCCGCAGATCCACAATGACGCCGACCGCTTCAATGTCGCGCGCCGGCTGTACGACAAGGGCGACTACGCGATCGCCATCGATATCCTGAACCCGTATGTGACCACGGGGAACGGCCAGGCCGATATCGACCGCGCGATCTACTTGCTCGGGATGTCGTACCTGAACCAGAAGGAGTGGGCGAGCGCGGAGACGCAGTTCTCCCGGCTCATCCGCGACTATCCCGAGAGCGACTCCGCGCAGAGCGCATCGTTCCGCTTGGCCGAATCCTACTTCGGCCAGGCGAAGGGACCGGACTTCGACCAGGAGTTCACGCTCAAGGCGCTGCGTCAGTGGCAGGACTTCGCTACCGCTGCAGACGGTCACTGGCTGCTGCCGAGCGCCAAGGAGAGGATCCTGGGCTGTCGCACGCGGCTCGCGACCAAGCTCTACCGTACGGGTGACCTGTACCTGAAGCTCAAGGACTACCGTCCGGCCAAGCGCTACTTCCAGAATGTGATCGACGAGTACGCGGACACCGCGCCCTATGGCGATGCGCTCATCGGCATGGCGCTCGCGCAGGCGCGTGTGGGCGAGAAAGCCAAGGCGCTCGCCGCGCTCGCGGATCTCCAGAAGCAATTCGCCGGCAAGCCTCTCGGCGACAAGGCGGCGCTGTGGCATGCGCGCGTGACGAAATGGCCGGATGCCGGCGACCTGGCCCGGCGTGCGCACAAGCCGATCGAAGCACCGGTGACGCCGGTGCAGACCCAGCAGCCGCAGAGCTTCAATCCGTGAGTGGCGCGGTGCCGGCGCGCCGCGGCGCCGCGCCTCGCGTCCGAGTGGCGCGCCCGGGGGCAGCGCGCATCGGGCTCTTCGGCGGCACGTTCGATCCGCCCCACGTCGGCCACCTGGCGCTCGCGGAATGGGCGCGCGTGCAGCTTGGGCTCGACCAGGTGGTGTTCATCCCGGCGGGGATGCCGCCGCACAAAGCGGCCAAGTCCCAGACGCCGGCGGCGCAGCGTCTGGCGATGACGCGGCTGGCGGTACGCGGGAATCCTGCCTTCGCCGTCTCGGCCATCGAGACCCGGCGGCGCGGCCCCAGTTGGACCGTGGACACGGTACGCGAGTTCGCCCAGACTCATCCGCGCGCCCGGCTGTGGCTGCTCGTGGGCGCCGACATGTTCGATACGTTCGGCACATGGCGGGAGCCCGAGGGCATCCTCGCGTGCGCGACCGTGGCGGTGGCGCTGCGTCCCGGCTCGCGCCGGCCGCGCGGCACGAAGTGGGCGCGGGTGGGACATGGCGTGGAGTGGCTGGATAACCCCGGCCTCGAGGTCTCCTCGAGCGCGTTGCGTACGCGCGCAGCGCGCGGGCTGGCGTTGCGGTATCTCGTGCCGGACGCGGTGGCCAAGGCCATCACCGACCTTCAGCTTTATAGGAGTGGTTCGTGACCTACAAGCCGCAGGAGTTCTGGGACCAGCGCCTCTCGGAGCATTTCGACGTTCGCGGGACGGGCGAGACCGGGTTGTCGCTCGCCTACAACCGCGCCTGCTACGCGCTGCGCCGCGAGACGCTTGGTCGCGCGCTGAAGGATGCGTCGTTCGACCCGCGCGGCAAGCGCGTGCTCGATGTGGGCCCCGGCAGCGGCTTCTGGGTCGAGTACTACCTGGGCCGCGGCGCGCAGGTGACGGGCGTGGATATCGCGCCGACGGCGGTGAAGCGCCTTGCGGCCAGGTATCCGCAGGCGAGTTTCATCCACTCGGACGTGAGCGAGATCGAGCTCACCGAACGCTATGATGTGGTGAACGCATTCGACGTGCTCTATCACATCACCGATGAGGCGAAGTGGGAGGTGGCCGTGCGCCACTTGGCCGAAGCGGTCGCGCCGGGCGGGTTACTGCTCATCACGGATGTGTTCGGCACGCTGCCACGTGTCGCGGAACACAATGTGATGCGGCCGCTGGCGCGCTACGAGTCGATCATCGCCGCTTCGGGACTGATTCGTGAGTCGCTCACGCCCACACACCATCTGCTCAACACCGAGCTCGGCGCATTCCGCTTCATGAACCGCGCGCCCGGTCTGCTGCTGATGATCGACCGCGTGATGATCGCCACGGGCGCCGGCAACGACGATCGCCACAACCGCCTGCTGCTCTCGCGCCGGAAGTAGGCCGCCGCCATGCCACGCTTGGTCGTCCTCGACGCGCTTGGGCTCGTGTATCGCGCGTACTACGCGTTCATCGGCCGACCGCTGCTCAACAGCCGGCGCGAGAACACATCGGCCATCTTCGGCTTCGGCAACATGGCGCTGCGCCTGCGCCGCGACCTCAAGCCCGACCGCTGGGCGCTGGCGTGGGACGGCCCCGGGCCCACGTTCCGCCACGAGCTGTATCCCGACTACAAGGCGCACCGCCCGCCCATGCCCGATGACCTGCGCTCGCAACTCACGCCCATCGAGCAGTTGGCGCAGCACCTGGGCCTGCCGGTGATCGAGAAGCCGGGCATGGAAGCCGACGATGTGATGGCCACGCTCGCGCGCGCCGGGGCGCAGGCCGGCTACGATGTGGTGCTGGTCACGGGCGACAAGGACATGTTGCAGGTGGTGAATGAGCGCGTGACCGTACTCGCCCCACAAGGCAAAGGCGATGAGTACCTGCGCATGGACGCCGATGCGGTGCGCGGCAAGTGGGGCGTGGGGCCCAGCGGTATCCGCGACGTGCTCGCGCTCATGGGCGATGCGTCGGACAACATCCCCGGCGTGCCGGGCATCGGCGAGAAGACGGCCGTGGAACTCATGAGCCGCTACGAGTCCCTTGAGCACCTGTACGAGCACTTGGGCGAGATCACCAAGCCCGCGCTCAAGCGCAGACTGGAAGAGCATCGCGAACTCGCGTTCCTCTCTCGCAAGCTCGCCACGGTGCAGCCCGATCTCGATCTGGGCGTGAGCGTGGACTCGCTCGCGTGCGCGCCGATCCGCCGCGAGGAACTGCTCGCGTTCGCCAAGCACTGGGAGATCCGCCGCCTGGAGAGCGTCGCGAATGAGCAGGGCGTGAGCGCCAGCGAAGCCGGCGCGCCGTCGTTCGCGCGCCCGGCCGTCCGCCTCGGCCGCGCAGCCGAGGAGCCGGGCAGCGGCGTGGCACTTGGCGCGCGCAGGGCCGGCCCCGCTGCTGCTTCGACTCCCGCCAAGCGCGATGCGCCCGAGACGGGCGCGCTGCCTCTGTTCGGCGCGCCCACGATCGCCCCGCCCGCGGCACCGCTTCCGGCGGCGCTGCTCACGCCGCCGCAGGGCGACCTGTTCGCCGCGCCTGCGGCCGACCCCGCGCAAGCCGGCGGCGATGCCGCGCCTGTCGTGAGCGTCGAAGCGATCGCCGCGCGAGTGAACGCCGTGCGTGCGCGCTCCATGCACGGCATCGCCGTGGTGCCGGTGCGCTTCGGCGATGAGCCGCGCCGTGCTTCGCTTATCGGCCTGGCGCTGGCCGCTCGCGATGGCAGCGCCTGCTACGTGCCGCTCGCGCACGAGGGCGGACCGAACGTGCCGCTCGCGCAGGTGCGCGACTGGATCGCGCCGATGCTGAACGACGCGACGTGCGAGAAGGTCGCGCACGATCTCAAGGCCGACCTGCACACGCTTGCCGCGCACCAGCTGCCGTTCGCGGGCGGCAGCTTCGACGTCCACCTGGGCTCGTTCCTGTGCGATCCCTCGCGCGACCACTCGCTCGCGGCGCTGGCCGCCGACGTGCTGGGCGTGACGCTCACGCCGCTCGAGCCCGCCGGCGTGCGCGGACGCGCCAAGCTGGGACCGGGCGCCCAGAGCGTGGCCGCGGTCGCGGCGTCGGCTGAACGCATGGCTGCGGCCCTCTGGCCGCTGGCTGATGCGCTGCGCGCCCAGCTGGAGGCGCGCGAGCAATGGGCGCTCTACCGCGACCTGGAACATCCGCTGGTCGGCGTGCTCACCGACATGGAGCGCGCGGGTGTGGCGCTCGACCGCGGCGTGCTCGCCGAGATGTCGAAGGCCGCCGCCAGCGAGATCGCGGCGCTCGAGACAAGACTCTTCGAGCTCGCCGGCGAGAATCTCAACCTGGCCAGCGGTCCGCAGCTGGGCCGCATCCTGTTCGAGAAGCTCGGCCTGCCGACCGCCAAGAAGACCAAGACAGGATGGTCCACCGACTCCGAGGTGCTCGAAGGGCTCGCAGCGCTGCACGCGTTCCCCAAGCTGCTGCTGGAATGGCGCGCGCTCACCAAGCTACGCAGCACGTATCTGGAAGCGCTGCCCATGCGCATCGATCCGGCCGATGGCCGCGTGCACACGACGTTCGAGCAGACCGGCGCGGCGACCGGGCGGCTGTCGTCATTGGATCCCAACCTGCAGAACATCCCCATGCGCACGCCGCAGGGCCGCGCGATCCGCCGCGCGTTCGTGGCCGCGCCGGAATGCCTGCTGGTGGGCGCCGACTACTCGCAGATCGAGCTTCGCGTGATGGCGCACCTTTCGGAAGACCCCCAGCTCATCGAAGCGTTCCAGAGCGGGGAGGATATCCACGCCAGCACCGCGCGCCGGATCTTCAAGGTCACGGGCGATGTGGACCCCGCGCTGCGCTCACGCGCGAAGGTCGTCAACTTCGGCGTCATGTACGGCATGGGCTCGCGCAGCCTGGCCCAGCAGATGGGCATCGAGCTCAAAGAGGCCAAGGAGTTCATCGAAGGCTATTTCACCGTCTATGCCGGCGTGCGCCGGTTCCTGGACCGCACGCTCGAGGATGCGCGGGAGCGCGGCTTCGTGCAGACGATCTGCGGCCGGCGGCGCTACCTGCCCGCCCTGCGCAGTGGCGGCGGCCTGGAGCGCTCCATCGCCGAGCGCGCGGCGATCAATACGCCCATCCAGGGCTCGGCCGCCGACCTGGTCAAGCTCGCGATGCTGCGCGTGCACGCGGCGCTCGCCCGCCGGCGTGGCCGCGCGCGGCTGCTGCTGCAGGTGCACGATGAGTTGTTGCTGGAATGTCCGCGCGCCGAGGCGGCGGCGATCGCGCAGCTCGTGCGCGAGGTGATGGAAGGCTGCTGCGCTTTGCGAGTACCCCTCACGGTCTCGGTCGGTATGGGCGAGACTTGGTTCGACGTCCACTGACCCTATTCGTTCTTCGTGGACCGAACCACCGCGACGCGCATCCACAGGACACCATGACCGAACCCGTGCCGCACCTGCTGCGAGCTCGCCGCCCCCAGGCTGACGATGGACTGCTCATCGTCGGTCTTGTCGGCCGTGCTGGCAGTGGCAAGAGCACTGTGGCGCGCGTGCTGGCGGTGCACGGCGCGGTGGTGGTCGATGCGGACAAGCTCGGGCATGTGGTCACCGATACCGATCCCGAGGTACGCGAGTCGCTCATCGCCGAGTACGGCCCGCAGGTGTACACGAGCGAAGGCGCCCTCGATCGCCGCGTGGTGGCCGCGAAGGTCTTCCGCGATCACAGCGCATTGCAGCGCCTGAACGCCCTTGTGCATCCGCGTATCGCGGCGCGGCTGCTGGGCCAGGCCGAGACGCTGCGCGCGCAGGGTTTTCGCGGCACGGCGGTGGTCGATGCAGCGCTCATGCTGGATTGGGGCTTCGAGCGGCATTGCGACGCCGTGCTCGCGGTGATCGCGCCGGAAGCCGTGCAGATCGAACGACTCATGCGCTCGCGCGGCTGGAGCGAGGCCGATGCGCGCGCGCGGCTGGCCGTGCAGCGCTCGAACGACGCCTTCGCGGCCGCGGCCGATGAAGTGCTCGACAATCACGGCAGCGAAGT
>JANYBS010000237.1 GCA_025360715.1 Candidatus Eiseniibacteriota bacterium | reverse complement strand
GTGGCGAAGTTGTAGCTGAGCGTGCCGGGGTTGCGGCCCGTGAAATCGAGCAACAAGTCGATCGCGCAAGCATTGATATTGTCGGTGCCATTGGTGGAGAGCAGCTGGATGTTGCCACTGCCCTTCTGCACGCCGCCGCTCATGCTGTTCGTGAACGCGGTGGTCGCGACCGTGATCTTGACGCCGTCGGGGATTGTCCCGGTCGCGTTGCTCGGCACGGATTGCCAATACGCGGCGCCGATGCCAGACGCGAAGTTGTTCGTCCAATTGGCGATGTCGTTGAAGTTCTCAAGGTAGTCGCTACTCGCGAGTGGATACGGGGTGCCCGCGAGCGCCACGGTAGCGACGGGTCCGGCAGAGAAGGCGAGCACAAGAAGCGCAGCGAAAAGCAGCGGGAGGCGGTTACGCAAAAGAAGGGGTCACCTTTCCATACGTGACTGAGGAAGCGGCAGCAAGCAGGGATGCAGACCCATGAGCGTATCGCGCGCCGTGCATGCTGCAAAGTCCAGACTGGGACGCCGACCCCACGCACCACGGCTGACCATGCCGGCAATCATGCATAGTCGCACCCTGCCGCCCATGCTAACTTGGCCGGTCCCGTCCACTTCAGGACTCGAGGCTTCGCCAAGGAGGTCGGAAATGACCCTACTGGGCATCGCCGTACTCATCGTCGGCTTCGTACTGCGCGCGCATCCGCTCTTGATCGTGCTCGCTGCGGCGCTCGTCACCGGCATGGCCGCTGCAGCCTCGCCGGGCGCCGATCCGGGCGCGATCGCGCATGCGGCCGTGACCACGCTGGCCGCGTTCGGCAAGGCGTTCAACGCGAACCGCTACGTGAGCGTGGTCTGGCTCGTGCTCGCGGCGATCGGCATGCTCGAGCGCTGCGGACTTCAAGAGCGCGCGCGGCATTGGATCGCCGGCGTGCAGGCGGCCACCGCGGGACGGCTGCTCACGGTGTACTTCATCGTCCGCCAGGCGGCCTCAGCGCTGGGACTCACGTCACTGGGCGGCCATGCGCAGATGGTGCGGCCGCTCATCGCCCCCATGGCCGAGGGCGCGGCAGAGGCGCGCTTCGGCCCGCTCCCCGACCGTGTGCGCTTCCTGATCCGTGCGCACTGCGCGGCTGCCGACAACATCGCGCTTTTCTTTGGTGAAGACATCTTCGTCGCCATCGCGTCGATCTTGCTGATCAAGGGCTTCCTTGAGCAGAACGCCATCACGGTCGAGCCCTTTGCGCTCTCGAAGTGGGCGATCCCCACGGCGATCGCGGCGCTGCTCGTGCACGGCGCGCGGCTGGCACTGCTGGACCGGCAGATCGCCCGGGCCATGACGCCCACGATATTGCACCAAGAGCCGCGCGCGTGATCGGCCTGCCGCAGCTCTACCTGCTCGGCGGAGTGTTCTTCGCCGCCTGCGCGTGGCTGTCGGGCCGCGACGCGAGCAACCCTAAGCGCCTGAGCGCAGGCGGATTCTGGGCGTTGATCGCGGTGAGCTTCCTCTTCGGCGACCGGATCGGCGACATGGGCAACGGCGGCGTCGTGCTGCTGCTGGTGGTGCTCGCCGCGACCGGTCTGGGCACCGTGGGAGCCGCCACTTCGAGCGCAAAAGAGCGCAAGGCCAGCGCGGCGCATCACGGCGACAAGTTGTTCCTGATCGCACTGGTGATCCCGGTGACGGCGCTGCTGGGCACGCTCCTCGCCAAGCAGACACACATGGGCGGCGTGCTCATCGACGCCAAGCAGGCGACGCTCGTCTCGCTCATCGCGGGCGTCCTGATCGCGCTCGCCATCTCGGCGCTCGTCCTGCGGCCCGTCGCGCACGTGCCGGGCACGACCACCGAGCGCCGCGTGGGCGCGATCGAGCGCGGCGTGATCATGCCGCTGCGCGAGGGCCGCCGTCTTCTCAGCGCCGTGGGCTGGGCGGCCATCCTGCCGCAGATGCTCGCGTCGCTCGGCGCGGTCTTCCTGGCTGCCGGGGTCGGCGCACAGGTCGGCCAGCTGTTCTCGGCGCACC